>NZ_JBVHUE010000006.1:120829-296493 GCF_055565515.1 Streptomyces sp. NPDC028419 | reverse complement strand
CCGCGGCGTCTGGTGCGTGCTCTCGCCGTGCCGGGCGGAAGCCCGCGTACTGGACGTACTTGGCTTTCGCCCGGTGCGGCGAGAGTGCGTGCCAGACGCCGCGAGGCAGACGGCACTTTGACGACAGGACCTAGGAAGTGCTGTCGCCCTCCCCCTCTTCCCGGGTCTTGTCGTTCCACTTGGGGTCGTTCTGCCACTCCAGATTCCGCTCCTCGGCGGTCTCCATCGCGTGGTTCGCCTCCTCGGGCGTGGCGTAGGGACCGAAGCGGTCCTTCGCCGGGCACTCCGGCCCCTCCTCGACCTTCTTGTGGACGAGGCAGTAGTACCACTCGCCCGGTTTGCCCACCTGGCGCTTCTTGAACAGAGCCATTCGACGCTCCTTCCTCTGTCGCCAGCTTGCCCGATCACCGCTGGATACACTCGTTCGCATGTCTGGCCAGTCGCTGCTCGTTCCAGGCGAGCTCTCCCCCGCCCTTTCCGTTCCCGGAAACATCCGCCGGCCCGAGTACGTGGGCAAGCCCGCGCCCACTCCGTACACCGGACCGGAGGTGCAGTCGGCCGAGACCATCGAGGCGATGCGCATCGCCGGCCGCATCGCCGCGCAGGCGATGGAGGAGGCCGCCAAGCTGATCGCCCCCGGGGTGACCACCGACGCGCTGGACCGGGTCGCGCACGCGTACATGTGCGACCACGGCGCCTACCCGTCGACCCTGGGGTACCGGGGTTTCCCCAAGTCCCTCTGCGCCTCCGTCAACGAGGTCATCTGCCACGGCATCCCGGACTCCACGGTGCTGCGTGACGGCGACATCGTGAACCTCGACGTCACGGCCTACATCGGCGGCGTGCACGGCGACAACAACGCCACCTACCTGTGCGGCGACGTCGACGAGGAGTCGCGCCTGCTGGTCGAGCGCACCCGCGAGTCGCTGAACCGCGCGATCAAGGCGGTCAAGCCGGGCCGCCAGATCAACATCATCGGCCGCGTCATCGAGTCGTACGCCAAGCGCTTCGGCTACGGCGTGGTCCGCGACTTCACCGGGCACGGCATCAATTCGTCCTTCCACTCCGGCCTGATCGTCCCGCACTACGACAGCCCGCACGCCACCACCGTCATCGAGCCCGGCATGACCTTCACCATCGAACCGATGCTGACGCTGGGCACCCACGAGTACGACATGTGGCAGGACGGCTGGACCGTCGTCACGAAGGACCGCAAGCGCACGGCCCAGTTCGAGCACACGCTGGTGGTGACGGACACCGGGGCGGAGATCCTCACGCTGCCGTAGGGGGTGCCGTGGGGTGCCTTCGAACGCCCTCCTGACAGGGCGGCGGGCAAGGCGTACATTTTTACCGACAGGACGTCGGTAACCGATTGACTTAGGTAAGCCTAAGTAGGAAGATCGGTCGTACCCCTTCCCCGCCCCCGGTCTCTGGAGGTCCGTCTTGGACGCCTTCTCTACGGTCATCCGCGTCGCGTCGCACGAGCAGCACACGGAGGCCGAGACGTCGTCGTTCATGAGCGACCTGCTCGGCGGCAGGCTCGGTGTCGACGCCTACACCCGCTACACCGAGCAGCTCTGGTTCGTGTACCGGGCGCTGGAGGACGCGGCCGAGTCCCTCAAGGACGACCCGGTCGCGGGCCCCTTCATCCAGCCCGAGCTGATGCGCGTCGCCGAGATCGAGCGCGACCTCGCCCACCTGCTCGGCCCCGACTGGCGCGAGGGCGTGGCGGCCCTGCCGGCGACCCGCGCGTACGCCGACCGGGTCGCCGCCTGCGCCGCCGAGTGGCCCGGCGGGTACGTCGCCCACCACTACACCCGCTACCTCGGCGACCTCTCCGGCGGCCAGATCATCCGCGACAAGGCCGAGCGCACCTGGGGCTTCGCGCGCAAGGGCGACGGCGTGCGGTTCTACGTCTTCGAGGCCATAGCCAACCCGCCGGCCTTCAAGCGCGGTTACCGCGAGCTGCTGGACGCGATCGCCGCGGACGACCTGGAGAAGCAGCGCATCATCGACGAGTGCAAGCGCGCCTTCGACTTCAACGGAGCGGTCTTCCGCGAGCTGGGCGCCCAGTTCCCCCTCAGCGCCTGAGCCCCGCACCGCCCCCTCCCCCGTACCGGACGCGCCTCTAGTCCCCGTGGACCAGCCACAGGCCGATCGCGAGGACGAACAGGACCGCCTCGACGGCCTTCGCGTAGGTCAGCGCCAGGACGACGCCCGCGATGCCCGCCGCGGTGCGGCCGGCGCTCAGCCGCGGGGCGCGCCGCGGGAACCAGGTGGACAGCGCCAGGCCGAGCGGAAGCGCGTACCCCAGAGCGAGCCAGGCCGGGGCGTCCCGCAGGTACGAGCCCGCGTACCCGTACGCCGAGGCCACCAGCACCAGGACGGTGAAGAGCGCGGGCGCCAGCGGGCGCTCCTGGATGCCGGCGGTGGCGCGGGGCGCGCTCGGGATCGGGTTCATGCCCCCATGGGACCCGACCGACGGTCATCCTGCCGAGGGCGTTGGTACTCAGTCCGGGCCGCTCGCGTACTCAGTCCGTCTCGGTCCGTCTCGGTCCGCCTCAGTCCGCGAAGCGGACCCGGCCGCCGATGTCGATCGTGCCGTCGGGTCCCGGGGCGGTGAGGATCTGGGAGCCCGCGCCCTGCGTGATGTTCAGGGCCCGGTCCAGCTGGGCCGTCAGCAGGAGCGCCGCCGAGCCCGTCGCCTCGTCTTCGACGATCGCCCCGTCGGGCCGGCGCGGGAAGCCTCGGGCCCGGATCCGGCCCGCCCGCTCGTCCTCCCAGGCCCACGCGTACAACCAGCCCTCGCCCGGCGGCGGGGCAGGCAGCGCCTCGACCTCGGCCGCGCTCGCGTACTGCTCGGTCCGCTTGCCCCCGACCCATTCGGCGCGGGCCGTGATCCAGGTGAACTCCCCGTCGTCGCGGGCCCATACGGCGCCCGCGGGCGGCCTCAGCTCCTCGATGTCCAGCAGCCAGGCCACCCCGACCAGGGGGTGTCCGGCGAAGGCCATCCGGGTGCCGGGGGTCCGGATGTCGACGACCCCGCGTTCGGGGTCGTCGACGAACACCGTCTCGCTGTAGCCGAGTTCGGCCGCCAGCGCCTGTCGGGCCGCGTCATCGGGGTACTTGGCGCCGTCGCGCACGACGCCCAGCAGGTTCCCGTACCGCCCGTCGCCCGCGCAGAACACCTTGAGTACGTCGAGATCGTTCACGCGGGCATTCAAACACGGGCGGTGTTCAGCCGCGCAGGGTCCGGCGCCGGCGGGCCACGAACACCGCGCCCGCGCCGGCCGCGATCACCGCGCCGGAGACGGCGAGCAGGGCGCCCGCGGGGACTTCGGCGCCGGTGGAGGCGAGGTTGCCGCCCGCCGAGCCGCCGACGCTGCCGCCGCCCGCGGTACCGCCCGTGCCGCCGGTGGTGCCCGTACCGCCCGTGGTGCCGGAGCCGGCGGTGGTGCCGCCCGTACCGCCGGGCAGGGTGGCGTCCTTGTCGACGCTGACGGCGAGGTTGATGTCGTCGAAGCGCTCGCCCTTCGGGTACATGGACGCGGAGCCGTTGAGGAAGGCGGCCGAGCCCTCCTGGGTGAGGGCGGCGCGGACGCCGTTGAGGGCGAGCACCCCGTTCGCCGCCTTGTAGTCGGCCTTCGGGAGGCTGAGGGTCGCGAAGGGAACGGCCTTCTTGTCGAGCGTGGGCGTCTTCACGTCCAGGATCAGCACGCCCGTCTCGCCCTCGGCGGTGATCCGCGGGTTGGCGAAGGTCATGTCGATGTGGTGGTCGGCGAACTGGAAGCGCAGGTTGCCCGCGAAGGAGGCGTCGAGCTTGCGGGTCTTGGTGTCCAGCGTGCCCTTGCCCGCGGTGAAGTCGAAGGTGTCGCCGTTCTTGACCGCGCCGTCCGCCGGGGTGACCGTGCCCTTGCCCTTGAGGACGTAGCCGCGGAAGGACTCCTTCAGGCCCCAGGTCAGCTTGCCGCCCAGGATCTGCCGCGGGCCGTCGGCCGACGGGGAGGGCGAGGAGGAGACCGGGGAGGAGGGCGAGGCAGAGGTGGAGGGAGAGGTGGAGGGGGACGCGGAGGTCGAGGCCGAGGCCGAGGTGGAGGGCGACGACGAGGACGACGGGGACGGGGACGGCTTCGGGAACTCCAGCCGGGAGGACAGCGGGTCGCCCGCGAGGCCCGCGTAGTCCGCCGAACCGAGCTGGTCCGCGAACTCCTTGGTGAGCTTGGTGGTCAGCTTGTCCATCACCGGCCCGGTGAAGCCCACCGCGGCCAGCGGGACGCCGGCGCTCGCCACCCCGTTCTTCTTGACGTCGCCGGTCAGGACGCCCGTACCGGTGTCGAAGCGCAGGTTGCCGACGGTCACCTCGAAGCCGTGCAGCGTGGACTTGAAGGTGACGCTGCCCTTGAAGGCCGCGGTGACGACGTGGCCCCCGTCCTTGTCGTACTGGCCGGTGGCCGAGCCGAAGGTGAAGGTGTTGTCGGCGTTCTTCACGGCCCCGTCCGCCACGGTGATCTCACCCTTGGCCATGCCGAGGACGTAGGCGCGGTAGCGCTCCAGCACCCCCCAGGTCAGCGTGCCGTTGACGATCGGGACGGGGGCGGCCTTCTCCGCGGCGGGCCCGGCGGCGGAGGCGGAGGCGGAGCCCACCGCCGTCGCGGGCAGGACGAAGGCGGTGGTGCCGAGCGCGGCGGCGGTGACGACGGCGGCCGCGACGGCGATCGGGCGACGGTGGGAGGACATGGCTGAGGACTCCTGGGAGGGAAAGGAAGGGGGAAGGAGCGCGGGAAGGGGCGTGCGCGTCAGTCGGCCGCGGGGGTGCCCGCCGGGTCGGCCGCGGCCGTACGGCGCTTGCGGACGAACAGGAAGGCGGCGCCGCCGGCGAGGACCAGGACGGCCGCGCCGAGGGCGACGTAGGTCTCCGTGCCGATCGAGGAGGCGGACGCGACCTCGTCGGCGGCTCCCGCCGGGGCGGGGGTGGCGCCCTGCGGGGCAGCGGCCGCCGGGGTGGGCGAGGCCGTCGAGCCCAGGTCGGGCAGGGCCGGCAGCCGCGCCGTGGCGTCGAGCGCGACGGCGAGCGAGACGGGGTCCATCTCGGTGCCCGCCTTGTACATCGAGCCGAAGACCTTGGACCCGCCCTCGGTCAAGGTCGCGGGGGCCTCGGTGAGGACGGCGAGCCCGGGGTTCTTCTCGTCGACCTTGAGCCCCTTGGCGTCGAACTCGGCGAGGGCGACGGCGTTCTCGGTCCTGCCCGCGGTGGTGGCGTCGGCGGTCAGGACGCCCTTGCCGTTCTCGATCCTGACGCGCACCGCGGCGAGCTTGAGGTCGAGGTGGGCCCCGGTGAACCGGACGCTGCCCGCGAAGGCCGCGTCCAGGGTGCCCTTCGCGCCGTCGTACGCGCCCTTGCCCTGCGGGAAGCGGAAGAGCGCGCCGCCGTCCTGCGCACCGTCGGCGAGGGTCCACTTGCCCTGGCCGATCGAGCCGGTGACGTACTCGCGGAAGGTGCGCCGGACGCCCCAGTCCACGGCGGCGTCGGCGAAGGCGCCCTGGGGGGCGGGGGCGGAGACGGCCGGAGCGCTGGGCAGCGCGCCCGGGCTCCGCGCGGCTCCCGCGGCGGCGAGGACGTCGGCCGAGAGCGAGATCGGGTCGAGCGCGGCGCCGGCCGCGTAGTAGCCGGCGAAGGACTGCGCGCCCTGGTCGGTCAAGGTGGCGGGGACGTTGGTGAGGGTGAGCGGGCTGGCGCCGCCCGACATGTCGATCCCGCCGAGGCCGAGGGTGGCGAAGGGGACCTGGGACCGGGTGCTGACCGCGCCGGTGCCCTTGGCCTTGCTGGTCACGTCGACGTAGAGGGTGCCGGCGCCGCCCGCGATCTTCACGGTGGGGTTGCTGACGCTCAGGTCGAGTTCGTAGCTTCCGTCGGGCTTCTGGTGGCCCTGGAAGGTGACGCCGCCGGCGAAGGCCGCGCGGAACTCGCCGCTGTCCGGATCGTAGGAGCCGGTCGCGGAGTGGAAGCGGAAGAGGCTGCCGCCGACGGTGGCCGCGCCGCCCTTCAGCCGGAAACTGCCTTTCGCGACCGGGCCGGTGACATAACTCTGGAAGGACGATTTGACGCCCCAGTCGAGCCGCCCTCCCTGAACCGTGCGGCTCGCGGCCTGCGCGGTGGTCGGGAGCAGCGCCCCCACCAGAGCCGCCAGCAGCGTCGCCAACAGGGCGACGGTGGGCGTACGGACGGGTCGTGCGGACATGAATGTCCCCTCCAGGGTCTGGCAAGTGAGGTTAGGCTAACCTAAGCTACATCTGGCCGGGTGTGGAACCCCTCGGTCGGCCAGATCCCTTCTCACCCCACTCGAACTCCAGTCGGACGACAGGACGGTGCCTTCGTGCCTACGCCCGCCGCGTCACCCCGCTTCCCCCGCCTCGCCGTCGCCCTGGCCGCCGTACTGGCCCTCGGACTGACCGTGACGGGCTGCGGAGGAACGGCAACGACCGCGGGCGCGCCCGCCCGTGCCCCCGCCGCGCCGGACCGGGTGGAGCCGCTCTCGCCCGCGCCCTCCCCGGCCCTGCCGGTGACCGTGCCCTCGGCCGACGGCGCGAGCGTCACCGTGGCCTCGGCGGACCGGATCATCCCGCTCACCGGCAGCCTCAACGAGATCGTCCAGACCCTGGGCCTGGGCGACCGGGTCGTCGCCCGGGACATCACCGCCACCTTCGAACAGGCCGCGAAGCTGCCGGTGGTGACGCGGGCCCACGACGTGTCCGCGGAGAGCGTGCTCTCGCTGCGGCCGACGCTGGTGATCGCGGAGACCACGACCGGCCCGGCCGAGGCGATCCAGCAGATCCGCGACGCGGGCATCGCGCTGCTGGTCGTCGCACCGGCCAAGTCGCTGGCGGACGTACCGAAGCGGATCGAGGCGGTGGCCGGCGCGCTGGGCGTCCAGGACGCCGGCGCGCGGCTGAACCAGCGCACCACGGAACGGATCGAGGCCGCCCGCAAGGCGATCCCGGCCTCGGCGACCGGCTCGGGCAAGAAGCCGCGGGTCGCCTTCCTCTACCTGCGCGGCACCGCCTCCGTGTACCTGCTGGGCGGCGCGGACTCCGGCGCGGGCTCGCTGCTGGAGGCCGCGGGCGCGGTGGACGCGGGCAAGGAGTCCGGCCTGGCCAAGGACTTCACCCCGATCACCAGCGAGGCGCTGGCCGCCGCCGCACCCGACGCGATCCTCGTCATGACCAAGGGCCTGGACTCGGTCGGCGGCGTCGAGGGGCTGGCCAAGATCCCGGGCGTGGCCCAGACCCCGGCGGGCATGGACCGCCGCGTGGTCACGATCGACGACGGCGTCCTGCTGAACTACGGCCCGCGCACGGACCAGGTCCTGACCTCCCTCGTCGCCCAGCTCTACGGCAAGGCCGCCTGACGTGACCCTGTCCTACGACGAACCCGCCGACCACGCCCCGGCGGCCCACTCCCCGGCGGCCCAGGCCCCGGCCCCGGATCCGGTACCAGCGCCCCCGCCCCCGGCCGGGCGCCGCGGGCGCGCCGCGCTGCTCACCACCGCCCTGGTCGTCGCCCTGGTCCTGCTCGCGCTCGTCTCCGCCGGGAGCGGGGCCTACCGGATCCCGGTCGGCGACGTGCTCGGCTCCCTCCAGCACCACCTCGGGCTCGGCGGCGCCCGCCTCGACCGCGTCGGCGAGAGCGTGCTGTGGAACGTACGCCTGCCGCGCGTCGTGCTCGCCCTGCTCGTCGGGGCCAGCCTGGGCTGCGCGGGGGCGCTGATGCAGGGGGTCTTCGGCAACCCCCTCGCCGAACCGGGGGTCATCGGCATCTCGGCGGGCGCCGCCGTCGGCGCGGTCGCCGCGATCGGCCTCGGGCTGACCTTCCTCGGCAACTGGACGGTTCCCCTCTGCGCCTTCGTCTCGGGCCTGGTTACCGTCTCCGCCGTCTACCTGCTCTCCCGCAGCGGCGGCGAGCAGCCCAAGACGGAGGTCGTCACCCTCATCCTGACCGGCATCGCGGTCAACGCCTTCGCGGGCGCCCTGATCGGCCTGTTCGTCTTCTTCGCGGACAGCGGCCAGGTCAACCAGATCACCTTCTGGCAGCTCGGCTCGCTCGCCCAGGCCACCTGGCCCAAGGTGCTCGCCGTCCTGCCGTGCGCCCTGGCCGGTCTGCTGCTCGCCCCCCTCTACGCCCGCGAGCTCGACCTCCTCTCGCTCGGCGAGCGCCCCGCCCGCCACCTCGGCGTCGACGTCGAACGCCTGCGCCTCGCGCTGATCCTGGTGGTCGCGCTGCTCACCGCCGCGGCCGTCGCCGTCGCCGGGGTGATCACCTTCGTGGGCCTGCTCGTACCGCACCTGCTGCGCATGGCCAACGGTCCCGGCCACCGCTTCCTGGTACCCGGCAGCGCGCTCGCCGGCGCCGTGGTCCTGGTCGCGGGCGACCTGGCCGCCCGGACGGTCGCCCAGCCCGCCGAGCTGCCGCTGGGCGTGCTCACCGCCCTGATCGGCAGCCCGTTCTTCTTCTGGCTGCTGCGTCGCACCCGCCGCAAGCAAGGAGGCTGGGCGTGACCAGCATCGCAACGGCCCACGCCGACTCGCCCGACGCCGGCTCACCCGACGCGGCGGCGGGCGGCGCCCGCCGCGGCCGGTTCGGCGGCCTGTTCGGGCGTCGGGGGCGCGGCGTGCCGCGGCGGCCCGCCGCCGGCGGTGTCTTCGCCGAGGCCGCGGGGCTGCGCGTGCGCCACGGCGCGCGCGAGGTGCTGCGGGGCATCGACCTGAGCGTCCGGACCGGGGAGGTGCTGGCGCTGGTCGGCCCCAACGGCGCCGGGAAGTCCACGCTGCTGGCCGCGCTCGCCGCCGATCTGCCCGCCGCCTCCGGGTCGGTACGGATCGACGGCCGCGCGGTCGGTGACTGGCCCGCGCCCGACCTGGCGCTGCGCCGCTCCGTGCTCCCCCAGGCGGCCGCGCTGGCCTTCCCCTTCCCGGTGGAGGACGTCGTACGGATGGGCCGCGCGCCCTGGGCCGGCACCCCCTGCGCCGACTCCGACGACCGAGTGGTGGCCGACGCCATGGCCGCCACCGAGGTCACCGACTTCGCGGCGCGGCCCTTCGCCGCCCTGTCCGGCGGCGAGCGGGCCCGGGTCGCCCTCGCCCGCGTCCTGGCCCAGGCGGCTCCGTTGCTCCTGCTCGACGAGCCGACGGCCGCCCTGGACCTGCGCCACCAGGAACTGGTGCTGCGGATCTGCCGGGAGCGGGCGGCGGCGGGGGACGCGGTGGTCGTCGTCCTGCACGACCTGGGGCTGGCGGCCGCGTACGCCGATCGGGTGGCGGTGCTCCACGAAGGGCGCATCGCGGTCGACGGGCCCGCGGCCGAGGTGTTCGAGGACGGCCTGCTGAGCCGCGTCTACCGGCAGCCGGTGGAGGTCCTGGCCCATCCGCGCACCGGGGCGCCGCTCGTGGTGCCGGTGCGTCCCGGCCGGGCTTGACCTGCGCTTGACCTGGCGTTGGGAATGCCATGACGGGCCCGTGACGGCCCCGTGTCCACCGCGGGGAGGTGAGAGCTGAATCACTGGACGAGTGGGTATCGGTGAGGTAAGCCTCGGTTAAGTTAGGTCCGCCTCACCCAGCCTTCGCCCTCGCCAGGAGCCTCCATGCGATCCGCAGCCCGCTTCACCGTCTTCACCGCGGCCGCCGCCGTGGCCGCGCTCACCGCCGTCACGGGCTGCGCCCAGAAGAGCGACGCGGGCGACGGGGCGATCAAGGTCGCGGCCTCGGACACCGCCTGTGACGTCTCCAAGAAGGAGACCCCCGCGGGCAAGGTCCAGTTCGAGGTGGAGAACAAGGGCTCCAAGGTCACCGAGCTGTACGTCTTCTTCCCGGACGGTCGCATCGTGACCGAGAAGGAGAACATCGGTCCGGGCACCAAGGCGTCCATCACCGCCGAGATCAAGCCGGGCGAGTACGAGGTCGCCTGCAAGCCCGGCATGAAGGGCGACGGCATCCGCCAGAAGCTCAAGGTCACCGGTGAGGGCGGCGAGAAGCGCAGCCCCGAGCTGGACGCAGCCGTCGCCGAGTACCGCAAGTACGCCCAGGCGCAGGCCGACGAGACCCTGCCCAAGACCCAGACCTTCGTGGACGCGGTCAAGGCCGGCGACGTCGAGGCCGCGAAGAAGGCGTACGCCCCCTCCCGCATCGGCTGGGAGCGCACCGAGCCGGTCGCCGAGTCCTTCGGCGACATCGACCCGAAGGTCGACGTCCGCCAGGACGGCCTGGAGGCCGGGCAGGCGTGGACCGGCTGGCACCGTCTGGAGAAGGCCCTGTGGGCCGACAACAAGATCGGTGACGAGGAGAAGAAGCTCGCCGACCAGCTGATCACCGACCTCACCGACTGGCAGAAGCGCGTCGGCACCGCGGAGATCACCCCCACCTCGATGGCCAACGGCGCCAAGGAGCTCCTCGACGAGGTCGCCACCGGCAAGGTGACCGGCGAGGAAGAGACCTACAGCCACACCGACCTGGTCGACTTCAAGGCCAACGTCGAGGGCGCGCAGAAGGCGTACGAGCTGCTCAAGGCGACCGCCACCAAGAACGACCCGGCGCTCACCAAGCAGCTGGACACCCAGTTCGCGGCGCTGAACACGCTGCTGGACAAGTACCGCGCGGACAAGAACGGCTACGAGTTCACCTCGTACGACAAGGTCGGCGCCCCCGAGCGCAAGGAGCTCTCGGACGGCGTCAACGCGCTGGCCGAGCCGCTCTCCAAGCTCGCCGCCGCCGTCGCGAAGTAAGGGGAGGCACCGATGTCCGACACCACTCCCGACCAGGCGCCCGGTTCCGACAGCGCCCCGGCCGCCGCCACCGACGTCACCACCGGCAAGGGCACGGCGCCCTCGCGCCGCTCCGTCCTCGGCTGGGGCGGCGCCGGGCTGGCGCTCGGCGCCGCCGCGGCGGGCGGTACGGTCGCCGCCCTCACCAGCGGCTCCGACGCCGTCCCCGCGGCCTCCGCGGGCGCGGCCGTGCCCTTCCACGGCGAGCACCAGGCCGGCATCGCCACCGCCGTCCAGGACCGGCTGCACTTCGCCGCCTTCGACGTGACGACGAAGGACCGCGCCGAGCTGATCAAGCTGCTGAAGGACTGGACCGAGGCGGCCCGCCTGATGACCGCCGGTCAGGCCGTCGGCGAGGGTGCCTTCGGCGGCCTCGCGCAGGCCCCGCCGGACGACACGGGCGAGGCCGTCGGCCTCAAGCCGTCCCGGCTGACCCTGACCATCGGTTTCGGCCCCGGCCTCTTCGCCAAGGACCGCTTCGGGCTGGAGGGCAAGCGCCCCGACGCCCTGGTGGACCTGGAGCTCTTCCCCGGCGACAACCTGGACCCGGCCCGCTCCGGCGGCGACCTGTGCGTCCAGGCCTGCGCGGACGACCCGCAGGTCGCGGTGCACGCCATCCGCAACCTCGCCCGCATCGGCTTCGGCAAGATCGCCGTGCGCTGGTCCCAGCTCGGCTTCGGCAAGACCTCGTCCACGACGCCCGACGAGCAGACCCCGCGCAACATGATGGGCTTCAAGGACGGCACCCGGAACGTCTCGGGCACCGACGAGAAGCGTCTCGCCCAGCACGTGTGGGCGGCCGCGGGCGACGGCAGCGACTGGATGACCGGGGGCTCGTACCTGGTGGCCCGCCGCATCCGGATGCACATCGAGACCTGGGACCGCACCCCCCTGCAGGAGCAGGAGGACATCTTCGGCCGCGACAAGGGCGAGGGCGCGCCGGTCGGCAAGTCCAAGGAGCGCGACGAGCCGTTCCTCAAGGCGATGAAGCCGGAGGCGCACGTGCGCCTCGCGCACCCGGACAGCAACAACGGCGCCACGCTCCTGCGCCGCGGCTACTCCTTCACCGACGGTACGGACGGGCTGGGCCGCCTCGACGCGGGCCTGTTCTTCCTCGCCTACATGCGCGACATCCGCAAGGGGTTCGTGCCGGTGCAGCGGAACCTGTCGAAGAACGACGCGCTCAACGAATACATCCAGCACGTGGGTTCGGCCGTCTTCGCCGTCCCGCCGGGCGTCCGCGACAAGGACGACTGGTGGGGCCGGACGCTGTTCGCATAGGCGCGGGGAGGAACCGACGTGTTCAGCAACTACCTGATCGGGCTGCGCGAGGGGCTGGAAGCCAGCCTGGTCGTCTGCATCCTCATCGCCTACCTGGTGAAGACCGGGAACAAGGACAAGCTGGGACCGCTGTGGCTCGGCGTGGGCCTGGCCGCCGCGCTGTCGCTGGCCTTCGGCGCGGGCCTGGAGTTCGGCACCTCCGAGCTGACCTTCCAGGCCCAGGAGGCGATCGGCGGCAGCCTGTCGATCATCTCGGTCGGCCTGGTGACCTGGATGGTCTTCTGGATGAAGCGCACCGCGCGGCACCTGAAGAGCGAACTCCAGGGCAAGCTCGACACCGCGCTCGCGATGGGCACCGGCGCGCTGGTGACCACCGCGTTCCTGGCCGTCGGCCGGGAGGGCCTGGAGACCTCGCTGTTCGTGTGGCGTTCGGTGCACGCGGCCGGTGACGGCGCGGGTCCGCTGATCGGCGTGCTGCTCGGCATCGCCACCGCGATCGTGCTGGGCTGGCTGTTCTACCGGGGCGCGCTGTCGATCAATCTGGCGAAGTTCTTCAAGTGGACCGGCGGCATGCTCGTCGTCGTCGCCGCGGGCGTGCTCGCGTACGGCGTCCACGACCTCCAGGAGGCCGACTTCCTGCCCGGTCTGAACAGCAGGGCCTTCGACGTCTCCGGGGCGATCCCGCCGGACAGCTGGTACGGGACCCTGCTCAAGGGCACCTTCAACTTCCAGCCCGACCCGACCGTGCTCCAGCTCACCGTGTGGGCGCTGTACCTGGTCCCCGTGCTGGCGCTGTTCCTCTACACGGCGAAGGCGCCGGCCGCCCGGCCGAAGGCCACGGTCGGCGCCGAGAAGTAGGGGCTACCAGAGCCGGTCGATCGTCCCCGAGTACAGGCCGATCCGGGTCCCCGCGAAAGCGGCCGGGTCGGCCTGAGCCGTGAAGAAGGCGGCCATGACCACCTTGTCGAAACCCGGTGCGTCCGTGGCCAGCGGGTCCTCGGGGGTGCCGCCGACCAGGACGGCCCCGGGCAGCGCCCGGAAGCCGGCCGCCGCGTAGAAGGGGGCCAGCTCCCGGTCGCAGCTGAAGAGGGCGAGGTCCGGCCCCGGTCGCTCCGCCAGGGCGGAGCGCGCCGCCGCGACCAGGTGGCCGCCGTGGCCGCGCCCGCGCGCGTCCGCCCGGGTGACCACCGCGCTCAGGCCGGCGGCCCGGTACGTGCGCCCCGCGTGCCGGACCTCCTTGTGCAGCAGCGTCAGGGACGCGGCCACCGCGCCCGCCGCGTCGAGGAGCAGCAGCGCGCGGGGCGCGAGGGCCGGGTCGTGGCCGGGCGCGGCGCCGGGCCAGGCCCGCGCCTCCAGGGCCTCGACCTGCGCGGCCAGTTCCGCGGGCACCGCGGCCGCGTCGTACGCGAGCACCCGCGACCGCGCCCCGCTCATCGGATGCGCGCTCCCGCGCCGCCGACCCGCACCCGGGGGTCGCCCGCGCGCAGCTCGACGCTCAGCACGCCGGGGCGGCCCATGTCCGAGCCCTGATGCAGGGTCAGGGAGGCGTCGGCGGGGACCAGGCCCAGCTCGCGCGCGTACGCCCCGAAGGCGGCCGCGGCGGCTCCGGTGGCCGGGTCCTCGACCACCCCGCCGACCGGGAAGGGGTTGCGGACGTCGAAGACGTCGGGCGCGGTGCGGTGCACCAGCTGGACCGTGGTGAGGTCCAGGCGCCGCATCAGCGCCTCCAGGCGGGCGAAGTCGTAGGAGAGGTCCGCGAGCCGCTCGCGGGTGGCGGCGCCGAGCACCAGGTGCCGGGCCCCGGCGTAGGCGATCTTCGGCGGGAAGGCCGGGTCGAGGTCGGCGGCGGGCCAGTCCAGGGCGGCCAGCGCCTCGGCGAGGTCGGCCGCGCCGATCTCCTCCAGGTGCGGTTCGACGCTGGTGAGGGTGGCGCGCAGGACGCCGTCGGCGTCCTCGGTCACCGACACGGGGACGGTGCCGGCGCGGGTCGCGAAGACCAGCTCGCCGGGGCCGGTGCGTTCGGCCAGGGCCACGGCGGTGGCGACGGTGGCGTGGCCGCAGAAGGGCACCTCGGCCTTGGGGCTGAAGTACCGCACGGTGAAGCCGCGACCGGCGGGGGCGTCGAGCCCCTCGGGCGGGGCCGTCAGAAAGGCCGTCTCGCTGTACCCCAACTCCGCGGCGATCCCCAACATCCGGGCGTCGTCGAGCCCCCTCGCGTCAAGCACGACCCCAGCAGGATTCCCCCCACCAGCCTCAGCCGAAAAAGCCGTATACCGCAGAATCTCAGTACCCATGACCGCCTCAACTCCCATCCCGTAGCCCTCATTCCCACATCCAGCCCGCCCGGCACTTGAGGGCCCCACACCCAGCCCGCATCCTCGCGGCCAACACCCGCCACATCTAGCCCGCCCGGCGCTTGAGGGCCCCACACCCAGCCCGCGCTCTCACGGCCAACGCCGGCCACATCCAGCCCGCCCGGCGATTGAGGGCCCGCCGGAGGCACAAAAGGTGCGGGCCGGACGCGGCTCCGCATGCCTCCGGCGGGCCCTCAAACGCCGGGCGGGCTGAATTGGGCAGGGGAACGGAAAGGCCCCGCCGGCGATTGAGGCGGGGGTCAGCCGCGGCCGATGTACGGCATCGTCGTCGCCATGACCGTCGCGAACTGCACGTTGGCCCCGAGCGGCAGCTCAGCCATGTGGAGCACGGTCGCCGCCACATCCCCCGCATCCATCACCGGCTCGACCGCGAGCCGCCCATCGGCCTGCAGGATCCCGGTGCTCATCCGCTCCGTCATCTCCGTGGCCGCGTTGCCGATGTCGATCTGCCCGCAGGCGATCCGGTACGGCCGCCCGTCCAGCGACAGCGACTTCGTCAGGCCCGTCATCGCGTGCTTGGTCGCCGTGTAGGCGATGGAGTTCGGGCGCGGGACGTGCGCGGAGATGGAGCCGTTGTTGATGATCCGGCCGCCCTGCGGGTCCTGCGCCTTCATCAGCCGGAAGGCACCCTGCGCGCAGAGGAAGGCCCCGGTCAGGTTGACGTCGACGGCCTGCTTCCACGCCTCGTAGGTGATGTCCTCCAGCGCGACCCCGCCCGGCCCGAAGGTGCCCGCGTTGTTGAAGAGCAGGTCCAGGCGCCCGTACCGCTCGGCCACGGCCGCGTACAGCGCGTCCACGGCGGCCGGGTCGCTCACGTCGGTGGGCAGGCACAGGACCTCCGCCCCCGCCCCCGCACCGGAGCCCGCCAGCTCGGCCGTCTCCGCCAGCGGACCGGGCCGGCGGCCCGCCAGGGCCAGGCTCCAGCCCGCACCCGCCAGGGCGAGGGCGACCGTACGCCCGATGCCCGATCCGGCGCCGGTCACCACGGCGATCTTCTTCGTGCTTGCGTTCATGAGGCCGCAGGGTACGTCAGCCCGAGCTGCGGCCCCCGGCCGTTCCGATAGCTGAGAGCATGGGTCGGACAAACGTATGAAGAAGCGATGAGCAGAGCGACGAGAAGACGGAGTTTCGCATGACGGAGAGAGGTCCCGCGACGGCCCCCACGCCCACCAGCGGCGCCGCGGAACCCGCGACCGCGACCGCCCTGGCCGCCCGCCGGACCGGGCTGCTCGTCACCTTCATACTCGGCGGGCTCACCGCCCTCCCGCCGCTGTCCATGGACATGTACCTGCCGGCCCTGCCCGCCGTCACGAGCTCCCTCGACAGCCCGGCCGCCACCGTCCAGCTCACCCTGACCGCCTGCCTCATCGGCATGGCCCTCGGCCAGCTGGTCATCGGGCCGATGAGCGACAAGTGGGGGCGCCGCACCCCGCTGCTGACCGGCATGGTCGTCTACGTCCTGGCCACCGCCGTCTGCGCCTTCGCCCCCACCGTCGAACTGCTCATCGGCTTCCGCCTCGTGCAGGGCCTCGCCGGAGCGGCCGCGATCGTGATCGCGCGGGCCGCCGTGCGCGACCTGTACGACGGCGTCGAGATGGCCAAGTTCTTCTCCACCCTGATGCTCATATCCGGCGCCGCCCCCATCGTCGCGCCGCTCGTCGGCGGCCAGGTGCTGCGCTTCGCCGACTGGCGCGGGGTCTTCCTCGTCCTGACCGGCGTCGGCGTCGTGCTCACCGCCCTGGTCTGGCGCGGCCTCGGCGAGACCCTGCCGGTGGAGCGCCGCCAGACCGGCGGCGTCGGCGCGGCCCTGTCCACCATGCGCGGGCTGCTCGCCGACCGGGTCTTCGCGGGCTACACCCTGGCCGGCGGCTTCGCCTTCGCCGTGCTCTTCTCCTACATCTCCGCCTCGCCCTTCGTGATCCAGGAGATCTACGGCGCCTCCGCGCAGGAGTTCAGCCTGCTCTTCGGCCTCAACTCCGTCGGCCTGATCATCGTCGGCCAGATCAACGGCAAGCTGCTCGTGGGCCGGGTCAGCCTGGACAAGGCGCTCGCCGTGGGCCTGGCCATCATCACGACCGCCTCGGTGGCGCTGCTGGTGATGTCGAGCGGGATCTTCGGCAAGGTCGGGCTCCTCCCGGTCGCCGCCGCCCTCTTCGTCCTCATGTCCGCGATGGGCCTGCTGCTGCCCAACACCAACGCACAGGCCCTGATGCGCACCCCGCACGCCGCGGGCTCCGCCTCCGCCCTGCTGGGCACCTCCTCGTTCCTCGTCGGCGCGATCGCCTCGCCGCTGGTCGGGATCGCCGGCGAGCACACGGCGGTGCCGATGGCCGTCGTCCAGCTGGTGTGCTCGCTGCTGTCGGTCGCCTGCTTCCTGGGCATGTGCCGCCCGTGGCGGGCGCGGGAACCCCTGGCCCCGGCAGCGCCGTAAACTCAGCGGGTGAACCCCTCTGTACCCACCTCCGCCGACACCCTCCGCGCCGCGCTCGGCGGGCTGCTCGACGGACTCCCGCCGAAGCAGGCCGCGGCCGCGGTCGAGCGGCTGATCGCCAATTACCGCGGCCAGACCCCGACGAACGTCCCGGTCCTGCGCGACCGCTCCGACGTCGCGGCGTACGCGGCGTACCGGATGCCCGCGACCTTCGAGGCGGTACGGGCCGCCCTGGACGCCCTCGCGATCGCGGCCCCGGACTGGACGCCCGCCTCGCACGTGGACGTCGGCGGCGGCACCGGCGCGGCGACCTGGGCGGTGGACGCCACCTGGGGCGGGCCGCGCCGGACCACCGTCCTGGACTGGGCCGAGCCCGCGCTGACCCTGGGCCGGGAGCTGGCCGCCGGCTCGTCCTCCGAGGTGCTGCGCGCCGCCGAGTGGCGGCGCGCGGTGATCGGAGCGGGGCTGGAGCTGCCCGAGGCCGACCTGGTGACCGTGTCGTACGTCCTGGGCGAGCTGACCCCCGAGGCGCGCGGCGCCGTCGTCGCCGAGGCGGCCCGGGCGGCGCGGACCGTGGTGATCATCGAGCCGGGCACGCCCGACGGGTACCTGCGCGTACGGGAGGCCCGCGACCTGCTGATCGCGGCCGGGCTGCGGATCGCCGCGCCCTGCCCGCACGACGGCACCTGCCCGATCGAGGTCGGCGAGGACTGGTGCCACTTCTCGGCCCGGGTCAGCCGCTCCTCCCTGCACCGACAGGTCAAGGGCGGTTCGCTCGCCTACGAGGACGAGAAGTTCAGTTACGTCGCCGCGACGCGCGTACCGGCCACCCCCGCCACCTCGCGGATCACCCGCCGGCCGCAGATCCGCAAGGGCCTCGTCCTGCTGGACCTGTGCGGACCGGCGGCCGGTGACGCGCCGGGCCTGTCCCGGGCCACCGTGACCAAGCGCCACGGTGACCTGTACAAGGCGGCGCGGGACGCCGACTGGGGCCAGGAATGGCCGCCGGTCCCCACGGACTAGCCCCGGGCTAGCCCGCCACCTCCTCGGCCGCCGGGCGCAGCTCCTGGGTGCAGCACTTCACGCTGCCGCCGCCCTTGAGCAGTTCGGTCAGGTCCATCGGGACCGGTTCGAAGCCCCGCGCGCGCAGCGGGGCCACGAGGCCCGCCGCGGCCTGCGGGAGCAGGACGTGGCGGCCGTCGGAGACCGCGTTGAGCCCGAGGGCCGCGGCGTCCTGCCCGGACGCGAGCAGGGCGTCCGGGAAGAGGCGGCGCAGGACCGAGCGGCTGCCCGGCGAGAAGGCCTCCGGGTAGTACATGACCTCGTCGCCGTCCAGGACGCTGAGCGCGGTGTCCAGGTGGTAGTAGCGCGGGTCGACCAGGTCGAGGCCGATCACCGGGCGGCCGAAGAACTCCTGGGCCTCGTCGTGGGAGAGCGGACTGGAGCGGAAGCCCCGGCCCGCCAGGACGTAGGACCGGGTGACCGCGAAGTCCCCCTCGCCCTCGTTGATGTGGGACGGCTCGTGCACCTCCGTGAAACCGTTCCCCCGGAACCAGTCCAAGTGGGCCTCGGCCTCGGCGGCGCGCTCCGGGTAGGCGAAGCGGGCCCCGAGGACGCGGCCGTCGATGACGGTCGCGCCGTTCGCCGCGAAGACCATGTCGGGCAGGCCGGGTTGCGGCGTGAGCGTCTCGACGGTGTGGCCGAGGGAGCGGTAACGGTCCCTCAGGTCTTCCCATTGGGCGAGGGCGAGGGGCAGGTCGACCGGCTTCGTGGGATCCATCCACGGGTTGATCGAATACGTGACCTTGAAGTGCGCGGGTGGGCACATCAGGTAACGCCGGGGTGTGGCGTCTCTGCGCAAAGAAGGCTCCTCACGACGGACGTGGGCCGAGTGTGAAGAGAATCGTCTCTCCTCCGGCGCGGCGGCGCAGTGAACCGATGGGGTGGTTTCTGGCCGGGACGGCGTGGTGGCGAAAGTCACCGCCGGGGACCTGGGCTCGAACGGCCGAGAAACCTTGGCTGAAATATGCGGTTCTGTAGGGGTACTTGACGGATCCGCGCCCCTCGTCCGGAGACCCCCGGTTGGGGAGAGCGGTCATCCGGGGCGCAGGATGGTGGGACCATGGTGGGATCTGCCGGGGTAACGGTGAGGTGAGGGGATAGATGGGGTCAGGGTCCGACCGCGTCACGCGCGGTCCGCAGAGCAGGATTTCCCAATGGCTGCGCCGCCGGTCCAAACCGGCTGCCGAGGACTCGGGGCGCGAGCGTGAAGCGCTGCTCCTGGCCGTCGCCGCCGCGGGCCTGCCGCTGTCACCCGCCGCACATCCCGCCGGCTACCGATGTTCGTGCGACCGCATCGGCTGTCCCACCCCCGCGCGGCACCCGATCTCCTTCGCCTGGCAGACGCAGTCGACCACCGACCGCGCGCAGGTCGAGCGTTGGGCCCGCAACCAGCCCGAGGCGAACTTCATCACCGCGACCGGCATGGTCCACGACGTCCTGGACGTCCCGCTGGAAGCCGGGCTCAGCGCGCTGGAGCGGCTGCTGGCCGCCGGTGTCGAGGTGGGGCCGGTCGCCGAGTCCGGCGGTACGGGCGACCACGCCCGGATGCTCTTCTTCACCGCGACGCGGGGTACGCCGGAGGACGAGGACGAGTGGTGGCCGTGCGAGCTGGACTGTCACCCCGAGACCATGGACGAGCACCCCGGGCTGCGGTGGCACTGCCGTGGCAGCTACGTGCTGGTGCCGCCGGCCGTCCTCCCCGGTGACCTGGCGGTCAGCTGGATCCGGGGCATGGAGCACGCCCTCCCGGACCCCCTCACCCTCCTGGAAACCCTGACCGACGCCTGCGCCCAATACGCGGGCACCACCCCCCACACCCCCCAAGCCGTAGCCTGGCCCCTCGGCCGCTGACCCAGCCCTCAATCGGCCACATCCAGCCCCGCCGGCGTTTGAGGCGCGGGGTCCGGGGCGGAGCCCCGGGGGCCGACCCGCACCCGCCGCCCACCCCACCGCTTCCCGGGCTCCGCCCGGACCCGGTCCTCAAACGCCGGACGGGCTGGAATAGCCGGGCCCACATCTAGCCCCGCCGGCGTTTGAGGCGCGGGGTCCGGGGCGGAGCCCCGGGGCCCGAGCCGACTCCAGCCCCGCCGGCGTTTGAGGCGCGGGGTCCGGGGCGGAGCCCCGGGGCCCGAGCCAACTCCAGCCCCGCCGGCGATTGAGGCGCAGGGTTCGGGGCGGAGCCCCGGGGCCCGAGCCAACTCCAGCCCCGCCGGCGATTGAGGCGCGGGGTCCGGGGCGGAGCCCCGGGGCCCGAGCCAACTCCAGCCCCGCCGGCGATTGAGGCGCGGGGTCCGGGGCGGAGCCCCGGGGGGCGGCGCGGGGCGGCTTCAGCCTCGCCGGCGATTGAGGCGGGGGGTCAGTGGATTTGGGTGACGATCACGTCTAGGGACCAGGGGCGGCCCGGCTTCGCGGGCGGCTCCGCCTCGACCGCGAAGCCGAGGTCCCGCAGGGCCGTGACGAGCTCGGCAGGCCCCACCGGCACCGCCCCCGCCGACAGCAGGTCACGGACCAACCGCCCCTTGGTCGCCTTGTTGAAGTGGCTCACCACCGACCGCTTCTCCACCCCGTCCACCACCTGCGCATGCAGCACCCGCACCGTCGCGGTCCGCCCCGCCACCTCCCCCTTCGGCTTCCACGCCGCGCCGTACGCCGCCGACCGCAGGTCCAGGACGAGCCCCTCCCCGGCCACCTCCGGCAGCACCGACGCCATCGGCGTGCGCCAGTACGCCCCCAGCGCCCCCAGCCCCGGCAGCTTGACGCCCATCGAACAGCGGTAGGAGGGGATCCGGTCCGTCACCCGGACCGCGCCCCACAGGCCGGAGAAGACCAGCAGCGAACGGTCCGCCAGCTCCCGCGCCCCCGGCGTCAGATCGGCCAGCCCGAGGGCGTCGTAGAGCACCCCGGTGTAGATCTCCCCGGCCGGCCGCGCGACAGCGCCGCGCAGGCCCGCGTTCTTCGCGACCTCGCCGCGCAGGCCCTCGCTGAGCCCGAGCACCTCGCGCGCCTTGTCCTCGTCGGCCGCGCACAGCTCTACCAGTTCCTCCAGCACCGCCGCTCGGGCGGCGGCCAGCCCCGGCAGGGACAGCCCCTCCGCCTTCAGGGGTGCGCCGGAGCCGCCGGCGGCCTTTCCTTCGGACGGCGGCAACAGCACGAGCACGGTGGTTCTCCTTCGATGCGGCCGGTACGACCGGTCCGGCGCGTTGCGGGGGGTGCGGCCCCCCGGCCAGAGTAGACGGCTCGCCGCGCCGCCCCGCCGCACCGGCCATAGGCTCGGTCCATGCCACGCCGTCACCTGCACATGACCGGCGCGGACGGGGCCGTGCTGTCGGCCGCGCTGCGCGACCTGCGGACGCGGCTGGGCGTGCCGCAGGACTTCCCCCCGGCCGTACGGGCGGAGGCCGAGCAGGCAGCCGGAGCGCCACGGCTGCCCGAGCTGGACGCCACCGAGATCCCGCTCTTCACCATCGACCCGCCGACCTCCGTCGACCTGGACCAGGCGATGCATCTGGCCCGGCGCCCGGGCGGCGGCTTCCGGGTGCACTACGCCATCGCGGACGTGGCGGCCTTCGTCACCCCGGGCGGCGCCCTGGACGCGGAGGCGCACCGCCGGGTGACGACCCTGTACTTCCCCGACGGGAAGGTCCCGCTGCACCCGCCGGTGCTCTCGGAGGGCGCCGCCAGCCTGCTGCCGGACCGGACCCGCCCGGCCCTGCTGTGGCGGCTCGACCTCGACGCGGACGGCCGGGTGGTGACCACCGACGTCCGCCGGGCGCTCGTACGGAGCCGGGCCAAGCTGGACTACGAGGGCGTCCAGCGGGCCATCGACGGCGGCACCGCCGAGGAGCCCCTGGCCCTGCTGCGGGACGTGGGGACGTTGCGCGAGGCGCTGGAGACCGAGCGCGGCGGGATCTCGCTGAACGTGCCCGAGCAGGAGGTCGTCGAGCACGACGGCGACTACGCGCTGGTCTACCGGGCCCCGCTGCCCGCCGACGGCTGGAACGCCCAGATCTCCCTGATGACGGGGATGGCGGCCGCGGACCTGATGCTCGCGGCGGGCACCGGCATCCTGCGCACCCTGCCCTCGGCCCCCGACGGCGCGGTCGGCCGGTTGCGCCGCGCCGCGCGGGCGCTGCGCATCGACTGGCCGCACCACGTGCCGTACGCGCAGCTGGTCCGTTCCCTGGACCCGCACGTCCCGGCGCACGCGGCGTTCCTCCAGGAGTGCACGGCCCTGTTGCGCGGGGCCGGGTACACCGCCTTCACGGGCGGGGAGGTCCCCTCCCCGGTGCTGCACGCGGCGGTCGCCGCGCCGTACGCGCACTGCACGGCCCCGCTGCGGCGGCTGGTCGACCGCTACAGCGGCGAGCTGTGCCTGGCCGCGGTGGCGGGCACGGATCCGCCCGCGTGGGCGGTGGAGGCGCTGGCGACCCTGCCGAAGGAGATGGCGGACGGCACCCGGCTGGCGAACGCGGTGGAGCGGGGCTCGGTGGACCTGGTGGAGGCGGCGGTCCTCAAGGACCACGTGGGCGAGACCTTCGAGGCCACGGTGATCGACGTCAAGGACCACGAGCCGAGGGTGGGCACGGTCCACCTGGAGGAGCCGGCGGTGGTGGGCCGGGTCGAGTCCGCCGCGGCCCCGCTCCCCCTCGGGTCCCGGATCCGGGTCACCCTGACCTCGGCGGATCCGGCGGCCGCGACGGGCGTGCTCTTCACGGCCGGGTAGCATGGGCGCAGCGCAGAACGACACAGGCGGGCGGCCGCGTCGGGGTCTTCGGATCCCGCCGAGGAACGTCCGGGCTCCACAGGGCAGGGTGGTGGCTAACGGCCACCCGGGGTGACCCGCGGGACAGTGCCACAGAAAACAGACCGCCCGGGACTTCGGTCCCGGGTAAGGGTGAAACGGTGGTGTAAGAGACCACCAGCGCCTGAGGTGACTCAGGCGGCTAGGTAAACCCCACCCGGAGCAAGGTCAAGAGGAGTCGTCTCCGGACGGCTCTGCGCGGACGTTCGAGGGCTGCCCGCCCGAGTCCGCGGGTAGACCGCACGAGGCCGGCGGCAACGCCGGTCCTAGATGGATGGCCGTCTCCCCGGCGATCGCGAGATCACCGGGCGACAGAACCCGGCGTACAGCTTGTGTCGGTCTGCGCGCCTGACGAAGAACGCCTCCGGCCCGCACTGGAAAGTGCGGGCCGGAGGCGTTTTCGTACCCGGGTCCGTACCCGGGTACGCGCTACCGCAGGTGCGAGGTGTCGTTCAGCAGGCGCAGCGAGGCGTTGCCGTCGGCGTAGTAGGCGACCGCCGAGAGCGAGGCCGCGGACAGTTCCATCCGGAACAGGGATTCCGGCGGGGCCCCCAGGGCGAGCCGGACCAGGGTCTTGACCGGGGTCACGTGCGTGACCAGCAGGGCCGTGCGGCCCGCGTGCGCGGCCAGCAGCCGGTCGCGGGTGGCGGCGACCCGGCGGGTGACGGTGGCGAAGCTCTCGCCGCCGCCGGTGGGGGCCGCCTTCGCGGACTTCAGCCAGGCGTCGAGGTCGGCCGGGTAGCGCTCCCGCACCTCGCCGAAGGTGAGGCCCTCCCAGGCCCCGAAGTCCGTCTCGCGCAGCCCTTCCTCGACCGCGACGGGCAGACCGAGCCGGTCGGCGACGGCCTGCGCGGTCTCGCGGCAGCGGCGCAGCGGGGAGCTGACGATCGCCTGCACGGTGCCGCGGGCGGCGAGCGCGGCGGCCACGGCCTCGGCCTGGCGGCGCCCGGCCGCGGAGAGTTCGGGGTCGCTGCCGCCGCTCCCGGAGAAGCGCTTCTGCGGGGTGAGGGCGGTCTCGCCGTGCCGCAGCAGCACGAAGGTGGCGGGCGTCCCGAGGTCGGGCGCCCCCCAGCCGGGGGCGCTCGCGGCCGGAGCCTGCGCCTCCGGGGCGGGCTCCTGCGCGAACAGGGTGTCCGCCTCGGCGGGCAGCGCGACGGGGGCGATACGGGTCCCCGCGAGCGCGGCGCGGGCCGCGGCGAGACCCGCCGCGGCGTCACCGGGCGGACCCGCGGGCGGCGGGGTGGCCAGCGCCCCGGCCGCGCCGCGGTCGAGGGCGGCCGAGGAAGCGGACGGCTCCCACTGGCGGCCCCGCTTGCCCGCGTCCATCGCCTCGTTGGCGAGCCGGTCGGCGTGCTTGTTCCGCTCGCGCGGGATCCACTCGTAGGTGACCTGGGCGCGCGGCAGGATCCGCGCGGCCTCGGCCGCCAGCGGCTTCATGTCCGGGTGCTTGATCTTCCAGCGGCCGGACATCTGCTCGACGACGAGCTTGGAGTCCATCCGCACCAGCACCGTGGCGTCGGGGAACAGTTCGCGGACCGCCGTGAGGCCCGCCACCAGGCCCTTGTACTCGGCCACGTTGTTGGTGGCGACGCCGATGAACTCGGCCCGCTCGGCGAGGGTCTCCCCCGTCGTCGGGTCGAGGACCACCGCGCCGTAGCCGGCGGGCCCCGGGTTGCCCCGGGAGCCGCCGTCCGCCTCGACGACCACGCGCGGCATCAGATGCCCGAGTCCGCCGTACGGACCAGGATGCGGCCGCAGTTCTCGTGCCGGACGACCTCGTTGCGGGCCGCGGCCTTGATCTCGTTGACCTCGGCCATGTCGAGCTCCAGGCGGCAGCCCTCGCAGCGGCGCTGGTACAGCTTGGCCGCGCCGACGCCGTTCTGCTTGGCCCGGATCTTCTCGTACAGGGCGATGAGCGGCGCCGGGATCGAGGCGACGATCAGCTCGCGGTCCTTGGCGACCTTCGCGGTGTCCGCGTCGAAGGCGGCGAGGGCGGCGTCGCGGCGCACGGTGGCGTCGTCGGCCTTGCCCTGGAGTTCGGTGACGCGCGCGGTCAGCGCGGCGACGCGCTCGGCGGCGGCCTCGCGGCGCTCCATGACGTCGAGGACGACGTCCTCCAGGTCGCCCTGGCGCTTGGCGAGGGAGACCAGCTCGCTCTGGAGGTTCGCCAGGTCGCGGGCGGAGACGCCCACGCCGGAGTCCAGGCGGGCCTGGTCGCGCACCGCGCGGGTGCGGACCTGGTCCACGTCCTGCTCGGCCTTGACCTGCTCGCGGGCGGCGTCGCTCTCCTGCGTCTGCGCGGCGACGAGGAGGTCGCGCTGCTGTGTCAGGTCGCTGGTCAGGGACTCCAGCTCCAGGTGCTCGGGCAGCGAGGTGCGCTTGTGGTCGAGCTGGGACAGCCGCACGTCCAGGGCCTGGACGTCGAGAAGTCGGATCTGGTCGGCGGGCTCGGCGTTCAGTTGGGGGCTCCAGGGAGAGAAGGGGCGGAAACGGACGGCGCGTGCGCCGTCCAGGGGTCGGTGACCGTGCGCGAGACGTGGGTACGAAGACCCCAGCCGTGGCGCTCGGAGATCGCGTCGAGCTGCGCCGCGGCCTGCTCGCACCAGGGCCACTCGGTGGCCCAGTGGGCGGCGTCGACGAGGGCGAGCGGGGACCGCTCGCGCGCCTCGGACGCCGGGTGGTGGCGCAGGTCGGCGGTGAGGAAGGCGTCCACGCCGGCCGCCCGCACCTGGTCGAAGAGGCTGTCGCCGGAGCCGCCGCTGACGGCGACGGTGCGGATCAGCGCGTCCGGGTCGCCGGCGGCGCGGATGCCCTGCGCGGTGTGCGGGAGGCGGGCTGCGGCCCGCGCGGCGAACTCGCGCAGGGTCTCGGGGTGGTCGAGCGCGCAGATCCGGCCCAGGCCCCGGCGGCCTTCGGGGTCGGTGGGGTCGGGCACGAGCGGCCCGGTGATGCGCAGGTCGAGCGCGCCCGCGAGGGCGTCGGAGACCCCGGGGTCGGCGCTGTCGGCGTTGGTGTGGGCGACGTGCAGCGCGATGTCGTTCTTGATCAGCGTGTGCACGACGCGGCCCTTGAAGGTGCCCGCCTCGACCGTGGTGGTGCCGCGCAGGTAGAGCGGGTGGTGGGCGACGAGCAGGTCGGCGCCCAGCTTCACCGCCTCGTCGACGATCTCCTGCACCGGGTCGACCGCGAACAGGACCCGGGAGACCTCGGCGTCGGGGTCGCCGCAGACGGTTCCGACGGCGTCCCACTGCTCGGCCCGTGAGGGCGGCCAGAGAGCGTCCAGCGCGGCGATGACTTCAGAGAGACGGGGCACGGGCCAAGGCTACCGTCCGTGGCGCACCCCCCGCCGACCAGCGGGGGGTGCCCCGGGGCACGGGGTGTTACTTGCCGAGGAAGGTCCGCAGGTCGTCGAGGACCTTGTCGGCGGCGGTCACGCCGAGACCGAGGTACCAGGTCTCGTCCGGCACGTCCTTGGCCTGGCCCTTCTTGACCGCGTCCAGGCCCTTCCAGAGCGGGTTGTCCTCGGCGGAGTCCCGCTTGGTCTTGTCCTTGGCGCCGTAGACGCCGGTGAAGATCCAGTCGGCGGCGGCCTCGTCCATGCGCTCGGGGCTGACCTCGACGGCCAGTTCCTCGGCCTGCTGGTTCTTCGGGCGCGGGATGCCGGTGTCCTTGAGGATCGTGCCGATGAAGGAGGCCCCGGCGTACAGGCGGGTCTTGCCCGGCATGTAGCGCAGCATCGTGACGGTCGGCTTGTGCTCGCCGAGGTCGTCGCCGAGCTTCTTCGCCTTGGCCTGGTAGGCGTCGAGCTTGGCCTTGGCCTCGGCGGTCCTGTCCAGCGCGGCCGCGTTCAGGAGGTAGTTCTCCTTCCACGGGAAGCCCGGGCGAATGGAGAAGACGGTCGGGGCGATCTTCGACAGGGCCGCGTACTTGTCGGCGGAGCGCAGCTGGCTGCCGAGGATCAGGTCGGGCTTGAGGGCGTTGATCGCCTCCAGGTTGAGGCTGTTGATGGTGCCGACCGACTTGGGGGTGCCCGCGTCCTTCTTGAGGTAGCCGGGGATGCCCTCGTCGCCCTCGGTGGGCGCGTAGCCGACGGGCTGGAGGCCGAGCGAGACGACGTTGTCGAGCTCGCCGACGTCCAGGACCACGACCCGCTGGGGGGCGGCCTTGAGCTCGGTGGCGCCCATCGCGTGGTTGATGGTGCGCGGGAACTGTCCGGCCGCGGCGGTGGTCCCGAAGGCCGCGGTCTTCTTCGCGGCGTCGGAGAAGTCCTTGCCCCCCTGCGCGACGGCCTTCTTGTCGCCGCCGCCCGCGGCCGGGGCGTCCTTGCCCGACGTGGCGTCCTGGCCGCCGCAGGCGGTGAGGAGGAGCGTGGCTGCGGTGGCGAGGGCGACGGCGGCCGCGCCGCGGCGTCGGAAGGACATGTCACAACTCCTGGGGGTGGGGGCGGAGAGGGGGTGAGGGCCCCGGTTAGGCATGCCTAACCCTAAACGCCCCGATATCGCACAGCACAATCGTCTCCCCCATCACAGGCGAATCGCCGGGCGGCCACCCGTACGTGTGAAGCGGGCTGGGTCGTGCCGCTCGGCAAGGAGTACGAAAACTAGCTTCCTCACCGGAGGTGACGCACAGATGACTGCCTGTGCTGTTGAGGAGCCGGTGACACGAGCCGCGGCGGAGGCCGCCACCGAGGGCGCGGCCGGGGCCGCCGCGGTGCCCGACGGGCCGGCGGCCGAGGCCACGAACGCCACGCCGACCGCGCCGACCGCGGGACCGGGACCGGCCGCGGGACCGACCGCGGGACCGGGACCGGGTTTCGTCATCGCCGCGGACGGTTCGTACGCCGCCCGACTGGCCGGCGAGGGGCAGGCCCGCTACCCCGAGCGCTGGACCCTGGACGGCCCCGAGCCGTACGCCGTCCCGCTCCCGCTGGAGCAGCCCGAGGAGGCCGACAGCGAGGTCCTCCCGCTGGCCGACGGTCGGGTGCTGATCCACCGCCGGGTCGCCGGGCACCACGCGTTCTCCCTGCTCTACCCCACCGGCACGCACGGCGGGCCGCACACCGGTCCGCGCACCGGGCAGTTGCCGCTGGGCGCCCTGGAGTGCGGGCAGCTGACCCTGCTGCCGCCCGCGCCGGACGGGCGCAGCGCCTACGCCCTGGCCGTCGGCGAGCGTTCCACGACGGTGTGGCAGGTGGCCGGCGGCAGCTTCGGGCCCGAGTGGGTCGCCGAGGTGCCCGGGCACTGCTCGGGGGGCGTCTGGCTGGACCGGGAGGGGCGGTTGCTGGCCCTGGACCGGGAGCGGGACGGGCGCACCAAGGCCGTCGTGGTGGACCTGGGGCGGGGCGGCGAGGTCTCGCCGCTGCTCCAGATCACCGAGGCCAGTGACGACCACCTGCTGCTGGCCGACCCGGACAGCGGGCTGCTGCTGATCCGCTCGGACGCGCCGTCGCCGGGCGAGGGGGCCCGGCTGGGCTGGGGGGTGCTGGGCAGTTCGCGGCCGGTGCGCTTCCCGGAGTGCCTGCGGGCCGAGGGGGCGACGGCGGTTCCGTTCGCGGTGCAGCCGGGGCAGATGCTGATGCCGGAGAGCTGCGCGGTGGCGCTGCGGATCGACGAGCCGGGCCCGGGGGCCGCCGCGGGTGCGGCCGGGATCGCGCTGTGGCGCCCGGCGGACCGGTACGTCTTCCGGCTCGGGGCGCCCATGGGGTGGGTCGGCACCGGGCTGTGGTCGCGCGAGGGCCGCCTGCGGCTGCCGTACGCGACCGGGGCCGTGCCGTGCGGCGTCGTGAGCCTGGGGCTCCCGCAGGGCCCGCCGCCGCCGCTGCGGGTCGATCCCGAGCCGACGCCCGCGACCGCGCAGCGGCCCGTACCGCTCCAGCAAGCCCCGCTCCAGTAGGCGCCGCTGCGGTAGGAGTCGTTCCAGTAAGCCCCGTTGACCCACCGTCACACCGTGCCGGAGGGGTGTTCGGCACGCCCGTTTATATGATAGGTAAGTTTCCTAACATAAGCGGAGCGCACCAACTCCCCCCTGGAGGCGTCGTGTTCACCCCTCATTTCCGCACCATTAATGCGCGTCGCACGAGGCTGGCCGTCGGGGCCCTCCTCGGCGCGGCCGTCCTCGCCGTCCCGGTCGCGGCCCACGCCTCGCCCGCCACCGCCCCCGCGGCCGCCGCCCCCCTCTCGGCAGCCACCTTCGGCGCCCAGGCCACCGGCCTGGACGACCCGGCGAAGAAGGACGTCGCCATGCAGATCGTGTCCAGCGCGGAGAACTCCTCGCTGGACTGGAAGGCGCAGTACAAGTACATCGAGGACATAGACGACGACCGCGGCTACACCGCCGGGATCATCGGCTTCTGTTCCGGCACCGGCGACATGCTCGACCTCGTCGAGTACTACACGAGCGTCAAGCCGGACAACGTCCTCGCCAAGTACCTCCCCGCCCTGCGCAAGGTCAACGGCACCCCCTCGCACAAGGGCCTCGACCCGAACTTCACCAAGGACTGGGCCAAGGCCGCGGCCGACTCCACCTTCAAGAAGGCCCAGGACCACGAGCGGGACCGGGTGTACTTCAACCCGGCCGTGAACCAGGGCAAGGCCGACGGGGTCGGCGCGCTCGGCCAGTTCGCGTACTACGACGCCATCGTCATGCACGGCGACGGCACCGACTCCACCAGCTTCCGCAACATCCGCAAGCGCGCCCTGTCCAAGGCCAAGCCCCCGGCCCAGGGCGGCAACGAGACCACCTGGCTGAACGCCTTCCTCGACGCCCGCGTCTGGGCGATGAAGCAGGAGGAGGCGCACAGCGACACGAGCCGCGTCGACACCGCCCAGCGGGTCTGGCTCAAGAAGGGCAACCTCGCCCTGAACACCCCGCTGGACTGGAAGGTCTACGGGGACTCGTACCACATCGGCTGACCCCCGGCCGGAACGCGGGGGGGGGGGGGGGGGCCCCCCCCCCCCACCCCGGCGGGGACCCCCCCCCCCCCCCCGCCGGCGTTTGAGGCGCCCCCGGAGGGCGCGTCGGGAACCGGCCGGACCCGGCCGGCCGCGCGCTAGTCGTGCTTGAGGCCGAGCACCTCGGAGGCCGCGAAGGTCTCGTTCGCGGGGCGGGCCTCGTAGTGCGGGGTGAGGACCTCGTCCAGCTCCTCGTAGGAGAAGGCCTCCTTCGTCGTGTCGAACTTGGCGGCCACCTTCGGCCGCTCCATCACCACCACGATCCCGCCGTGCACGACGAAGAGCTGCCCGTTCGCCTTCGCCGAGGCCGGCGAGGCCAGGTAGCCCACCAGCGGCGAGACGTGCTCCGGCGCCAGCGCGTCGAGCTTGCCCTCCTCCGGCACCTGGAAGCCCGCGAAGACGTCCTCCGTCATCCGGGTACGGGCCCGCGGGCAGATGGCGTTGGCCGTGACCCCGTACTTGCCCAGCGCCAGCGCGGTCGAGGTGGTCAGCCCGACGATGCCGCCCTTGGCCGCCGCGTAGTTCGGCTGGCCGGCGGAGCCGCCGAGGAACGCCTCCGAGGAGGTGTTGATGATCCGCCCGTAGACCGGCCCGCCCGCCGCCTTCGACCGCTCCCGCCAGTGCACGGACGCGAAGTGCGTGGTGTTGAAGTGGCCCTTGAGGTGGACCCGGATCACCGAGTCCCACTCGGCCTCCGACATCGAGAAGACCATCCGGTCGCGCAGGATGCCCGCGTTGTTGACCAGCACGTCGAGCTTGCCGAAGCTGCTCACCGCCAGGTCGACCAGCTCGCGGGCCTGCTCGAAGTCGGCCACGTCACCGAGGTGCGCCACCGCCTGCCCGCCCGCCGCGCGGATCTCGGCCGCGACCTCCTCGGCCGGGGCGGCCGAGGCCTCGCCGGAGCCGTCGCGGCCCGGCTGGCCGAAGTCGTTGACGACCACGCTCGCGCCGAGGCGGGCGAGTTCGAGCGCTTCGGCGCGCCCGAGCCCGCGCCCGGCGCCGGTGACGATCGCGGAAAGTCCCTCTAGGGGGAGCGACATGGTGCTCTTTCCTCTCGGAAGCCGTATGTCGGGGTCGTGGTCAGAGTTCGATGCAGGTGCGCAGGGCCACGCCCGTGCGCATCTGGTCGAGCGCGTCGTTGACCTCGGCCAGCCGCACCCGGTGCGTGATCAGGCCCGCCAGGTCCACCCGGCCGGCCCGCCAGAGGTTGATGGTCCGCTCGTAGGACCGCAGGACGTCCCCGCCGCCGTACATCGACGGGAGGATCTTCTTCTCGTCGAAGAACAGCGAGAACATGTTGATCGAGTAGTTGTCGTCGAGGGCGCCCGCGCCGACCACCACGACCGAACCGCCGCGCCGGGTCATCTCGTAGGCCGTCTGCGTGGTCTGGGACTTGCCGACCACCTCGAAGACGTAGTCGAAGCCCTCCCCGCCGGTGATCCGGTTCTTGGCGTCGCCGAACGCCTCCGGTGCCACCGCCTCGGTCGCCCCGAACCGCAGGGCCGCCTCGCGCCGCGACTCGACCGGGTCCACGGCGACGATCTGCGCCGCGCCCTGCACCTTGGCGCCCTGGATGACGGAGATGCCGACGCCGCCGCAGCCGATCACCGCGACCGAGGAACCGGCCTCCACCTTGGCCGTGTTGATGGCCGCGCCGAGCCCCGTGGTCACCCCGCAGCCGATCAGGGCGGCGATGTCGAAGGGGACGTCGTCGGGGATCGGTACGGCGCAGCCCGCCGGGACCACCATCTCCTCGGCGAAGGTGCCCGTGCCGGCGAAGCCGAAGATGTCGCTGTCCCCGCGGCGGAAGTTGGGGGTGGCGACGTTGCCGAAGGCCTCCAGGCACAGGTGACCCTGGCCGCGCTTGCATGACGGACAGTGCCCGCAGGGCGGCAGCCAGCAGACCAGCACCCGGTCGCCGATCTTGTGGCTGGTGACCCCGTCACCGACGTCCACCACCTCGCCCGAGCCCTCGTGGCCGGGGATGAAGGGCGCGGGCTGCGGCAGCACCCCGCTCATCGCGGACAGGTCGGAGTGGCACAGGCCGGTGGCCTTGATCCGGATCTTCACCTTGCCGGGGCCGAAGCCCACGGCTTCCATGTCCTCGACGACTTCGAGCTTGTCCTGGCCTATCTGGCTCTGGAGTGCTGCGCGCACGATGCGGCTCCTCTGCTGGAGGTACTGGTTCTGGCGCTCGTACTGTCGTTACGCGTGCTCGACCACGGTGTCGGCGAGGACCGGCGCGTCGTCCCTCTCGGCGGCGGTCACCGACACCAGCACCCGCCCGGGCTCCTGCCACATCCGCATCCGGAGCGTCTCGCCGGGGAAGACGATCCCGGCGAAGCGGGTGCGGTAGGCGCGCACCCGGCTCACGTCCCCGCCCAGGACCGTGTCGACGACGGCCTTGAGGGTCATGCCGTACGAGCACAGCCCGTGCAGGATCGGCCGGTCGAAGCCGGCCAGCTTGGCGAACTCGGGGTCGGCGTGCAGCGGGTTCCAGTCGCCCGACAGGCGGTACAGCAGCGCCTGCTCCTCGCGGATGCGCCGCTCCTCGACGCGGTCGGGCGCGCGCTCGGGCGCCTCGCCGCGGACCGAGGGTCCGCGCTCCCCGCCGAAGCCCCCCTCGCCGCGGACGAAGAGCTGCGCGTCGCTGGTCCACAGCGGGCCGTCGGCGTCGGCGACCTCGGAGCGCAGCACGATGACGGCCGCCTTCCCCTTGTCGTAGACGGCGGCGACCTTGGAGGTGGAGGTGGCCTGCCCCTTGACCGGGATCGGCCGGTGCAGCTCGATGGAGTGGCCGCCGTGCAGGACGGCGGTCAGGTCGACCTGGATCCCGGGGGCGGCGAGCCCGCCGAGCATGGCCATGCCCGCGCCCGCGACGGTCGCGAAGCTGGGCAGCACGTGGAGCTTGGACTCCAGGGTGTAGCGCAGCTCGTCGGGGTCGGTGGCGGGCAGGCCGGCGCCGAGGCCGAGGTGGTAGAGCTGGATGTCCTTGTGGTCCCAGCCGATGTCCCCCACACGGGGGTCGGCGGCGAGGGCCTTGGCGGCATCGATCGGCATTGAGGATGCTGCTCCTTGTTCATCGGCGTGCGTCGTTCCACGCCAGTGGAAGACCTCGGTGCGACCGTCCGCACCGTCGGCCGCACCGAGGTCGTATACGGGTCGGCCCCCGACGCGTTCGCCACGTTCTGGCGCGTTCTAGAACGCGTTCTAGGACCGATGAAGGAATGTATAACGCACGTCCCAGCACTTGGGAAGACTCCTGACCTCTCGTCAGTTTCCCCTTTGGCCGGGTGTGTTCCCCGCCTCCGCGCACGCCGGGCGACCTACCCTGACCCCGTGAACGAAATGCCCCGGGAGCACCGGCCCACCAAGTCCCTGCGGGTCCTCCTGCTCCCGCCGGACCCGGCCCTGGCCCTGCGGCTCGGCCTCCAGCCGGACATCGAGGTGGTGCCCTCCACGACGGCCCGCCCGGCGGTGGCCCTGGTCCAGGCACCGGAGGCGGTGGCCGCCGTGCACGAGGACGACCCGGAGTGTGCGGTCCTGGTCATGACGGGCTCGGCCCACCCCGGCCTGCTGGACGCGACCCTGGCCGCGGGCGCGGCCGGGCTGGTCCTGCGCGACGTACCGATCGAGGACCTGGCCGACTCGATCCGCCGCGCCTCGACGGGCGAAACGGTCATCGACCCGGCCCTGCGCCCGGCCTGAGGCGCACGGTCGCACGGCGGCGGTTCGCGGATCCTGTCGGTGGATTGCGGCGTACGGCCGCGCTCGCGCCGCTCGACGCTTCCGGAAGCCTGTGGACCGCGGCCCGGGGCGGGGTGCGGTGGATCCGCGCGTTCTCCGACAAGAAGGCGCCGACCCCCTCCGCCCGGGCGCAGGGGGATGCCGGCTGCGCGGCTCGGTGCCCCTGGCCCACTACCTGCGCAGCGGCAGCGCCGCGGGACGGGTGGACTACTTCTCCGGCAGTCGCGCCAGGTCGGACACCGGTCCGAGGTGGCCGAGCTTGTCGGGGTTGGACACGGAGTGGATCGCCCGGATCACACCGTCGACGATGTCCAGCTCGACCACGTTGACCACCCGGCCCTCGGGGTCGTACGTCACGAGTCCCGGGCGGCTGTTGACCCGGGCCGGACGGAGTTGCGCACCGAGGCTCCGGATCCGACGGAATCCGCCGACGAGCAGTTGCCCCACGCGCCGCGGTTCGGCCACCGGATGCCTGGCCGCCCGCGCCTTGCCGCCACCGTCCCCGTAGTACACGACATCGGGCGCGAGCATGCCGAGCAGCGCGTCCAGGTCGCCGCCCTCGGCCGCCTCGAAGAACGTGCGGGCGAGCTCGTCGCCCTCGGCCCGCCGGGCGGGGGACGGCGCGCCGTCCGCGTCCGGCCCGGCCGCGGCGATGCGCTTCTTGGAGCGGGCGAAGATCTGCCGGCAGTTCACCTCGGACTTGCCGGTGGCCCTCGCCACGTCCGGGTAGTCGTACCCGAACACCTCGCGCAGCATGAACACCGCACGTTCCACCGGGGAAAGGGCCTCCAACAGGACGAGGAACGCCATGGACAGCGAGTCGGCCAGCTCGGCGTGTTCGACCGGTCCCGGCCGGTCGTTGGTCACGACGACCGGTTCGGGCAACCAGTTCCCCACGTAGGTCTCCCTCCGCACCCGCGCCGAGCCCAGGTGGTTGATCCCCAACCGCGTCACGGCCGTGGTCAGGTACGCCTTCGGTGCGGAGATCACGGTGCCCGCCCGCTGCGCCCGGGTCAGGCCGAGGAACGCGTCCTGAACGAGGTCCTCGGCGTCGCCCACCGATCCGGTCATCCCGTAGGCGATGGAGAACATCAGCGGTCGGTAGCCGGCCTCGTCCCTCGCATCCGTTCCCCCCGACACGCAGCCCCTCCCCAACTCGTGTACGGCGATGCTCAGTTCGGGCACGCCCCGTCTGCCCATTCCGAGATCCGCAGAACGACCAGAGGGTATCCGAGGGATCCCGGTCGGCCCTCGGCGGGCCGTCGCGGCCCGGCGGGGAGACGCAGGTCACACCGGCCCCTGTCACAGGCCGTCGGAGCGTCCTGTCTTAGAGGGCGACACAGCGAACAGCAGGAACCAGGCACGAGGAGTGCACGATGAACGCTCGGCTCAACTTCATGAACAGCCCCGTCGCCGCCAAGGCCATGAGGCACGTCGTCGCCGCGAGCAGGGCGCTCGCGGAGTCGACCGTGCCGGCCTCCACCCGGGAGTTGGTGATGCTCCGCGCGAGCCAGATCAACGGCTGCGCCGGATGCATCGACATGCACACCAAGGATGCCGCGCACGCCGGGGAGAGCGCCGTACGCCTCCACCTCGTCGTGGCCTGGCGGGAGGCCACGGTGTTCACCGACGCCGAACGCGCGGCCCTGGAGCTGGCCGAAGAAGGCACCCGCATCGCCGACGCGGCCGGCGGGGTCTCGGACGCGGTCTGGGCGAACGCGGCCAAGTACTACGACGATGACCAGCTCGCGGACCTGGTGGCCCAGATCGCCATCATCAACGCCTTCAACCGAGGAAACGTCATGACCCAGCAGCCCGCGGGCGACTACCAGCCCGGCCAGCACGGCTGACCGTCCCTCGCCACGCGAACGCCCGACCTCAGCGCCCTGTGCCGACACCACGCAAGGACACAGCCCATGGACCTCGCCCTGTGGATCACCGCAGGACTGCTCGCCGCCGCCTACCTGCTCGGCGGTGCCTTCAAGGTGATCGTGCCGAAGGAGAAGATCGCCGCCGCCGGCCCCAGCGCCCGGTGGGTCGAGGACTTCAGCGCCGGCGTCGTCAAGACCATCGGAGCTCTCGAGGTGCTGGCCGCGGTGGGCCTGGTCCTGCCCGCCGTGCTCGGCACCGCACCGGTTCTGGTGCCCCTGGCGGCTCTCGGGTTGGTGCTGATGATGGCCGGCGCGGCGCTCACCCGCATACGACGTCACGAGACCGCGTACATGGTGGTGGACCTGGTCTACCTCGCCCTGGCCGCCTTCGTGGTGTGGGGCCGCTTCGGCCCCGAGTCCTTCACGGGCTGACCGGCGGGTCGTTGGCCCGGGGCGCCCCCTCCCGGTGTTGGCCGGGGGAATGCGGGGCGCCCCCGGCGGCCCCGGCGCCTACTTGCGCAGCAGCGTCACCACCGCCGCGCCGCCCAGGCCGATGTTGTGCGCCAGCCCCACGCTCGCCCCCGGCACCTGCCGGGCCCCCGCCGTGCCGCGCAGCTGCCACACCAGCTCCGCGGCCTGCGCCAGACCGGTGGCCCCCAGCGGGTGGCCCTTGGAGATGAGACCGCCGGAAGGGTTGACCACCCAGCGCCCCCCGTAGGTCGTCGCCCCGCTCTCCACGAGCTTGCCCGACGCCCCGTCCTCGCACATGCCCAGCGCCTCGTAGGTCAGCAGCTCGTTGACCGAGAAGCAGTCGTGCAGCTCGATGACGTCCACGTCCTCGATCCCGAGCCCGGAGCGCTCGTAGACCTGCCGCGCCGCGGCCGCCGTCATCGGCTTGCCCACCACGTCGATGCACGAGCCCGAGGCGAACGACTCCCCCGTGTCCGTGGTCATCGACTGCGCCACGATCTCGACGGCCCGCTCCCCCAGCCCGTGCGCCTCCACGAACCGCTCCGAGACCACCAGCGCCGCCGCCGCGCCGTCCGAGGTCGGTGAGCACTGGAGCTTGGTCAGCGGCCGGTGGATGGTCTTGGCGGCGAGGATCTCCTCGACCGTGTAGACGTCCTGGAACTGCGCGTTCGGGTTGTTCGCCGAGTGCCGGTGGTTCTTCGCGCCGACCGCCGCCAGCTGCGCCTCGGTGGTCCCGTACCGCTCCATGTGCTCGCGCGCCGCGTTCCCGAAGATCTGCGCGGTCGGCGGGGTCATCTCGAAGCCGTGCCCCGCGGCCATGATCCCGTAGTGCCGGGCCACCGGGGACGTCTTGAAGTCGCCCCCGTCCGCGCCGCCGCCCAGCGCGCCCCGCTTCATCTTCTCGAAGCCGAGCGCGAGCACGCAGTCGTTGAGGCCGCCCTCGACGAACTGCCGGGCCATCATCAGCGCCGTCGAGCCCGTCGCGCAGTTGTTGTTGACGTTGTAGACGGGGACCCCGCTCAGGCCCAGCTCGTACGCCGCCCGCTGGCCGGCGGTGGAGGCCTGGAAGCAGTAGCCCACCGGCACCTGCTCGACCAGGCCGTAGTCCACGCCCGCGTCCGCGAGCGCCGCGGTCCCGGCCTCCTTGGCCATGTCCCAGTACTGCCAGTCCCGCGACTCCGGCTTCTCGAACTTCGTCATGCCGACGCCCACGATGTACGACTTCATTCCGCTGTCTCCTAGTCCCGGGGAAGACCGAGGATGCGCTCGGCCACGACATTGAGCTGGACCTGTGTGGTGCCGCCGGCGATGGTCAGGCAGCGCGACATGAGCATCCCGTGCACCGCCCGCTCCCCCGCCCCCTCGCGCACCGCTCCCGCCGGGCCCAGCAGTTCGAGCGCCAGCTCGGCGGTCCGCTGCTGGTGCGGGGTCTGGACGAGTTTGCGCACGGACGCGCCCGCCCCCGGTTCCAGCCCGGACACCTGCTGGAGGGTGGTGCGCAGCCCGATGCAGGCCAGGGCGTGCGCTTCGGCGGCGAGCGCGCCGATCCGGGCCCGGCCCGCGCCGTCGAGGTCGGCCGAGCGGGCGATCAGCGCTTCGAGGCCGGTGTCGAAGGTCATCTGGTCGGCCATGTGGACGCGCTCGTTGCCGAGGGTGTTGCGGGCGACCTTCCAGCCGCCGTCGGCCGCGCCGACCAGCGCGTCGGCGGGCAGCTCGACGTCGTCGAAGTACACCTCGTTGAAGAGGGCCTCGCCGGTGATCTCCTTGAGGGGGCGTACGTCGATCCCGCGCGCCCCCTTCATGTCGACGACGAAGTACCCGAGCCCCTTGTGCTTGGGCGCGTCCGGGTCGGTCCGGGCGAGCAGGATCCCGAAGTCGGCGCTGTGCGCGGAACTCGTCCACACCTTCTGCCCGTTGACCAGCCAGGTGCCCCGCTCCGTGCGCTCGGCCTTCGTGCGCAGCGAGGCGAGGTCGGAGCCCGCGCCCGGCTCGGAGAAGAGCTGGCACCAGGTGACGTCTCCGCGCAGGGTGGGCAGCAGGTACCGCTCCCGCTGTTCGGGCGTCCCGTAGGCGAGCAGCGAGGGCACCACCCAGGTGGCGATGCCGAGGTCGGCGAGCCTGACCCCGGCCTCCTTCAGCTCCTGCTGGACGACGAGCTGCTCGACCGGGCCGGCCCCGAGCCCGTAGGGCGGGGGCAGGTAGGGGGCGGCGTAACCGGTGGGGGCCAGCACCCGGCGGGCGGCGGCCGGGTCGAGGCCGCGCGCGTCCGCGATGGCGGTACGGGCCCGCTCGCGGTGGGTCTCGGCCTCCGCCGGGAGTTCCAGGCGCAGTTCGCGCCGCGCGCCGCCCGCCGCGAGCCGCACGGCCCGCACCCGGTGGCCGTCGCCCGAGCCGAGCAGCTGGCGCGCGACCAGGGCGCGGCGCAGGTAGATGTGGGCGTCGTGCTCCCAGGTGAAGCCGATCCCGCCGAGCACCTGGATGCAGTCCTTGGCGCAGGAGTAGGCGGCGTCCAGGGCCGTCCCGGCGGCCAGCGCCGCGGCCAGCGAGCGTACGTCGGGCTCCTCGTCCAGCGCCTGCGCCGCGTCCCAGGCCAGCGCGCGGGCCTGTTCGAGGCGCACCAGCATGTCGGCGCACAGGTGCTTGATCCCCTGGAACTGCCCGATGGGCCGACCGAACTGCTCGCGCACCTTGGCGTATGCGGCGGCGGTGTGCAGCGCCCAGGCGGCGGTGCCGCAGGCATCGGCGGCGAAGAGCGCGCAGGCCGCGTCCCGCACGAGGGTCGCCTCCAGCGGCAGCAGCCGCCCGGGCGGTACGGCGACCCCGCGCGCCCGCACCTCGGCGGTGGGCCGGGTCGGGTCGGCGCTCTCGTGGGTGCGGATGTCCAGCGCGGCGGCGTCCACGGCGAACCACAGGGTGCCGTGCGCGGCCTCGGCGGCCAGCACCACCAGGTCGGCCTCGCCCGCGCCGAGCACCGGGGGCGCGGTCCCGTCGAGCAGGTGCCCGCCGCCCTCGACGGCCACGGCGGTCAGCGTCCCGGGCCCCAGCGCCACGGCCCCGACCCGCCCGTCCAGCGGCTCGGCCCCGGCCCGCTGGAGGAGTACGGAGGCCAGCGCGCTCGGCAGGAACGGCCCGGGCAGCGCCCCGCGCGCGGCCTCCTCGACCACGACGGCGAGGTCGAGCAGGGTGCCGCCCTCCAGGTGCGGCGCGAGCAGCCCGGATTCGACGAGCGCGTCCCAGTAGGCGGGCCGTTCCCCGGCCCGCGGGGCGGTGTCGAGGAGCTTGCGCACTTCCTCGGGCGGCACGGCGCGCGCCACCCAGCCGCGCATCGCGTCGGCCAACTCCCGCTGTTCCTGTGTGATTCCGATGCCCATGCGCGGCAGAGTAGAACACGTTCCATTCTGACGGAAGGTCAGAAATGAAACGCGTTCTCACTCGGGGGCGCCCGATCGCGTAGCCGCCGGATCAGCGTTGGTAGGGGTACCCCTCCCCGTGCGCCGGTCCCACGTTGTGCTGGATGCCGGACGGGTCGCTCCTGGTGAAGAAGGACGCGTCGAGGGTGCCGCAGAACTGGTTGTTGGATCGGCCCTGGTCCTCCGTCGCGGCGCTGAGGTTGATCCGGGCTCCGCCGTTGGACGCCGACGTCACCCGCGCCGTGTACTCGCAGTGGCCCATCTGGGTCTCGGCGATCAGGCGCACGGACCCGGACTTGGCGATGACCACGGTGCCCGGCTGGCCGATGTTGAACTGGCCCGCGTAGTTCCAGGAGCCGACGAAGTACGAGGGGACCACACCGCCGTCGGAGGAGCCGCCGCCGCTCGGCGAACCGGAGCCGCCGGGGGTCGAGGCGCCTCCCGCCGCGGCGCCGCCGGCCGCCGCACCGGAGCCCTTGGTCGGGTCGGTGCCCGTACCGGCCGCGGCCCCGCCCGGGCTCCCCGCACCGCCACCGGGCGCCCCGCCGCCGCCCGCGGCCGGCCCGCCCTGCGCGGCCCCGCCGACCTGACCCGGCGGCTGCCCCGGGACCGAGGGGCCCGGGGACGCGGAGGCTCCCGGGGTCGGCGTACCGGCCGCCGCCCCCGAAGGCGAGCCGCTCCCGGCGCCCGGCGTCACGGGGGCGCTCGCGACCGGCGGCGCCGCCTTGTCCGCGCCCCCGGCATCGCTGCCGAAGGGCTGGATCAGCGCCACCGTGCCGCCGCCGACCGTGAAGACCAGGACGGCCGGCACGGCGACCGTCCAGCGCCGGCGCGCCTTGCGCTCGCCCCCGGGGGCCGTGCCGGCGCCCACCGGGACGAGCACCGGGCCCGCCGGCGGCGCGTCGGCCGCCTCCTTCTTCCGCAGGTCGACCGTCGCCCGGTCGGTGGGCGCGGCCTCATCCCGCGCGGGCGGCGCCGCCTCCGCGTCGAGCAGCTGCGCCGCCTGCTGGGCGAGGCGCGCCACCACCTTCGGCGGCAGCCAGGCCCCGCCGGACGTCACCGGACGGACCCGCTCCGGGTCCGCCAGCAGCTCCGCCACGCCGGGCCGCTCCTCCACGTCCTTGACCAGGCAGCGGGCGATGAAGGCGCGCAGCGCCTCGTCCTCGACCACCTCCAGGGCGGGCTCGCCCTCCACGATCTGGAACATCACCGCGTGCTGGTTGCTGGCCCCGTCCCCGAACGGCAGCTTGCCCGTGGCCGCGTACACCAGCACGCAGCCCAGGGTGAAGACGTCGCTCTTCGCCCCGGCCCGCTGCCCGCGGACCTGCTCGGGCGACATGAATCCGGGCGAGCCGATGGCCATGCCGGTGCTGGTGAGCAGCGACTCGACCGAGGTCTCCAGGGCGCGCGAGATCCCGAAGTCGATGACCCGGGTGCCCTCGACGGTCAGCATCACGTTCGAGGGCTTGAGGTCGCGGTGCACGATCCCGGCCGAATGGATGTCCTTCAGCGCCCGCAGCAGCCCCTCGGCCAGCGCGTGCACGGAATCCACCGGCAGCGGGCCGTACCGGCGCACGATCTGCTCCAGCGAGAGCCCGGGCACGTACCCCGTGGCCACCCACGGCCGGTCCGCGTCCGGGTCCGAGTCGATGACGGGCGCGGTGTAGCGCTCGCCGACCTTGCCGGCCGCCTCGATCTCGCGGCGGAAGCGGGCCCGGAACTGCGCGTTCGAGACGTGCTCCTCGTGCACCACCTTCACCGCGACCGTACGTCCGCCCTCGGACCGGGCCAGGTACACCCGCCCCATCCCGCCGGCCCCGAGCCGCCCGAGCAACAGGTACGGCCCGATCCTGCTCGGGTCCGTGGCCGCGAGCGGCTTTATGCCCCCGTCGACGTTGTCGTCGCTGTTCAGCGCGATGCCCATACTGCCCGTCCCCCGATGGTCTGCTGCGGTCGTCCGGACCGACCTGAGCCGGCCGGTCGAACACGCAACAGAATAGGGCGGGTTGGTTGCAGCATGAAGGCAAGGCCCGCTCCGGCCGCCATGGAGGCGACCGGAGCGGCACCCCGAGGATCAGAGGGCGGGGCGGGTGACGGTGAATTCCCCGACCGTGTTGTTCTTCGGGTTCGGGTCGGTCATCTTGCCGACCATCTTGGTGACGCGCGTGGGAGAGAGCAGGCCGGTGCAGCCCACGCCCGTGGTGTGGCCCATGCCGGTCGGCGAGTCGAAGGTGATGTTCCCCCGGCCCAGGGTGTCGACGTCGAGCTTGAAGCTGGAGGTCTTGGACACCTCTTCACCGTTCAGCAGCTTGGCGTTGACCTGAAGGATGTTGCTGTTCAGCGCCTGCGAGGTGATGGTGATCTGGTAGACGTACGAAGGCTGCTTGTCGACGGCGACGGTCAGGGTCCCGGTGAACGGGACCGGCACCCCCGCGGTGCCGGTGTAGTCGGAGACGACACCGCCGCAGCTGTCCGGCGTGACACGGGCCTCGGCCGGGGCGGCGGCGCAGAGGCTCGCGAGGGTCAGGGTCGCGGCGGCGGAGGCGAAAAGGGCGCGCTTGGACATGGAACTCTCCTGCGGGTTAGGGGGATTGACCGATCACTTCGCGGCCAACGACGGATGGACGCGAAAGGCTGCCGTCGATCGGGGCTCATGCTGACAGCCCGTCAGACTCCAACTCGTCCGCGACTCGAGAGGTTCACCCGAACGCCCATATGGGACTGTTCGATTGATGCGGCTCGCCTCCGAACCCTGCGGCGGCCATGGACGAGCGACCGCACACGGAGAAACGTCACTCCCGATGCGATCGGGTGAATCCCCCGCGTCACAGCCGCTCCAAGGCCGCGTGGCTTGCCACCATGGGTCCCGGTCAGCCGCTCGCAACCCCCTTCACCGGGGCGCGGGTCCGGCCATCGTGATCACCCAGACCCCGTGGTCACTCCCGCTCTCGCCGCCACCCAGACCCCGTGGCCGCGCAGAGCGCGTGCAGAGCACTTCACCGATCACCCAGACCCCGTGATCTCCCCCGCACCAGTGCGTAGCCCGTCAACCGCGGATCTTCCGCGCCGGGCCACCACCATCCCCCAGGGAGTTTCCGTGTCCTTCCGCCCCACGCTCCGCACCGCCGTGATCGGCGCATGCGCCGCGGCGCTGCTCGCCGGTTCCGGCCTGCTCGCGCTCCCCGTCCAGGCTCAGGGCCAGCAGACGCCGGCCGCCGCCTCTGCACGGACGGGGCGACCGGAACAGCAGGTCGCCGCCTTCTTCCAGGACTACCAGGATGCCGTGACCGGCAGTCAGAAAGATGGCAAGTCCCCTGCCGAGATCCGCGAGGAGTACCTCACCCCCGAACTCGACCAGGCACTCATCGTCTGGGAGGGCGAGCACGGCGTGAACCCGGTTTTCCGCAAAGATGCGATGCCCACGTCCTGGTCGACGGCGGCAGGCGCGAGCACTGCGACCCACACCAAGATCATCGTGACCGAGAACTTCGAGGACGGCACCCACCAGGACGTCTGGTACCAAGTCCAGCCCTCTGGACTGCGCATCGACGGCCTGACCGACCCCACGCCCTAACTGTCCGGCCCCACGTACCCGATGCGCCCGCACGCGCCCACCGTTCCCCCAGGGAGTTCCCCATGCCGTACCGCCGCCGCCTGCGCGAACGGCAACCACGAGGACCCGCCCTTCCGCAGGAACGACGTCCCCAAGAGCTGATCCCTGGTGGATAACGGCGAAGCAGACGGCCGCGCCAGGATCACCCTGACCGAAACGTGGGACAACGACACGACGACCGACGTCAAGTACGAGGTGATCGTGGCCACCCAGAAGATCGACGGGCTGACCGGCTAGGTCACGCGTGCGGCCCCGTTGTACCGATCGCCTCGGGGCGACCGGAACAACGGGGCCGCACTCGTTAACGACAAGTCGAACTCAGCCGGAGCTGAGAAGGAACCTCACCGAGCGGAAGTGGTAGTCGTTCCCCCGCGTGTCGCCCGGGTGGAGCAGGACTTCCTGGCCTTCCTCACCGGGGTCATAGCATTGGGCGTCGAGGAACATCGCCGCATCCGCGTTGCTGCGGTTCTCGGGCGCGTAGGCGTCTACGTACGCTCCGTTCACCTTGGGGACCGCGTAGCACTGGTTGAGGTTCGGGAACTGCATTGAATCGTTGGTGGGATCGGCCACGTCGCCGTACTTGAAGTCGAGAGACCCGGTGGCCGCCGATGCGGAGCTGGGCAGGGCGACGATGAGTACGGCCGCTCCGAGGGCGGCGGCCAGGGCATTGCGAAGGCGCACGGTTCGATTCCTTTGGGTTCGGGAGCCCCAGAACGTGCCTTGCTTTGACGCAACCGGCACGTGGGACCCGCGTAAGGGTTCCCGGTCACGCCGCGGAAGCAGCGCCCATAGGGGGCGAATCACCCTATGGGCGGACGAAGAACCGTTCCCTCTTAGCCCGTTCGGCCAGCGACCCCTAAGTCGGAGGCGAATGCCCTTCAGCCAAAGGTTCATTGGCCGGGTCGCCGCTCCGGACCACCACGGGCCGGAGCGGCGACAGGTCTGCCGTCAGAGCCCGCGCACGAACTCCGCGAAGGCGGCCGGGCTCACGGTGAAGGCGGGCAGCTGGGGGTTCTTGGAGTCCCGCACGGCGATCCGGTGGGGCTGCGCGGCGACCTCGACGCAGTTGCCGCCGTTGTCACCGCTGTACGAGGACTTGCGCCAGGTGGCGCCGCCGAGGGGGGCACACTCGACGCACTGACCGCCGGTGTCGCCACTGTAGGACGACTTACGCCAGAGTGCGCCCGACAGGTCCTGGATGGTGTCCATAGCGTTCCTCCATTACACGGGCGATCCGCGCCGCCGAGTCTTGTACGGAGAGAGCGGCGGCCTGCAAGTGATCGTAACGGAGCGAACCCTCCCTGAAAGCTTGCGGATTGGCCGTCATGTGGCCCTGGATGAAGTCCTCCGTGTAGACGAGATCCGGGTCGTCGTCGAACCGCAGCAGGTTGAACGAGCCCATCAATCCGGGGTGCGCGCCCGCCTCGAAGGGCAGGATCTGCACCTTCACCCACTCCCGCTCCTCCACCGCCAACAGGTGGGCGAGTTGGCTCCGCATGACCTCCCGGCCGCCGACCTCCTGGTGGAGCGCCGCCTCGCCCAGCACCACCCACATCAGTGGCGGGTTCTCGCGCTGGAGGATCCGCTGGCGATCCATCCGCGCTTCCACCTTCGCGTCGAGTCCGTCGACGGAGCGACCGCCCATCAGGGCCCGCGCATAGTCGGGCGTCTGCAGCAATCCATCCACCAGCTGCGCCTGGAACGACGAGATGTACGCCGCCTTCGCCTCCATCTCCGCGTACGCCTGGAACCACGTCGGCAGTTGGCTCCGCAGCACCAGTCCCACCAGGCGCGAGAACATGCCGTCCGTGCCCAGCGCCGCGTCAACGCGCTCGGAGAAGTCCCGGGTCGGGACCTTCCGCGCCGTCTCGATCTGCCCGATGAGGGAGCCCGTACAGAAGATGACGCTGCCGAGCGCGTGCTGTTTGAGTCCGGCTTCCTGGCGCAGGCGGCGCAGTTCGAAGCCGTAGTAGTCCAGCGGCGAGGCGCTGGGATCGAGGTCGCGGATGTTGACCATGAGCGGTCACCCCCAAGTACACGCCGTGAGGCGTTCGTTTCGGTCCGTAGCCGAGCGTAGTGAGACCGCTCCACCCTGGTGACGTGAATCACGTAACTGACTACTCCGCGACGGAAGTTGACGGCACCTACCGGATGGGCTTCACCGTGGGTGCGCACTCCGCCCGGCACATGCGGCGGATCCTGCGGATGCTGCTCGGCCGCTGGGGGCTGGCTCCCCTCGCCGACGGGGCCGAGCTGGCGCTGACCGAGCTGGTCGCGAACGTGGTGCGGCACGTGCCGGGGCGGGGCTGCGCGGTGGTGATCCTGCTGCGGCCGCGCGGGCTGCGGGTGGAGGTGACGGACGGGTCCCCCTCGCCTCCCCGGCTCTCGCGCGACCCGGCCCCCATGGGCGAGGGCGGGCGCGGGCTGCTGCTCGTCGAGGCCGTCACGGACCGGTGGGGCACGGAGGGGACCGCGACCGGCAAGACGGTGTGGTTCGAGTGCGACCGGCCGGCCCGCCGGAGGACCGCGCCCAGGACCCGCCCGTAGCGCCCTACCGGGCAGTAGGGCAGCATGGGCCGCCACCCGCACCGCGCGCACCCCCCACCACCTGGAGGAACACCATGGCCAGCCCCAAGCCGGAGACCCTCGCCGCCTTCGAGGCGGCCAAGGGGTTCATGCCCGTACGGGAGGGCCTCGCGCTGTACGAGGCGGCCGCCGAGGCCGCCTCGCTCGGGCTGCCGCTGCTGGAGGTGGGCACGTACTGCGGGCGCTCCACGATCCTGCTCGCCGACGCGGCCCGCGAGGCCGGCGTGAGCGCGATCACCGTGGACCACCACCGCGGCAGCGAGGAGCAGCAGCCGGGCTGGGAGTACCACGACCCGACGGTCGTGGACCCGGAGGTCGGGCTCATGGACACCCTCCCCACCTTCCGCCGGACCCTGCACGCGGCGGGCCTGGAGGAGCACGTGATCGCGATCGTCGGGCGCTCGCCGAAGGTGGCCGCGGCCTGGGGCGGCCCGCTGGGCTTCGTCTTCATCGACGGCGGGCACACCGACGAGCACGCCACCGGGGACTACGAGGGCTGGGCCCCGCACGTGGCGCCCGGCGGGACCCTGGTCATCCACGACGTCTTCCCCGACCCGGCGGACGGCGGGCAGGCGCCGTACCGGATCTACCTGCGGGCGCTGGAGTCCGGCGCCTTCGAGGAGGTCTCCGTGACGGATTCGCTGCGCGTCCTGCGCCGCACCGGAACCGGTATCTGACCAGGGGCGGGCCGCTCGCGGGGGACTCCATCCGGGCGTGCGCACGGCCCTCGGACGGGTCAGGGTCCGGACGGGGGGCGGGGGCGGGGTCTAGCATCGCCGACGTGCCGTACGACGACAGTGCCCCGCAGCCCGAGTCCGCCTCTTCGGTCAATCCGGACCGGCCCTGGTTCACACGCCGCTCCACGCTGGCCGTGGCCGTGGCCGCCCTCGCGCCGCTCTGCCTCGCCGGGTGGGTGCTGGTGGAGGTGACCTCCGGGGCCGGCGCCGACGACGGCCGGCCGCCGGCCGCCGCGAAGCCGCCGGCCGCCCCGGGCTCCTCGCAACCGCGCCCGCAGGGCAGCGCCTCGGCGTCCGCGTCGGCCTCGGCGTCCGCCTCCGCTCCGGCGAGCCCGTCCACCTCCGCCTCCCCCGGCGCGTCCGCGGCGGGGGTCCCCGGCAAGGGGGCGCTGGCCGGACGCGTCGTGGTCATCGACCCGGGGCACAACGCGGGCAACTTCAAGCACACGAGCGAGATCGACAAGCAGGTCGACATCGGCACGAACATGAAGGAGTGCGACACCACCGGCACCACCACCAACGCCGGTTACATGGAGGCCGAGTTCACCCTCGACGTCTCCCGGCGGATGGCCTCGATCCTGCAAGCCCAGGGGATCAAGGTGGTGTTCACGCACCGCGCCGACCGCCCCTTCGGCCCCTGCATCGACGAGCGGGCCCGGATCGGCAACGAGGCCAACGCCGACGCGGTGGTCTCGGTCCACGCCGACGGCGTCGCCGCGGGCAACCGCGGCTTCCACGTGATCCTGCCGGCGAAGGTCAAGGGCGGGTCGGCGGACACCGCGAAGATCGTCGGCCCGTCGCGCGAGCTGGGCGAGCGGATCGCGGGGAACTTCACGCGGACGACGGGTTCGGCGCCCTCCAACTACGTGGGCGGCGGTACCGGCCTGGTGGTCCGCGACGACCTCGGCGGGCTCAACCTCTCCACGCGTCCGAAGGTGTTCATCGAGTGCGGGAACATGCGCGACCCCAAGGACGCGGCGCTTCTGACCAGTCCCGAGTGGCGCGAGAAGGCGGCCCAGGGCATCGCGAACGGCATCGTCGGCTTCCTCGGCGGGTAGGAGAGGGGGCCGGCTACGGCCCCTGACCCCTCGGGCGCGCGAAACGTCCGTACGATGGTGCCCGCCCGCCGCCCCGCTCCGCAGTGGACCGCGGCCCGTCGGCACCACGAGACGACGAGACGACGAGACGACCGAGAAGGACATCCAAGTGAACATCCGCTCCCTCACTAGAGGCGACGGCGTGGTGATCGGAGCAGCGGTGCTGCTGTTCATCGCCTCGTTCCTCAACTTCTACTCCGTGGACTGCGCCGGGCTCGCGGCCTGCGAGGCCCGGATCCCGAACGCGTGGGACACGGACCGGCTGAACATCGTCCTCCCCTCGGTCTTCCTGACCGGCATCGCCGCCGCGGCCCTGATCATCTCCACCCGGCTGCTGCCGGCGGGGCGCAAGGTCGCGGGGCAGGGCCTGGAGGTCTGGGGCGCCGGTCTCGCCGTCGCCGCCGCCTGGTCCTCGCTGTGGTCGCTGATCGTCAGCCCGCCCGGGGCCGGGCTGGGGGCGGGCTGCGTCATCGCCTTCGTGGCGAACGTCGCGCTCGCGGTCGTCACCCTCGCCGGGTCGAAGATCCCCGCGCTGGCGGGCTCCCTGGTGCCCGCGCCGAAGCCGCAGGTCGCCCAGCCGTACGGCGGGCAGCCGCAGCCGGGTGCCGGGTACGGCTACCCGGGCGGTCAGCAGCCCGCGCCGTACGGGACGACCCCGCAGCCGGCGCCGCCGTACTCCGGCCACGGCGCCCCGGCGCCCACCCCGAGCCCGGCGGCCCCGCAGGACGCGCAGCCGGCGGCGGGCGGCGCCTTCGCCCCCTTCTGGTTCGCGGTGCCGGTGGCGCGCCCCCTCTTCGCCGAGGACGGCTCGCCGACGCCGATCGCCGAACTGGTGCCGGGTACCTGGTACCTCGCGGTGGACCAGCGCGGTCCGGCCGCGCTGGTGGCCCAGACGCCGGACAACCGGCGCGGCGTGCTGAACGACACCTCGGGCATCCAGCGCGGCTGAGCGCGCGCCCGCCCGTACCGCTGGACCGACGGCCCTCCGCCCTTCCGGGCGGGGGGCCGTTGGCCTACAGTCTCCTGACGCCCCGTCAGATATGGCTCGCGGAGGGACCGTACATGCGCCTCGGACTCGCACTCGGCTACTGGGGCCGCGGCCCCGACCCGGCCCACCTCGACCTCGCCACCGAGGCCGAGCGGCTCGGCTACGACTCCGTCTGGACCGCCGAGGCCTGGGGGTCGGACGCCTTCACCCCGCTCACCTGGATCGCCGCGCACACCACCCGGATCCGGCTCGGCACCGCCATCGCGCAGATGGCGGCCCGCACCCCGACCGCCACCGCCATGCACGCCCTCACCCTGGACCACCTCTCGGGCGGGCGGATGATGCTCGGCCTCGGGCTGTCCGGGCCGCAGGTGGTCGAAGGCTGGTACGGCCGCCCCTTCCCCGCGAGCCCGCTGACCGCCACCCGCGAGTACGTCGACGTCATCCGCCAGGTGCTGCGCCGCGAGGCGCCGGTGGCCCTCGACGGCCGCTTCCACACCCACCCGTACCGCGGGGCCGACGGCACCGGCCTCGGCAAGCCGCTGCGGCCGATCACCCACCCGCTGCGCGCGGACCTGCCGCTGCTGCTGGGGGCCGAGGGGCCCAAGAACATCGCCCAGACCACCCGGATCGCGGACGGCTGGCTCCCGCTGTACTGGTCCCCGACCCGCACCGACGTCTACCGGGCCTCCCTCGCCGAGCTGCCCGAGGGCTTCATGATCGCGCCGATGGCCCGGGCCCACGTCTGCGACGACGTCGCCGAGGGGCTGCTCCCGGTCAAGGCCATGCTCGGCTTCTACATCGGCGGCATGGGCCACGCGGCCCGCAACTTCCACGCCGATCTGATGGCGCGCATGGGGTACGAGGAGGAGGCCCACCGGATCCAGGAACTCTTCCTCGCGGGCCGCAAACAGGAGGCGGTGCTCGCCGTCCCGGACGCCTTCGCCGACGAGATCTCCCTGATCGGCCCGCGCGAACGCATAGCGGAACGCCTGACCCTATGGCGCAAGGGCCCAGTGACCGACCTCCTCCTCACGGCCCCGGACCCCCACACCCTCCGGGTCCTGGCAGAGCTGAACGCCTAACCCCCTCCGGGGGCGCCTCAAACGCCGGCGAGGCTGAAAAGCCCCAGCCCCGGCACCTCCGGGCAAGACCGGCCCACCCAGCCCCACCAACGCTTGAGGCGCCCCCCGACCAGGCCGCCCTATCCAACCCAGGCCGCCACCTCCAGCCCCGCCATCCCCAGCCCCGCCGGCGTTTGAGGCGCCCCCCGACCAGGCCGCCCTATCCAACCCAGGCCGCCACCTCCAGCCCCGCCGGCGCTTGAGGCGCCCCCCGACCAGGCCGACCCATCCAGCCCCGCCGGCGTTTGAGGCGCCCCCCGACAGGGCTGACGATTCCAGCCCCGCCGGCGTTTGAGGCGTCCCCGGGCGAGGCCGACGGATCCCGCCCGCCGGCACGGCCAAGGCCGACCCATCCAGCCCCGCCGGCGTTTGAGGCGCCCCCGGAGGGAACTAAGCCGCGGCATCCACCTCGGCAGGGACCACCCCCCGGCCCTCCCCCCACGGCAACAGAAGCGACGTACCCAGCATCAACACCCCGGCAACGGCAATCGCCACACGCGACCCGACAAGCCCCGCCAACACCCCCCACACCCCCGTCATGGCCGCGATCGTCAGCTTGCTGCTGACCGACCACGCCGCCAACGTCCGGGCGACCCGATCCCCCGGGACCCGTTCGAGCCGGTAGGTGGCGAAGACCGGGTTGAAGACCCCCATGCAGGTGATCAGCCCGAACTCGACCACGACGACCAGCACGAGCCCCGCCACCCCCGGCCGCACGAAGCCCAGCCCGAGGGACCAACAGGCCCGCAGCACCCCGGTGGCGAGCAAGACCCGCCCCCTCCCGAAGCGGCCCACGAGCGGCCGGGCCAACCGCGCCCCGATGACACCGCCGACACACGGCAGACCGAAGGCGACCCCGTACTGCCACGGCGCGAAGCCGAGCTCACCGAGCATGAGCACCGCCAACAACGGCAAGGTGGCCATGATCAGCCCACCGACCAGGACCGTATTGAAGAACAGCGGCCGCAGCCCCGGGTGGGCCAGGACGAACCGCCACCCCTCGAAGAGGTCACGGACCCGCGGCCGCTCCCCGCCGCGCGGAGGCCGCGCCTCGCCACCACCGATCGCGGCGACCCCCACGGCGGAGAGCAGATAGCTGACCGCATTGGCCAGCACGGTCAGCACCGGCCCGAACAGCCCGATCGCGGCCGTACCCAGCGGCGGCCCAAGGACGGAGGCCGTCCAGTTCGTGGTCTCGAAGCGACCGTTGGCGACGAGCAGGTCCCCCGGCCGCACGAGCGCCTTCAGATAGGCGCCACTGGCCGCGCTGAAGGCGATGTCGGCCGCACCGACGACGACCGACACGACCAGGAGTTGTGCGAAGCCGAGCAGACCGAGCGCGTAGGCAGCGGGCACGCTCATCAGCGCCACGAAGCGGACCAGGTCCATCGCCACCATCACCGGCCGCTTGCGGCGGAACTCCACCCACGGCCCCAGCGGCACCGCCACGACGGCCCCCACCGCGAGACCCACGGCCGCCAGCACCGACACCCGGGTCGGCCCGGCGTGCAGCGCGAGGATCGCGATCAGCGCGAACGCGTCGAAGGCGAGCCAGGTGCCGAGGGTGCTGATCCCGTACGCCGCCCAGAGCCACCCGAACTTCCGGCCCACGCCCACCACCCCTTTCCCCCGCTCTCCCGATTCCCCGCAGAGCTAACCGAGCGGGACGCCGACCGGTCAAACAACCGATCCGCGATCCGCGCACAACAATGCGTTGTGGAGTAACCTCCCCCGACGTGGACCTCGAAGCCGTACGCACCTTCGTCACCGTCGTGGACGCGGGCCGCTTCCAGGCGGCCGCCGCCGACCTGGGAGTCACCCAGCAAGCCGTCTCCAAACGCATCGCCGCACTGGAGAAGGACCTCGGCGCCCAGCTCTTCGCCCGTACGGCGCGCGGCGCCGAACTCACCATCGACGGGCGGGCCTTCCTGCCCCACGCGCGCGAGCTGCTGCGCGCCGCCGAGCGCGCGCTCGCGTCCGTACGGCCCGGCCGCCGTGCGCTGCGCGTCGACGTGATCGCCTCGCGCGTGGCGGCCTCGGGCCTGATGCGCGAGTTCCACCGCGCGCACCCCGAGTTCGAGCTCGACGTGCTGATGCTCTTCGACATCGAGGCGGCGGTGGCCGCCGTCCGGTCCGGGGAGATCGACGCGTCGTTCCGCGCCGTGTCCGCGCCCGGCCGGCCCCTGCCCGGGGACGTCGCGTCCGTGCGCGTGCTCGACGAACCGCTCCAGCTCCTGACGGGCCCCGCCCACGCGCTGGCGGGCGCCCGGTCGGTGACCCTCGCGCAGCTGGCCGGGCACCGGATCTGGATGCCCGGCCTCGTCCCCGGCACCGAGTGGGCCGCCTACTACGACGACCTCGTCGCCGAATTCGGCCTCACCATCGAGGCGACGGGCCCCAACTTCGGCTCCGACGCCCTCCTCGACACCATCGCGGACACCCCGGCCCTGGCCACCTTCATGGGCGAGCACACGCGGCTCGTCTGGCCCGACGGGCACGGCCTGCGCCGCATCCCGGTGATCGACCCGACGCCCGTCTACCCGCACTCCCTCATCTGGCGCCGCGACAACCCCCAGCCCGCCCTCGCGGCGCTGCGCGCACACCTCGCGGCGCTGCGTCCCGGTGGCCGCGGCGGCCCCGAGGGCCGCACGTGGACGCCCGCATGGGCGCGGCGGAGCTGAGGCGCACCGAAGTGGCGCCACCATGGCGCCACATTTTTCCCGCGTGGCGCCATCCAGACACCGGACCCCCACCAGGCCGCTGACCTGCACATTCACACATCAACCCGATCATCAACGCCCCGCGAGCGGCACCCATGGCACCACGCGGCGCCAAAATGGCGCCACAAAAGCTGGCCGTGGCGCCATTCCTGTGCCATGCTTTCGTCATGGACCTCACGCCCTACGTCGATCACCTCCGGAACGAACTCGCGGTAGCCGCGGAAGCGGGCGGCGCCGAATCCCGCGCCCTGGCCGAGCGGCTCACCGCTCCGCTGGAGTCGGCCGCCCGGCTGACCCTGCTGAACGCCCTGTCCGCCGCCATGGGCGAGGTCACCCAGGACCTCGCCCCGGGCTCGGTCGACGTACGGCTGCGCGGGCTCGACCCCGAGTTCGTGGTGACCGCTCCCCCTGCCCAGGAGCCCTTCGCGTACGAAGGCACCCCGGCGGAGCACGCCGCTCCCGCGGCGGCTCCGGTCCCCCTCGCGCCGCCGACCGGCGAGGGCGACGAAGGCGGCACGGCCCGCATCAACTTCCGCCTCCCCGCCCACCTCAAGAACCGCGTCGAGGACGCCGCCGGCCAGGAGGGCCTCTCGGTCAACGCCTGGCTGGTCCGGGCCGTCGCGGCGGCCCTGGAACCGGCCGGACCCGTCGCACCGGCCGCCCCGCTCTCCCCCGGCCGCTCGCGCGGCCAGCAGGGCTTCACGGGCTGGGTCCGCTAGGCCGCCGCCGCACCGGGCACCCCGTACGCCGGTACGCCCGTAGACCCGCGCGCTTCCCACCACTTCCGCTCCACCGAGCCAAGAGGACGGCACCACCATGTCTGCATTCCAGATCTCCCACCTCACCGAGACCTTCCAGACCCCCGAGCCGATCTCCGCCTCCGTCGAGTTCGAGGTCGGCACCATCCGCGTCACCGCGACCAAGCGCGCCGACACCGTCGTCGAGGTCCGGCCGAGCAATCCGGGCGAGGACGTCGACGTGCGGGCGGCCCAGCAGACCAAGATCAGCTACTCGGCGGGGCAGCTCTTCGTGAAGGGGCCGCGCAAGCGCTCCCTGTTCGGCCGCAGCGGCTCGCTCGACATCGTCGTCGCCCTGCCCGCTGGCTCCGACCTGCGCGGCGACTGCCCCATGGCGGACTTCCTGTGCTCGGGACCGCTCGGGCAGGTCCGGCTCAAGACCTCGCTCGGAGACCTGCGCGTCGAGGAGGCGGCCGCCGCGCACCTCACCACGGGCCACGGCAACACCCACGTCGACACCGTCACCGGCAACGCCGAACTGTCCGGGTCCGGGCGCATCAGCGCCGACACCATCGGCGGCGCCGTGACCGTCAAGAACTCCAACGGCGACATCGCCCTCGGCGAGGTCCACGGCCCCCTGAAGGCCACCACCTCCAACGGCTCCGTCTCCGTGGGCTCCGCCCACGCCGGAGTCGAGGCCAAGTCGGCGAACGGGCACATCCGGATCGGCGAGGTGGCCCGCGGCCAGGTCGCGCTCCAGACCGCCGCCGGGAACATCTCGGTCGGCATCGCCCGCTCCACCGCCGCCTGGCTCGACGTGAACACCCGCATCGGCAGCGTGCGCAACGGCCTCACCACCACCGACGGACCCGCCGCCACCGACGAGACCGTGGAGGTCCGCGCCCGCAGCGGCGCCGGCAACATCGACGTCCACCGCGCCTGAACCACCGCGCCTGAGCCATCGCCCCGGCGGCGCACCCCACAACAGCCCGACCCCAGCCCGGAACCGGCCCCAACCTCAGCCCCGACCCCAGCCCCGGAGGAGTGACCCCGCCATGCCCACAGCCGTCGCGACAGCGACCGCCGCCGCCCGCACGTCGCCCGCGATCAGCGTCACCGGTCTGACCAAGTCCTACGGCGACAAGAAGGTACTGGACGGCATCGACCTCCACGTCGCCCCCGGCACCGTCTTCGCCCTCCTCGGGCCGAACGGTGCGGGCAAGACCACCACCGTGCAGATCCTCACCACCCTCATAGCCGCGGACGCCGGTCAGGTCCGCGTCGGCGGCCACGACCTGGCCCGCGAGGCCGCCTCCATCCGCGGCGTCATCGGCGTGACCGGCCAGTTCTCGGCGGTGGACAACCTGTTGACCGCCGAGGAGAACCTGATCCTCATGGCGGACCTGCTCCACCTCGGCCGCCGGGAAGGCAGGCGGCGCGCCGCCGAGCTGCTGGACCGCTTCGACCTGACCGAGGCCGCCCGGGGGCCCGTCTCCACCTTCTCCGGCGGCATGCGGCGCAAGCTCGACCTGGCGATGACCCTGGTCGGCGACCCGCGCGTCATCTTCCTCGACGAGCCGACCACCGGGCTCGACCCGCGCAGCCGCCGCACCATGTGGGAGATCATCCGGAACCTGGTCGCCGAGCAGGGCGTCACGATCTTCCTCACCACCCAGTACCTGGACGAGGCCGACCAGCTCGCCGACCGGATCGCCGTCCTCGACCACGGGAAGCTGGTCGCCGAGGGCACCGCCGAAGAGCTCAAGCGGCGCATCCCCGGCAGCCACATCCGGCTGCGGTTCGCCGGAGCGGCCGAGCTCGACGCCGCCGACGCCCTGTTCGCCGCCCTCGACCTCGACCGCGAGGCACTCACCCTGGACCTCCCCGGCGACGGCAGCCCGGACACGCTGCGGGCCGTTCTGGACGTCCTGGAGCACGGCGGGGTCCGCGCGGAGGAGCTCTCCGTGCACACCCCCGACCTCGACGACGTATTCCTCACCCTCACCGGACCGAAGCGGGAGAACGCGCGATGACCACCCTGGCCCATTCCGTCACCGACTCGGCGACGATGCTGCGGCGCAACCTCAGGCACGCCCTGCGCTACCCGTCGATGACCATCTCCGTCGCCGTGATGCCCGTACTGATGCTGCTCCTGTTCACCTACGTCTTCGGCGGCGCCCTCGGCACCGGCACCGGCTCGGAGCACTACATCGACTACATCGCCCCGGGCATCATCTTGATGTCGGCGACCGCCGGGGCCGTGGCCACGGCCGTCGGGGTCTGCGTCGACATGACCGAAGGCATCGTCAACCGCTTCCGCACGATGCCGATATCCCGGGCCTCGTTCCTGACGGGGCACGTCGTGGGCGGTGTGATCCAGACCTTGATCAGCGTCGCCCTGGTGACGGGCATCGCGCTGCTCATGGGCTTCCGGCCCACCGCCACCCCCGTCGAGTGGCTGGCCGTGGGCGGGCTGCTGACCGGGCTCGTGCTGGGCCTCACCTGGCTGGCCGCCGCGATGGGGCTGGTCGCCAAGACCCCCGAGACCGCGAGCAACATGCCGATGCCGCTGCAGTTCCTGCCGCTCCTCGGCAGCGCGGTCGTCCCGACGGACTCGATGCCGACCGGGCTGCGCTGGTTCGCCGAGTACCAGCCCTTCACCCCGATCATCGAGACCCTGCGCGGCCTGCTGATGGGCACGCCGATCGGGAACGAGGGGCTCCTGGCCTTCGCCTGGTGCGCGGGCCTGGCCCTCGTCGGCTACCTGTGGGCGCGGTCCGTCTTCAACCGGGACACGACCCGCTGATGCGCCGTACGCACCACGTGGTGAGGACCCGCCGGTCGCCCGGCGGGTCCTCACCATGTCGCGCGTCCGGTGTCCCGGGTTCAGCGGCTCAGCTGCGAAAGGCTCGGAACCTGGTCCGTGACCGGGGCGCCCGCGCTCTTGCCCGCGTCCTTGACCCCGTTGATCATCTTCTCGAAGGCGCCGATGTCCGCGTCGTTCGCGTCGCCCTTGCGGAGCTTGCTGCCGAGTCCCTTGAGGGAGTCGATCCCCGCCGTGAGCGGGCCCACCGCCTTGGACAGCAGCGGGTCGCCCTTGGCGTTGTCGGACGCCGCCTTCAAGCGGTTGTAGGCGAACGCGCCCGCCAGGCCCGCCTTCACCAGGGCGAACTTGCGCCCGCTGGCGCCCTTCTTGAACTTGCCCGCGCGGTACGGCTTGATGATCCACTGGTAGGTGGCGCCGGCCGCGAGACCCGCGTTGGCGACGAAGCGCGTCTTGGCGAACTTCTGCTTCTGCGCCTCGGTCGACGGGCTGGGCGAGGGTGCGGCCTCCGCGACCCGCAGGGCCTCCTCGGCCGCGTCGACCTGGACGGCCGCCGGCGCCCCTTGGACCGAGACGTCCGTACTCCGGTCGCTCCGGTCGCCGCCCCTACCGCAGGCGGTGGCGCCTCCGGCGAGCAGCGCGGTGGACAGGATCAGCGCCGTGCAGCCACGACGGAATCGGGCGGTTCTGGGTATGGACACGGTTTCCTCCGGGGACTGAGGTGTCCCAGGCAGCCTCACCCCGGCCCACCCGCCGCGCCACTTGGGAAAGCCGTTCGGGTTTGGCCGGCGGCACAGCGGCAAGACGCGGGTCATGCCCACACACAGTCGAGCACACATGCGAGCGAGGACCCGGGGAAGCAGCTCCGCCGGACGGATCGTCGCGATCGTGGCGGACGTACTGGCCTTCGTGATCGTCGCGTGGATCCTGCTGTACCTGCTGGACGCCAACCAGAACAACAGCCTGGTCGACCTGGTCCACGACGCCGCCACCTGGCTCGCGACCTGGTCCTACGACCTCTTCACCTTCGACCGCGACTGGGTCCAGGTCGTCGTCGGCTACGGCATCGCCGCCGCCGCCTACCTCTTCATCGGCCACGCCCTCGCGAGCTGGCTGGCCCGCCGCTGAGCCACCCCGCGAGAGCCGAAAGAGACGACCTAGCAGCAGTCGGGGTCGAGTCCGTCCGGCAGGGTCGTACCTCCGAAGACGGCCGTGGTCGGCTCGTCCCCGCCCAGCGCGGCCACGGCCAGCAGCAGGGACGCGGCCGTCCAGGTCGTCTGCTCCACCGGCCAGACCTTCTCGTCCTCGAAGACGTACCCGGTCCAGTACATGCCGTTCTCGGCCCGCAGGTGGGTGATCGAGCGCAGGATCTCCAGCGCCCGGTCGGACTCCCCCATCGCCCAGAGCGCGAGCGCGAGTTCACAGCTCTCGCCGCCCGTCACCCACGGATTGGGCAGCACGCAGCGCACGCCGAGGCCCGGCACGACGAAGTCGTCCCAGCGCTCCTCGATCCGCGCCTTCGCCTCGGAACCGGTCAGGGCCCCGCCCAGGACCGGGTAGTACCAGTCCATCGAGTAGTGGTTCTTGTCGAGGAAGCGCTCGGGATGACGACGCACGGCGTGCGCGAGCGCGCCCGCCGCCACCTCCCAATCGGGCTGCGGCTCCTCGCGGCACTCGGCGATCGCCAGCGCGCAGCGCAGCGCCTGGTGGATCGAGGAGGAGCCGGTCAGCAGGCCGTCGGCGACGACCGTCCCGTCCGCCTCCCGCTTCCAACCGATCTGTCCGCCCGGCTGCTGGAGCCCGAGGACGAACTCGACGGCGGCGAAGACGACGGGCCACATCCGGTCGAGGAAGGGGTCGTCCCCGGTCTCCAGGTAGTGGTGCCAGACCCCGACCGCTATGTAGGCGGTGAAGTTGGACTCCTTCCCCGCGTCCTGCGGGTCCTCGGTGTCCACCCCCTCGGGCCGGTCCGCGTAGGCGGCGTACCAGGAACCGTCCTCGTTCTGGTGGGCCGCCAGCCAGGCGTACGCCCGCGCCGCGGCCTCGTGCTCGCCCGCCACGTCCAGGGCCATCGCGGCCTCGGTGTGGTCCCACGGATCGAGGTGGTGACCGCGGAACCACGGGATGGCCCCGTCCGCGCGCTGCGCGGCCAGGATCCCGGCGACGGTCCGTGCGGCCTCTTCGGCCGTCAGTACGCCGTCCAGGACGAGGTGCTCGGTGCGCCCCGGCGAGGTCACTTGGCAGCGCCGACGGGCAGGTGGGGCTTGGTCGCGTAGGCCACGAAGCTCTTGCCGATCACCGGGTTGAGGGCCTGCTCGGCGAGCCGGGTCGCGAGCGGCTTCTTCATGATGTCCCAGACCAGGAGCTTGTGGTACGCCTTCACGGGCAGCGCCTTGTCGTTGTCCACGCCGAAGGCGCACTTGAGCCACCAGTAGGGCGAGTGCAGGCCGTGGGCGTGGTGCGTGCCGTAGGGCTTGAGACCGGCCTGCTCCATCTTCCCGAGCAGCTCGTCGGCCTTGTAGATGCGGATGTGGCCGCCCTCGACCTCGTGGTAGGCGTCGCTGAGAGCCCAACAGATCTTCTCGGGGCCGTAGCGCGGGACGGTGATGGCGATGCGGCCGCCCGGCTTGAGGACCCGGACCATCTCGGCGAGCACGCCCTTGTCGTCGGGGATGTGCTCCATCACCTCGGAGATGATCACGACGTCGAAGGAGTCGTCGGGGAAGGGCAGCGCGAGTGCGTCGCCCTCCATGGCGGTGGCCGTGGCACCGGCGGGGGCCTCACCAGCCTCCTTCATGGCGGCGAACCACTTGGCGACCTCGCGGATCTCCTCGCCGTTGCGGTCCACGGCGACCACGTGGGCGCCGCGCCGGTAGCACTCGAAGGCGTGCCGGCCCGCGCCGCAGCCCAGATCGAGCACACGATCGCCTGCGGCCAGCGGGAACCTGGAGAAATCGACGGTCAGCACGCGGTCCTGCCTTCGCGGTCGAGGTGGGGGGTGATGGTGGGTGGAGACGAGGTACTTGAGGAATTGCTTGACGAATTGCTTGGCGAGGTGCTTCACGGGGTGCGGCGCCCGTACGACCGTCACCGACCGGCGCGTGCGGCCCGTTCGATCGCGGCCCGGTAGTGCGCCACCGTGCCCTGGGCGGCTCTGGCCCAGGTGAAGCGGTCCAGCACCCGCGCGCGCCCGGCACTGCCCAGACGGGCCCGCAGCTCGGCATCACCGAGCAGCCGGCCCAGCGCGGCGGCCAGCGCCCCCGCGTCACCGGGCGGTACGGCGAGGCAGGTCTCGCCGTCGGCGCCCGTCACCTCGGGGATCGCCCCGCCGGTGGTGGCCACCAGCGGGGTGCCGGTGGCCATGGCCTCGGCCGCGGGGAGCGAGAAGCCTTCGTAGAGGGAGGGCACGCAGGCGACCTGGGCGCTGCGCACCAGGTCGACGAGCTCGGCGTCGGTGATGCCCTTGACGAACTGGACCGCGTCCTGGAGCCCGTACTGCTCGATCGCCCGGGCGACCGGCCCGCGCTCGGCGCGCTTGCCGACCACCACGAGGTGGGCACCGGGCTGCTCGGTGCGCAGCTTGGCCAGCGCCTCCACGAGGTGCACCAGGCCCTTGAGCGGTACGTCCGCGCTGGAGGTCGTGACGATCCGGCCCGGCACCTCGGCGACGGACGGGTCCGGCGACCACAGGTCGGTGTCCGCGCCGATGTGCACGACGTGGATGCGGTCGTCGCGGACGCCCAGGTGGTCGGCGATCTCCTGCTGCGAGGAACCGGAGACGGTCAGGACCGTGGGCAGCCGGCGGGCGACGCGCCCCTGCATGCGGGTGAAGCCGTACCAACGGCGCACCGAGGCGCGCTTCTTGCGGTCCTTGGCGGCCGCGAGGTCGAGCCCCCGGTCCACCGTGATCGGGTGGTGGACGGTGGTGACGAGGGGCGCGCCCAGGTCGGCCAACAGGCCGTACCCGAGGGTCTGGTTGTCGTGGATGACGTCGAACTCGCCGCGCCGGGCCACCAGGTGGCGGCGGGCCCGCAGCGAGAAGGTCAGCGGCTCGGGGAAGCCGCCGGTCCACATGGTGGCGACCTCTAGGGCGTCGATCCAGTCCCGGTACTCACCGCGCTTGGGGGTGCGGAAGGGATCGGGGTGGCGGTAGAGGTCCAGGCTGGGCAGCTCGGTGAGCGTGGCGCCGGTGTCGAGCACGGGATAGGGCTGCGCGCCGATGACCTCGACGGAGTGCCCCAGACGTACCAGTTCCCTCGCGAGGTGGCGGACGTAGACGCCCTGGCCACCGCAGAACGGGTTCCCCTTGTAGGTGAGGAGTGCGATGCGCAACGGGCGGTCGCCGTCAGTGGCGGAACCCTGGAAAGGGCTCGTCACCATGGCCTCAGCGGTCACTCCCGGCCCCCTTCTCGCTGCACTTTCGCCGGAGCGTAACCCGCTCGGATAATGTAGAACAAGTTTCAGACTTGATCCGTTGAAGACCATTGAATCTACCGGCCGGAAACCACACCGTAAGAGCCGGAGCAGGTGATTCGCGCCACGGCAGGGCCGCCTGCCATGCTGACCACGGAACAGCCTCGGAGCGGTGCGAATGGATACCTCGGAACGCCACGGAACGGGACAGATGACAGCGGAAGCCAAGGCCCTCGCCACGCCGGCGTCCCCGCCCCTGACGGAGCGGCAGGAAGCCCGCCGCCGCAGGATCCTGCACGCCAGCGCGCAGTTGGCCAGCCGGGGCGGGTTCGACGCGGTCCAGATGCGGGAGGTCGCCGAGTCGTCCAGCGTCGCGCTGGGCACGCTCTACCGCTACTTCCCCTCCAAGGTCCACCTCCTGGTGGCGACCATGCAGGACCAGCTCCAGCACATGCACACGACGCTGCGCAAGCGCCCCCCGGTCGCCGACAGCCCCGCCGAAGCCGTCGCGGAAACGCTCATGCGCGCCTTCCGCGCCCTCCAGCGCGAACCGCACCTGGCCGACGCCATGGTGCGCGCCCTGACCTTCGCGGACCGCAGCGTGAGCCCCGAGGTGGACACCGTCTCCCGGCTGACCACGGCGATCATCCTGGACGCGATGGGCCTGGACGCCCCGCCCACGGCGGAACAACTCTCGGCGGTCCGCGTCATCGAACACACCTGGCACTCGGCCCTCATCACCTGGCTCTCGGGCCGCGCCTCGATCGCCCAGGTGAAGATCGACATCGAAACGGTCTGCCGCCTCATCGACCTCACGGCGCCCCCGAAGTAGGCGAGCCCGACCCCCCCGGGCCCCCCGGGCGCACGCACCTCAGGATCGGCCGAAACAGGGCGGTGGCGGGTGGGCGGGTGCTTCGGCGGGGCGGGGTCGGTGGGGTTCCGGGGGCTGCCCGTCAGTTCAACTGTCTCTCCGTGGGGCCGTGACCTGTCAAGGGCGCTCCCTGCGGTCGCGTCGCTGCGCGATGGCCTGCGGCCACCCTTGACAGGCCCCGTCCCCACGGAAAGCCAAGAACTGTCGGGCCGCCCCCGGAGGAAGGCATGGGGGACCGGGACCATGCGGCTGGATTCCAGGCAGTGGGGCGGGGGCTCTGAGTGCAGCCATGCCGCGCCCTCCGGGCGAACAGCAACAGATGACAAGCCACAAGCCACAAGCACGCCTTCAGATCGCTACGCGCTCCTCCGAGAGAAGCGTCTGCGAGTTGGTTGGGGTTGGTGGGGGTGGAAACTCGGCGAGGTCGAGCATGGGGAGGGTCTGAGGCCGTCCGCCCCTCGCAAACGACTTCCAAATGTCCACATATCGGGCATCTTGGAGGGGTGTTGAGTCCCCACCGTCTCCTGACCCGACTCCTGCTCGGTGGGGCCGAGCTTCCACCCCTCCCGCCCCCTCCACCAGCCCAAATCAGCCCCAAACAACTCGCAGACGCTTCTCTCGGAGAAGCGCGTAGCGATCTGCAGGCGTGCTTGTGGCTTGTGGTCGTTGTCTTGTCGCCCGGAGGGCGCGGTAGGGCCGCACTCAGGGCCCCGGCCTCACTGCCCGGGATCCAGCCGCATGGGAAAGGTCCCCCCTGCCCTTCCTCCGGGGGCTTCCCGACAGTTCTTGGCTTTCCGTGACGGGGTGGCCTGTCAAGGGTGGCCGCAGGCCATCGCGCAGCGACGCGACGAAGGAGCGCCCTTGACAGGTCGCCCCGGCACGGAGAGACAGTTGAACTGACGGGCAGCCCCCGGAACCCCACCGACCCCGCCCCGCTCGAAGCCCCCGCCCCCACCCCCGCCGAAGCCGCCCCCGCCCCCCTCACTCCTCCGGCGGGAAGACCACCTCGCCGCTCGCGGCCAGGGTGATCGTGATGGCCTCTACCGGGCAGCCCTCGGCCGCCGTCAGGGTCGGCTCGTTCGCGTCCGTGTCCGGTGAGCTCGGGTGGGACTGGCGGGCCGAATCTAGGGCGAAGCCCGTGGGGGCGTGGTTCACGCACATGCCCGAGCCGATGCAGACCCCTCTGTCCACCTCGACGTGCCAGCGGTCACCCATCACTCACCACCCGCGGAAGCACCGTCACCGGACGCATCGGCACCCGCAGCCGGCGGCTGGTAGCCGCCCGGGAGGCAGATCATCTTCGCTTCCAGGTACTCGCTCAGGCCCTCCGGGCCGAACTCGCGGCCGAGGCCGCTGTTCTTGTAGCCGCCGAACGGTCCGAGCATGTCCAGGCTGAAGGTGTTCACGTTGAAGACGCCGGTGCGGATCCGGCGGCCGAAGTCGATGCCGTGCTCGACGTCGCCGGTCCACACGCTGCCGCTGAGCCCGAAGTCCGAGTCGTTGGCTATCCGCACGGCCTCGGCCTCGTCCCCGTACGGGATCAGGCAGACGACCGGCCCGAAGATCTCCTCGCGCGCGATGCGCATGGAGTTGTCGACGTCCCCGAAGAGCGTCGGCTCGACGTACCAGCCCTGGTCCCGGCCCGCCGGGCGCCCGCCTCCGGTGAGGACCTTGGCGCCCTCCTCCTGGCCGAGCTTGATGTAGTCGAAGGAGCGCTGCTGCTGCCGCTTGGCCACCAGCGGGCCGATCTGGGTCGCCGGGTCCAAGGGGTCGCCGACCACCAGAGCCCCGGCCGCCGCCGCGAGCGCCTCGGCGATCTCGTCGTAGCGGCTGCGGGGGGCCAGTACGCGGGTCTGGGCCACGCACGCCTGCCCGTTGTTCATCCAGGCGGCCGGGACGATCCCGGCGATGGCGCTCTCCAGGTCCGCGTCCGGCAGGATCACGGCCGCGGACTTGCCGCCGAGTTCCAGGGTGACCCGGGTGAGGTTGCGGGCGGCGACCTCCATGACGCGCTTGCCCGCCGCGACGGAGCCGGTGAAGGAGACCTTGTCGATCCCCGGGTGCCCGACCAGGTACTCGCTGACCTCGCGGTCGGCCGGCAGGATCGACAGCACGCCCTCCGGCAGCCCGGCCTCGCGCGCGATGTCGGCGAGGATGTAGGAGTCGAGCGGCGCTTCGGGCGAGGGCTTGAGGATCACGGTGCAGCCGCTGAGCAGCGCGGGCGCGAGCTTCGCGGCGGCCACGAACTGCGGGACGTTCCAGGGGATGACGGCCGCGACCACGCCCACCGGCTCGCGCCGGACCATGATCGGGCTGAGCGCTCCCTGCCGGTGCTCCTCGTACGGGAAGGCGCGGGCGACCGTGATGGCGGCGTCGTAGACCATCATCGGGCCGAGCGCCTGGGCGAGGACGCTCCAGGAGTACGGCGATCCGTTCTGCGAGCTGATCGAGCGGGCGATCTCCTCGTGCCGGACGGCGATCGCGTCCTTGATCCGGGCGATGACCTCGATCCGCTCGTCCAGGGACGCGCGGGGCCAGGGGCCTTCGTCGAAGGCCTTGCGGGCGACGGCGACGGCGCGGTCGACGTCCGCCCGGGAAGCGTGCGGTACGCGGCCGATGACCTGCTCGGTGTGGGGCGAGACGATGTCGATGGTGTCGCTGCCCAGCGGATCGGTCCACTCCCCGCCGATGAACAGCTTTCCGTGTTCCACGAGCTCGGTCATGGCTGATGCCTCCTGCGGTTCAGAACCGGATGCCAGAACTGATACCAGTTCTAGTTCCAGGAGTCCACGGCGCAGACAGAAGACCGACCCAAGAGCGGGGAGAGATCGGCGACGCATCAGACGACTGGTCAGAAAGCCGCGCGGATGGTCGACTTGGGCTACCACTGGAACGAGTTCTCGTCAGCGCCGTCCACGGTACTCGCCGCACCACTTCGTCTGGGGGCCACCACATGTCAGCAGCCGCACCCGAACCGCCCGGTGTCAGCGACCAAGGTCTCAGCGACCCGGGCGCCGGCGACCACGCCGCCATCGGCCCCGCCACCCTCGACCACGGCGGCGGCGTCTGGGGGATCAAGGTCCCCATCCCCGACAACCCGCTCGGCCACACCCTCGTCCACGTCGTCGAGACCGACCGCGGTCCGGTCCTCGTCGACACCGGCTGGGACGACCCCACCTCCTGGGACACCCTCGTCGCCGGCCTCGGCACGCTCGGCATCCCCGTCACCGACGTCCACGGCGTGGTCATCACCCACCACCACCCCGACCACCACGGCCTGTCCGGCCGGGTACGGGAGGCGTCCGGGGCCTGGATCGCGATGCACGCCGCCGACACCGAGGTCGTCACGCGCACCCGCGGCTCCGACCCCGGCGTCTGGCTGGACTACATGAGCGAGAAGCTCCTCGCCGCCGGCGCCCCCGACGAACACGTCGCCCCGCTGCGCGCCGCCCGCGAGAGCGGCCGCATGCGCACCCTGCCCGGGATGCACGCGGCCGTCCCGGACCGCGAGATCGTCCCCGGCGAGCTGCTGCCGCTGGCCGGGCGCCGGCTCCGGGCGATCTGGACCCCGGGCCACACCCCGGGCCACGTGTGCCTGCACCTGGAGGAGGAGCACCCCGCGCAGCTGCCCGGCAACGGCCGCCTCTTCTCCGGTGACCACCTGCTGCCCGGCATCTCCCCCCACATCGGGCTGTACGAGGCCCCCGAGGACCTGATGGCCACCGACCCCCTCGGCGACTACCTCGACTCCCTCGAACGCATCGGCCGCCTGGACCCCGCCGAGGTGCTCCCGGCCCACCAGTACGCCTTCACCGACGCCCCGGCCCGGGTCCGCGAGCTGCTGGCCCACCACGAGGAACGCCTCGTCGGCCTGTGGGAGCTGCTCGCGCGCCCGCTGACCGCCTGGCAGCTGGCCGAGCGGATGGAGTGGAACCGCCCCTGGGCGCAGATCCCGTACGGCTCCCGCAACATCGCCGTATCGGAGGCGGAGGCGCACCTGCGGCGGCTGGTGAAGCAGGGCCGCGCCGAGGCCGTCCCCGGCAGCGACCCGGTGACGTACCGGGCCCTGTAGCCGGGCCCGTACGGAGGTGCGCCGGCCCGCCGTCAAGGGGTGCGCGGGTTACGGGCCGGTAGAGTGACCGGGTCGTCAACACTTCCGTACGGGGGGAAGCCGGTGCGAATCCGGCGCTGACCCGCAACCGTGTCCCGCCTCCGGCGCCGCCGGGCGGGGAGCCGGATTGCCCCGTCGCGGAGGTGCGCGGCTCGCGCCGCCGGATCCTCCGGTGGCCGGCACCGTCGAGGTAAACGGAGCCGGAGCCCGGTACTCCATGTGCCTGCCTCCGCGCTCCCCAGCAGGAGAGGCACCCGCCCCACATGAACGTCCGCCGCAGCGCCGCCGCGCTCGCCGCCTCCGCCGTGCTCTGCGTGGGCGCCGCTCCCGCCGCCCTCGCCGCCCCCTCGCCCTCACCGGCCCCCGTGATCCCCTCCGGGCTGTTCGGCAAGGGCGACCCGACCTTCGACGGTGTCTGGCGCCAGTCCTACGCCCTGCTCGCCCAGCAGACGGTCGGCGTGCGGCCCGCGCCGCAGGCCGTCGGGTGGCTGACCGGCCAGCAGTGCGCGAACGGCGCCTTCGCCGCGTTCCGCGCGGACTCCGGCGCGGCCTGCGACGCGAAGACGGTCCTCGACACGAACGCCACCGCCGTGGCGGTCCAGGCGCTGCGGGCGCTGGGCGGCCACGACGCGGCCGTCAAGAAGGGCGCCGACTGGCTGAAGTCCGTACAGAACGAGGACGGCGGCTGGCCCTACAACCCGGGCGCCCCGAGCGAGGGCAGCTCCACCCCGCTCGTGATCAGCGCGCTGGTCGCGGCCGGTGAGAAGCCGGCCGAGGTGAAGTCGAAGGCGGGCAAGTCGGCGTACGACGCCCTCCTCTCCTTCCAGCTCGGCTGCGCCACCGAACCGGCCGCCGACCGCGGCGCCTTCGGCTACCAGCTGCAGGACGGCAAGCTCCCGGCGAACGCCGGCGCCTCGGCCGCCTCGGTGCTCGCCGGGCTCGGCACCGGCCCGGTCGTCGCCCCGGCCGCCACGGACACCCCCGCCGCGGCGCTGGAGTGCCCGGCCGGAGCGAAGGACCCGGCGGCGGCCGCCCAGGCCTCGGCCGGCTACCTGGCCGAGGCCCTCAAGAAGGACGGCCACCTGGTCGTGAAGACCCCGGGCGCCGAGACGGTCACGGCGGACGTCGGCAACACCGCCGACGCCGTGATCGCGCTGGCCGCCGCCGGGCACAAGCAGTCCGCCGCGGGCGCGCTGGAGTGGCTCAAGGCCAACTCGGCCGAGTGGTCCAAGGGCAACCCGGCCGCCCTCGCCACCCTGGTCCTGACCGCGCACGCGACCGGCACGGACCCGAAGGCCTTCGGCGCCACCGACCTGGTGGCCGCGCTGAACGCGACCGGCCCGAGCGACGCCGCGGCCGCGACGCCCCAGCAGTCGGCAGCCGCTGACGCCGGACCGTCCGCGGACTCCGCGAAGGACTCCGACTCCTCCCCCATCGGCATCTGGTGGATCGTCGGCCTGGGCGCCGTGGCCGGCGTGGGCATCGGCTTCGTCATGAGCCGACGCAAGCAGCAGCCGTGACCGGCCGGACCCGTCCGGTTCGGACCCGCTCGTCCCGCGCCCGGTCGCTGTCGGCGCTCCTGTCCCTGCCCGTGGCCCTGGCCGTCGTCCTGGGCCTGGCGCTGACGCTGCTGGGCGCGGCTCCCGCGCTGGCTGCCGGTTACCGGTACTGGTCGTTCTGGGACGGTACGAGCGGCTCGTGGACGTACGCCACCCAGGGAGCCTCCATGGCCAGGCCCAAGGACGGGTCCGTCCAGGGCTTCCGCTTCGCCGTCAGCAAGGACGCGGCCGACGAGGCGGCCACGCCGCGCGCCGCCGCGGACTTCGGGGCGATCTGCTCGGGCACCGCCGCGGTCGAGGGCCGCAAGCGGGTGGCCCTGGTCGTCGACTTCGGCGTTCCCGCGGACGCTCCGGCCGGCGAGACCCCGCCGCAGGACGCCCCGCGGACGGCCTGCGCGGTGGTGGCTCCCGACGCGACGGCCGCCGACGCGCTGGCCGAGGTGGCGAAGCCGCTGCGGTACAACAGCGCGGCGCTGCTGTGCGCGATCTCCGGGTACCCGAAGCAGGGCTGCGGCGACCAGGTCGGCGCGAGCGAACCGAAGCCGTCCGGCTCGGCCTCGGCGTCTTCGTCCGCCACCGCCGCCGCGTCCGGGGACGGGGACGGGGACACGGACGGGGGCAGTCCCTCCGTGGGGTTCCTCGCCGGAATCGCGGCCGTGATCGCCCTGGCCGGGGCGGCCGTGTGGCAGTCCCGCCGCCGCCGCGCCCGGTGACCCACCCGGCCGACCGAGCCGGGGTCGGCGCGCCGCCGGGGCCGCCCGATCGCGCCTACGTCCGGCCCCGGCGGCGGGAGCGTTGGGAGGCGCCGGCCGCCGCGCGGCGCAACGCGCTGCACGCCGGTGCGTGGTGGCTCTGGGCGCTGGGGCTGGCCACGGCGGCGTCCCGGACCACCAATCCGCTGCTGCTCGGCCTGATCGTCGGCGTCGCCGGTTACGTCGTCGCGGCCCGCCGGACCGCCGCCCCCTGGGCCCGGTCCTACGGCGCCTTCGTCAAGCTCGGCCTCGTCGTGATCGGCCTGCGGCTGCTCTTCTCCATGCTGCTCGGTTCCCCGATCCCCGGGGCGCACGTCCTCTTCACCCTGCCCGAGATCCCGCTGCCGGCCTGGGCGCAGGGCATCCGGTTCGGCGGGAGGGTCACGGCCGAGCAGCTGGTCTTCGCCTTCTACGACGGCGCCAAGCTCGCCGCGCTCCTCATCTGCGTCGGCGCCGCGAACGCCCTCGCCAATCCGGCCCGGCTGCTGAAGTCCCTGCCCGCCGCCCTGTACGAGGCGGGCGTGGCCGTCGTCGTCGCCATGACGTTCGCGCCGAACATGGTCGCCGACGTGGTCCGCCTGCGGACCGCCCGCCGCCTGCGCGGGCGCCCCACCGGCGGGGTGCGGGCGATCCTGCAGATCGGCCTGCCCGTCCTCGAAGGCGCCCTGGAGCGCTCGGTGGCCGTGGCCGCGTCGATGGACGCGCGCGGGTACGGCCGTACCGCCCGGGTCCCGGCCCTGGTCCGGCACACCACCAATGTCCTCACCCTCGGCGGGCTCCTCGGCGTGTGCGCCGGAACGTACGGGCTGCTCGCCGCCGAAGGCGCCGGGTACGGCCTCCCCGTCCTCCTGATCGGCCTCGCGCTCGCCCTCGGGGGCCTGCGCCTGGGCGGGCGGCGCAGCGTGCGCACCCGCTACCGGCCCGACCGGTGGGGCGTGCGCGCCTGGCTGGTGTCCGCTTCCGGCGCGGCCGTCGCCGCGCTGATGATCTACGCCGGGTCCGTCGACCCTGAGGCGCTGCGCCCCGGTGTGGTGCCGCTGGTCGCGCCCGGACTGCCGCTGTGGCCCGCGGCGGCGGTGCTGATCGGTCTGCTGCCCGCCGTGGTGGCCCCCGTCCCCCCGAAGGAGGGCTCGTAACGTGATCCGCTTCGACCAGGTGTCCATCACCTACGACGGCAGGCCCGGGCCGACGCTCCACAACGCGGACTTCACCGTCCCCGAGGGTGAGCTGACGCTCCTGGTCGGCCCGTCCGGTGTCGGCAAGTCGACCCTGCTCGGTGCCGTGTCCGGGCTGGTCCCGCACTTCACCGGGGGCACCCTGCGCGGCCGGGTCACGGTCGCCGGGCGCGACACCCGCACGCACAGGCCGCGCGAGCTGGCCGATGTCGTCGGCACGGTCGGCCAGGACCCGCTGGCGCACTTCGTCACGGACGTGGTCGAGGACGAGCTGGCCTACGGGATGGAGTCCCTGGGGCTGGCACCTGCGGTGATGCGGCGCCGGGTGGAGGAGACCCTGGACCTGCTGGGCCTCAACGAGCTGCGGGACCGCCCCATCGCCACGCTCTCCGGGGGCCAGCAGCAGCGGGTCGCGATCGGCTCGGTCCTGACCCCGCACCCCGCGGTCCTCGTCCTGGACGAGCCGACGTCCGCGCTCGACCCGGCGGCGGCGGAGGAGGTCCTGGCGGTCCTCCAGCGCCTGGTGCACGACCTCGGTACGACGGTTCTGATGGCGGAGCACCGGCTGGAGCGGGTGGTGCAGTACGCCGACCAGGTCCTGCTGATCCCCGCCCCGGGCGCGGCCCCCGTCCTCGGCTCCCCGGCCGACATGATGGCCGTCTCCCCCGTCCACCCCCCGGTGGTGGCCCTGGGCCGCCTGGCCCACTGGACCCCCCTCCCCCTCTCCATCCGCGACGCCCGCCGCCAAGCCACCCCCCTCCACACCCTCCTCACCACCATCGCCGGCGGCCCCACCCTCGCCTCCGGCGAGCCCACCCTCACCCCCGGAGAGCCCACCCTCGCCTCCGGCGGGCCCTCAAACGCCGGGCAGGCTAAAAAGGCCCAGCCCACCCCGACGGCGACGCAGGCCCAGCCCATCCCGGCCCCGACTGCGACGCAGGCTCAACCCATCCCAGCCCCCACTGCGACGCAGGCTCAACCCATCCCAGCCCCCACTGCGACGCAGGCTCAACCCATCCCAGCCCCGCCGGCGATTGAGGCGCCGCCGGAGGCCACCCCCACTGCGACGCAGCCCCAGCCCACCCCAGCCCCACCGGCGACGCAGGCCCAGCCCATCCCAGCCCCCACTGCGACGCAGGCTCAACCCATCCCAGCCCCGCCGGCGATTGAGGCGCCGCCGGAGGCCACCCCCACTGCGACGCAGGCTCAACCCATCCCAGCCCCGCCGGCGTTTGAGGCGCCGCCGGAGGCAACGCCAGTCACCCCCGGCGGGCCCTCAGACGTCGGGCAGGCTGAAGGGGAGCAGCCCATCCCAGCCCCGCCGGCGATTGAGGCGAAGGCCCGGGCCCCCCGGACCCGCACGCTGCGACACCCCTTCCGCCGCACCCCCACACCCCCGCCGCCCCCGGCATCCCCGGCACCCCCGGCACCCCCCGTAACCACCAGCCACCTCTCCGTCCGCCGCGCCCGCCGGGAGATCCTGCACGACATCACCCTCACCCTCGCCCCCGGCGAAACCCTCGCCCTCATGGGCCGCAACGGCGCCGGCAAGTCCACCCTCCTCGCCACCCTCGTCGGCATGATCGAGCCCGCCTCGGGCCACCTCCACGTCGGCGGCAAGCAACCGCACCGCACCCCGCCCGCGGAGATGGTCCGCCGCGTGGGCCTCGTACCGCAGGAGCCCCGGGACCTGCTGTACGCCGACACGGTCGGCGCCGAGTGCGAGGCGGCCGACGCGGACGCCGCCGCCGCGCCCGGCACCTGCCGCGCCCTGGTGTCGTCCCTCCTCCCCGACGTCCCCGACGACACCCACCCCCGCGACCTCTCCGAGGGCCAGCGCCTCGCCCTCGCCCTGGCCCTCGTCCTCACCGGCAGGCCCGCCCTGCTGCTCCTGGACGAGCCGACCCGCGGTCTGGACTACGCCGCCAAGGCCCGCCTGATCGAGATCCTGCGGGACCTCGCCGCGCGCGGCCACGCGATCGTCCTGGCCACCCACGACGTGGAACTGGCCGCCGAGCTGGCCCACCGGGTGGTGATCCTGGCCGGCGGCGAGATCGTCGCGGACGGCCCGACCGCCGAGGTGGTCGTCTCCTCCCCCGCCTTCGCCCCGCAGGTCGCGAAGGTGCTGGCCCCGGGCCACTGGCTCACCGTCTCCCAGGTGGCCGCCGCCCTGACCGCCCACGAACGGGCCGCCCATGAACGGGCCGCCCACGCACACACCGGCGCCGACCCCGGGACCGCCCCGTGAGCCGCCCCGTCCGGATCGGCCCGCGCGGCGCCGCCGCCCTGGTCCTCGTCACCCTCGTCGGGATCGCCGCCTTCGGCTGGCCGCTGCTCGCGGACCGCCAGTCGGGGCTCGCGCACTCGCAGGACGCCCCGTGGCTTTTCGCCGCGCTGCTCCCGCTCCTCGTCGCCGTCGTGGTCGCGACGATCGCCGACAACGGCATGGACGCGAAGGCGGTGGCGATGCTCGGCGTGCTGGCCGCGGTGGGCGCCGCGCTGCGGCCGCTGGGGGCCGGCACGGCCGGCCTGGAGCCCATGTTCTTCCTGATGGTGCTGAGCGGCCGGGTGCTCGGGCCGGGCTTCGGCTTCGTCCTGGGTTCCGTGACGATGTTCGCGTCCGCGCTGCTCACGGGCGGCGTGGGGCCGTGGATGCCGTTCCAGATGCTGGCGCTGGGCTGGTTCTCGCTGGGCGCCGGGCTGCTGCCGGGCCCGGACCGGATCCGGGGGCGGGCGGAGCTGGTGATGCTGTCCGCGTACGGCTTCGCCGGGTCCTTCGCGTACGGCACGATCATGAACCTCCAGGGCTGGGTGATCCTGCAGGGCATGGGCCAGGGGATCTCCTTCCACCCCGGCGACCCGGTCGGCGCGAACCTCGCGCGGTTCCTGGCGTACTGCCTGGCCACCTCGCTGGGCTGGGACCTCGGCCGGGCCGTGCTGACCGTCGTACTGACCATGACGCTCGGCGCCACGCTGCTGAAGGCGCTGCGCCGGGCGACGAGGAAAGCTGCCTTCGACGCCCCCGTTTCCTTCGATTCAGGGGTCGAAAGTGGCCCCGGACACACGCCCCAAAGGGGTACGAGCGGCCACGGAACGTGAGATCCGGGCCCCTGAGCGGTGACCCGCCCCACAGGACCTTGGTCACATACGGCCCGGGATAGTAGTCCTTAAATGTTCCATATCCACCCGCTCAAACCGGCTCCCACCTGCGCCGATCCCCTTCGCCCCGGGGAGGGGTCGTTCAGCCCCGGCTGCGACCTCCACTAGTAAGAGGGGGGCGTTGCCAGGCCCCCCGGCAGCCTGGCTAACTGGTGTTGTCGCCACGGCGGCAGGGGCGCTCCGCCCCCCGCCCGACGAACCCCTCTCCACCGCGTGAGTGGCTCACGTACGTCCTCGACGTGCGAGCGACCGTCCCTGTTCCCTACGGAAGGCTTTCCGTGTCCAACGCCGTCATCCGCCGCATCGCCGCCTCCAAGAAGACCTTCGCCGGTACCGTGCTCGCCCTGGGTGTGGCCGGTTCCATGCTCGCCGCGGTTCCCGCTCAGGCGGCCCCGATGGACGCGAAGTCCATCGCGCAGCAGATGATCAAGGACCCGGCCCAGTACGCGGCGTTCGCCAAGATCGTCTCCCGCGAGAGCGGCTGGGACCACACGGCCACGAACTCCTCCTCCGGTGCGTACGGCCTGGTCCAGGCCCTGCCGGCCTCGAAGATGGCCTCGGCGGGCTCGGACTGGAAGACCAACCCGGCCACCCAGATCAAGTGGGGCCTGGACTACATGAACTCCCGCTACGGCAGCCCCGTCGGCGCGTGGAACTTCTGGTCCTCCCACCACTGGTACTAAGCCGGCCCGGCCGGTAGACGTACACCCCCGCGCGGACGACCGCGCGGACGAGGGCCCCGACGGCCGACCTCCCCAGGTCCGGCCGCCGGGGCCTTCTGTTTCCCATCCCACGGGGGCTCGGGAGCCCACGGGGCTCAGAGGCGCTGGATGATCGTGCCGGTGGCGAGGGCGCCGCCCGCGCACATCGTGATCAGCGCGAATTCCTTGTCGCGACGCTCCAGCTCGTGCAGCGCGGTGGTGATCAGACGGGCGCCGGTGGCCCCGACCGGGTGGCCCAGCGCGATCGCCCCGCCATTGACGTTGACCTTCTCCATGTCCTGCTCGAAGACCCGTCCCCAGCTGAGCACCACGGAGGCGAAGGCCTCGTTGATCTCGACGAGGTCGATGTCCTTGAGGGACATCCCGGCCTTGCCGAGGACCGCGCGGGTCGCGTCGATCGGTCCGTCGAGGTGGTAGTGCGGGTCCGCGCCGACCAGGGTCTGGGCGACGATCCGGGCGCGCGGCTTGAGCTTGAGCGCGCGGGCCATCTTGCGCGAGGCCCACATCACGGCGCAGGCGCCGTCGGATATCTGCGAGGAGTTCCCCGCGGTGTGCACGGCGGTCGGCATGACGGGCTTGAGCCGGGCCAGTGCCTCCATGCTGGTGTCGCGCAGGCCCTCGTCCCGGTCGACCAGGCGCCACATGCCCTGTCCCGCGGCCTGCTCGGCCTCGGTGGTCGGCACCTGGACGGCGAAGGTCTCGCGCTTGAAGCGCTCCTCGGCCCAGGCGGTGGCGGCCCGCTGCTGGGAGAGGACGCCGAGGCGGTCGACGTCCTCGCGGGTCAGTCCGCGGTGCCGGGCGATCCGCTCGGCGGCCTCGAACTGGTTGGGGAGGTCGACGTTCCACTCGTCCGGGAAGGGCTTCCCCGGGCCGTGCTTGGAACCGGAGCCGAGCGGCACCCGGCTCATCGCCTCGACCCCGCAGGCGATGCCGATGTCCATCACCCCGCCGGAGATCATGTTGGCGACCATGTGGTTGGCCTGCTGGGAGCTGCCGCACTGGCAGTCCACCGTGGTCGCGGCGGTCTCGTACGGCAGACCCATCGCGAGCCAGGCGTTGCGGGCCGGGTTCATCGACTGTTCGCCCGCGTGGGTGACGGTGCCGCCGACGATCTGCTCGACGCAGTCGGGCTGGATCCCCGTACGGGCGAGCAGCTCGCGGTAGGTCTCACCGAGCAAGTAGGCGGGGTGGAGGTTGGCGAGCGCGCCACCCCGCTTGCCGATGGGCGTGCGTACGGCTTCGACGATGACGGGTTCCGCGGCCATGAGCCGTCCTCTCCTCCACTGCGGCGGGCCGTCCCGGCGGCGCGCCTGAACTAGTACGCGTTCTAGTTCTCTGGCAGTTTTATGACCTGCGGGCCCCGCACGCAAGGGTCTTGCACACGGCTTGCACGGATTCCACACGCAACAGTTGCCGCGCCTACCCTTGTCACTTCTAGAACTCGTTACTACCTTCGAGCCAACTTCTGATGGGCCGTCAGACTTTGGAGTTGCCGAATGTCCTGCCCCGCACTGCCCGACGGCTTCGACGCCACCGACCCCGACCTGCTCCAAGCCCGCGTCCCCTTCCCGGAGTTCGCGCAGCTTCGGCAGACCGCTCCGGTGTGGTGGTGCCCGCAGACCCGGGGCATCACCGGCTTCGACGACGAGGGCTACTGGGTCGTCACCCGGCACGCGGACGTCAAGTACGTCTCCACGCACCCGGAGTTGTTCTCCTCCACCACCAACACCGCGATCATCCGCTTCAACGAGCACATCCAGCGTGAGCAGATCGATGCCCAGCGCCTGATCATGCTGAACATGGATCCGCCGGAACACACCCGGGTCCGCCAGATCGTGCAGCGCGGCTTCACCCCCCGCGCCATCCGCGGCCTGGAGGCCGCCCTGCGCGCCCGCGCCTCGAAGATCGCCGAAGAGGCGGCCGCCGCGGCCGGCGCCGCGGCCGACGGGAGCTTCGACTTCGTCACCCAAGTCGCCTGCGAGCTGCCCCTCCAGGCCATCGCCGAGCTGATCGGCGTACCGCAGGAGGACCGCGCGCGGATCTTCGACTGGTCGAACAAGATGATCGCCTACGACGACCCGGAGTACGCGATCACCGAGGAGGTCGGCTCCACGGCGGCGATGGAACTCATCGGCTACGCCATGAACCTCTCCGCCGCGCGCAAGGAGTGCCCGGCCAAGGACATCGTGACGCAGCTCGTCGCGGCCGAGGGTCAGGGCAACCTGGGCTCGGACGAGTTCGGCTTCTTCGTGCTGCTGCTCGCGGTCGCGGGCAACGAGACCACGCGCAACGCGATCAGCCACGGCATGCACGCCTTCCTCACCCACCCCGAGCAGTGGGAGCTCTACAAGGCGACCCGGCCCTCGACGGCGGCCGAGGAGATCGTGCGCTGGGCCACCCCCGTGGTGTCCTTCCAGCGCACCGCCACCCAGGACACGGAGCTGGGCGGCCAGAAGATCAAGGCGGGTGACCGGGTGGGGATGTTCTACTCCTCCGCCAACCACGACCCCGAGGTCTTCGAGAACCCGGACGTCTTCGACATCACCCGCGACCCGAACCCCCACCTCGGCTTCGGCGGCGGCGGCCCGCACTTCTGCCTCGGCAAGTCCCTGGCGATCATGGAGATCGACCTGATCTTCAACGCCCTGGCCGACGCCCTCCCGAACCTCCACCTCGCCGGCCCCCCACCCCGCCGCCTCCGCGCCGCCTGGCTGAACGGCATCAAAGAACTCCGAGTAACCCACCCCTGACCCACCCGTTACGAGCCCAGCCACACCCAGCCCACCCGGCCAAATCCAGCCCGCCCGGCGCTTGAGGGCCCGCCCGACCAAATCCAGCCCACCCGGCGTTTGAGGGCCCGCCCGACCAAATCCAGCCCGCCCGGCGTTTGAGGGCCCGCCGGAGGCACGATCACCAGCAACGCACCCCACGGCATCCACCCGGCGGCGGCAACCCGCCACACCCAGCCCGCCCGGCGCTTGAGGGCCCCCACAGGGCCGCCCGACTGGCGGGACACCCCCACCGGGCGGATCCTGACAGGACGCGGCGATCCACGAAAGGGGCGCCGGAGCGGGCACGACCCACCGCTCCGACGCCCCTTGGCCACGCGCCAAACGTCACACGTCACGCGTCACGCGCGCACGCGCCACGCGCCACGCGTCACACAACGTCCCGCCCCACCACACTCCCCGCCTTACGCCCATCCCCGCCCCCCACGACGGCCCGCTCCGGCACCCGCGGCCCAGGCACCGCCACCCCGGCCGGCACAGCCGCCCCCCGGGGCCCGGAGAGCACGTACACCAGCCCGAACCCCGCACCCACGACCACCGCACCACCCACCGCATCCAGCACCCAGTGGTTGGCGGTCGCGATGATCGCGCACACCGTGATCAGCGGATGCATCGCCCCCAGCACCTTCTGCCACCCCTTGGGCGCCAGCGTGACGATCACGACCCCGCACCACAGCGACCAGCCGAAGTGCAGCGAGGGCATCGCCGCGTACTGGTTGGAGATCGCGGTCATCGCCCCGTACTGCGGGTTCGCCAGGTCCTGCACGCCGTGCACGGTGTCGATGAACCCCAGCCCCGGCATGAGCCGCGGCGGCGCCAACGGGTACAGCCAGAAACCGACGAGCGCGAGGACGGTCGCCAGCCCCAGCGAGGCACGGGCCCAGCGGTAGTCGGCGGGACGGCGCCAGTACAGGACGGCCAGGATCGTCAGCGGGACCACGAAGTGGAACGACGTGTAGTAGAAGTTGAAGAACGCCTCCAGCCAGCGGAGGCTGACCACGGCGTGGTTCACGGCGTGCTCGATGTCGATGCCCAGGGCCCGCTCGATGGAGAGGATCTGCGTCCCGTTGCCCTCGGCGAGCGAGCGGCTGGTGGGCGCGGCGGCACGGATGTACGAGTACAGCGAGTACCCGACCCGTATCAGCAGCAGCTCAAGCAGCAGGTTGGGACGGGCCAGCACGCGCCGCCAGAACGGCAGCAGCGGGATCCGCGCCCAGCGGGCGGTCGCGGGCCGCGCGTAGGCGGTCGGGACGGGTTCGCGCCAGTACGGCGAGCTTCGCGGCAGGAACGGCACCGCGCAGGCCGCGGCGAGGGCCGCCAGCAGCAGCACGTTGTCCCGTACGGGCGCCAGTACGGCCAGGTTCGGCAGCAGCATCGCGCTGGGCAGCGTCATGGCGAGGATCACCGCGACCGGCCACACCGGCCGGTCGGCGGCCCGCTTGCCGACCTTGCCCGCCACCGCGAGCAGCACCCACAGCAGCTGGTGGCGCCAGCCGGTCGGCGACACGGCGACGGCCACGCAACCGGTGATCGCGACCGCGAGCAGCAGCTGCCCGTCGCGGGCGTAGCGCGCCGCGCGGCGCAGGCCGAGCCAGGCGATCCCGGCCGCGAGGGCGACGTACAGAAGGATCTCGGCGGGGCCGGAGAGCCCGAGCCGCAGCAGCGCACCGTGGACGGACTGGTTGGCGAGGCCACTGGGGCTGCCGCCGAGGCCGGTCCCGGCCAGGTGGTGGATCCAGTACGTCCAGGAGTCGTGCGGCAGCGCGGCCCAGGACAGCAGCGTGCAGGCGGCGAAGGTGGTGAGGGCGGTGCGCGCGGTGGGGCGTCGTTCGGTGAGCCACAGCAGCGGCGCGAAGAGCAGCAGGGCGGGCTGGAGCGCGGCGGCGAGTCCCATCAGGAAGCCCGCCGGACGCTCGCCCGGCACCCGGAAGAAGGCGAGGAGCACCAGCAGCACCGGCAGCACGGCGGTCTGCCCCGGGGAGGCCGCCTCGCGCACGGGCAGCGAGACCATCATCAGGGCGACGAGCACGGGCGCGGCCAGCAGCGCGGTGCGCCGGGGCACCGGATCCGGCAGGCCCCGCGCGGCCACCAGCCCGATGGCGGCGACGAACAGCAGGGTCACGCAGGTCCAGGCGACCTCCAGCGACTGGTCCGCCAGCCCGACCAGGGGCTTGAGGACGAGGCCCGCGAAGGGGGTCCCGGTGAACTGTCCGGCGTCGTAGAGCGAGCCCGGAAGGCCCGGCAGGTAGAAGCCGGTGAGCCACTCGCCGGGTGGCACGCGCAGCACCGCGGACGCCTGTCTGACGGCCAGGAGGCCCGCCAGCGCCCATAGGACGAGGCGCGCGGCGCCAAGCCTGTTGCCGCTACCACCACCGCCTATGACTCCGGCATGTCCGTTGACACCGCTGTGCTCCGCCGCGTTGGCCACGCCCCGCCGGCCTCCCGCCCTTGTTGACTGCAACCGTGACTTCGCCTGGCTGCCGCGATGAATTACCCGGGACGACGATATCCCGCATGGGATACCTAGGATGGCGGGCATGAGCATCGTGAAGATCAACGCACTGTCCGTACCGGCGGAACAGCGGGAGGTACTGGAGCAGCGGTTCGCCTCGCGGGCGGGCTCCGTGGAGAGCTCGGACGGGTTCGAGTGGTTCGAGCTGCTGCGCCCCGTCGAGGGCACCGATCAGTACCTCGTGTACACCCGGTGGCGCTCGGAGGCCGACTTCCAGGCGTGGATGGAAGGGCCCATGAAGGCGGCGCACCAGGGCGGCGGACAGGGCGGCGGGGAGCGGCCGAAGCCGGCGGCTTCGGCGTCCCAGGTGTGGTCCTTCGAGGTCGTGCAGCAGACCGCTCCGAAGCAGTAGGGCCGGGTGGCTCGGCTCCCCTGGCCCCGTAGCTGCCTAGCTCTCTAGCTCTCTAGCTCTCTAGCTCCAGAAGGCGTCGGACTCTTCGATGTCCGCGACGCACTCGTCGATGTCGGTGATCTTGTTGCCGACGAGGGTGAAGAAGAGTCCGCCGTGCATCTCGATCCCGCGGTCGCCCCGGTCTCCGCGGGAGCGGTGGACCGCGATCACGTGCCCCCGGCCGTCGGCCAGCAGCGTCTCCAGGTCCACCCGCAAGGTGCCGTTCGTCTCCGCGCCGAGGCGACGGTAGAGGTCGAGCACGGCCTCCCGGCCCTTGTGGTGCCCGGACAGCGGGCTGCTGCCGGGAACGTGGTGGACGACGTCGGCCGTCAGCAATGTGGCCATCGTCTCCATGTCGCCCGCGCTGAAGGCCGCGTATCCGCGACGGATCAGGGCGCAGTCGGGGTGCTCCGACATGACGTTCACACCCTTCGGTGAGGGGGAGCGGGGGGGAATTGCCCTTTTTCCTATCATCGGCCCGGGGCTGTGGATATTCCATGCGGCGGCGCGGCCGCAGCCTCCAGAATGACGCCATGAACAGCACGGGCGCGGGCACGAACGCGGGCACGAACACGAGCACGAGCACGGGGGGCGTCGGTGGGGACGGGTGGTCGGTCGCTCCGGAGCCGTACACGGACCCGGACTCCGTGGTCCTGCGCCGCGCGTACTACGCGGAGCTCGCCGGGCGGTACTTCGACCGCACGATGACGGAGGCCGAGATCGACGAGGCCCTGATCGTGGACTTCCCGGACGACGACCTCGTCCTGCCCACGGGAGAGTTCGTGGTCGGCCGACTGGCCGGCGCGCCGCTGGCGTGCGGCGGCGTACGACTGCTGGACCCGGAGACCGCCGAGCTGACGCGGGTGTACGTCGATCCCCGCACCCGCGGCACGGGCGGCGGCGGGGCGGTCCTCGCGGCGCTGGAGGACGTGGCACGCTCCCTCGGCGCGCGGCGGGTCATCCTGGACACCCGCTCCGACCTGGTGGAGGCCCGCAGCCTGTACGCGAAGCACGGGTACGACGAGATACCGGCCTACAACGACAGCGAGTACGCCCAGCACTGGTTCGGCAAGCGCCTGTAGGCCGGTCGCGGCCGCAGCCTCAGCGGGCCTCGTGGTCGCGGCGCGGCAGGGTGTCGTAGGGCTCCTCCGCGTCGGAACCGCACAGCTCGGCGTTGATCTCGCCGACCAGTTTGATCAGGTCGGTGGGCCGGTCCGGTCCCCACCAGTCGCCGAGCAGCTCCGCGAGGGACTCCTGCCGCGCGTCCGCCAGCCGTACGGCAGCCGAGCGCCCGGGCTCGGTCAGGACCAGCGGGATCCCGTCACGGACGGCGAGACCGCGCTCTTCGACCTGCCGGGCGGCCTCGGTGATCGCCTTCAGCGGCACGCTGGTGCGTTCGGCCAGCATCGCAGGCTCGACCGATCCGTACTTCTTCATCCGCAGCAGCAGCCAGCTCGCGGCGGGGAGGAGGTCGAAGCCCGCCTTTTCGGTGATGTCCTCGTAGACGTGCCGACGGCCCTCCCGGGTTCCGAGGACCGACAGCGCCCGGGCGACCTCGTCGTGCGAGGAGCGCTGGACGGGGTTGGAGGCGAGGGTCTCGGTCACGTCCGGGGCGGTCACCGAGCCGCGCAGCTTGTCCTCCTTGAGGAACCAGGCGACCAGGAAGGCCAGGAGGACGACGGGGACCGCGTAGAGGAAGACGTCGGTGATGGATGTCGCGTAGGCGTCCAGGACCCGGGGGCGCAGGGCCGGCGGCAGGGCGGCGATGGCGCGCGGGTCGGCCTTCAGCTGGGCCGCCGTGCCGGGCGGCAGCGGGATGCCGGCGAGGGCGGAGACGAGCTTCTCGTCGAGCCGGTTGGTGAAGATCGTGCCGAAGATGGCCACGCCGAAGGACGCCCCGATGGAGCGGAAGAAGGTCGCGCCGGAGGTGGCGACGCCGAGGTCGGCGTAGGTGACCGCGTTCTGCACCGCCAGGACCAGCACCTGCATGACCAGACCGAGGCCGACGCCGAAGACGAAGAAGTAGGCGCTCATCTCCCAGGTGGAGCTGGTGCGCTGCAACTGGTGCAGCAGGAGCAGCCCGACGGCGGTGATGGCGGTGCCGACGATGGGGAAGACCTTCCACCGTCCGGTGCGGCTGACGATCTGGCCCGAGGCCGTTGAGGAGATCAGCAGGCCGAGCACCATCGGCAGCATGTGGACGCCGGACATGGTGGGCGAGACGCCCTGGACGACCTGGAGGAAGGTCGGCAGGTAGACCATCGCGCCGAACATCGCGAAGCCGACGATGAAGCTGATCAGCGAGCAGAGCGTGAAGGTCCGGATCCGGAAGAGCTTCAGCGGCAGCACGGGTTCGGCCGCGCGGCGCTCCACCACGAGGAACACGACGAGCAGCACCAGGCCGAGCGCGGCCAGCCCGATGATCCGCGTCGAGCCCCAGCCCCAGGTGCCGCCGAAGGAGGCGACCAGCACCAGGCAGGTGGCGACGGAGGCGATCAGGAAGGTGCCGAGGTAGTCGATCGTGTGCCGGGAGGAGCGCTTGGGGATGTGCAGCACCGCGGCGATCACGGCCAGGGCGACGAGGCCGATGGGGAGGTTGATGTAGAAGACCCACCGCCAGGACAGGTTGTCCACGAACAGGCCGCCCAGCAGCGGGCCCAGCACGCTGGTCGCGCCGAAGACCGCGCCGAAGAGCCCTTGGTACTTGCCGCGCTCCCGGGGCGGGACGATGTCGCCGACGATCGCCATCGACAGCACCATCAGTCCACCGCCGCCCAACCCCTGCACCGCCCGGAAGCCGATGAGCTGGGGCATGTTCTGGGCCAGGCCGCAGAGCGCGGAGCCGATCAGGAAGAGGACGATGGCCGCCTGGAAGAGCTTCTTGCGCCCGTACTGGTCACCGAGCTTGCCCCACAGGGGCGTGGCGGCGGTGGAGGCGAGCATGTAGGCGGTGACGACCCAGGACAGGTGCTCCATCCCGCCGAGGTCGCTGACGATCGTCGGTAGGGCGGTGGAGACGATGGTCTGGTCGAGCGAGGCGATCAGCAGGCCGAGCAGCAGCGCGCCGATGGATACGAGGACTTCGCGGGAGGCGTGTTCGTCGCCCGGGCCACGCGCGGGATCCACGACCGAGGGGGTCACTTCCTGGGCCATCGGCTCCTCCTCGGGGACCGGGCGGCGGTAGGACATCTCCATCCTGAGCGGTGCGTCCCGTTACGGCCTGCTGGGAGACCTACGTCACTGGATTGGCCGAATCGGGGAAATGTTTTGTATCTTGGTGGAACAAAGTGGCTCCGCCTGCATACCCTGACCGGTAGGCGGAGCCACTTGTTTTTGTTTCCCCACTGCCGCGCCCCCTCTGGAGACCCCTGATGCCGGCCAGCACCACCTCCGCCGCCGCTGCCACCGCCGCCCCCGTCGTCCTGAGCGCGAAGGCGCTCCTCCTGGACATGGACGGCACCATCGTCAACTCCGACGCGGTGGTCGAGCGCTGCTGGCGCGAGTGGGCCGTGACGCACGGCTTGGATCCGCACGAGGTCATCAAGGTCGTCCACGGCCGCCAGGGCTACGCCACCATGGCGCTCCTCCTCCCGGAACGCCCGATGGCGGAGAACTACGCCGAGAACACCGTGATGCTGGCCCGCGAGACCGCCGACACCGAGGGCGTGGTCCCGGTCGGTGGCGCCGCGGAGTTCATGGCGGCCCTCGCGGAACTCCCGCACGCCCTGGTCACGTCCGCCGACCTGGCGCTGGCCACGGCCCGGATGTCCGCGGCCGGCCTCCCGATGCCGCGGATCCGGGTGACGGCCGAGTCGGTGTCGGCCAGCAAGCCCGACCCGGAGGGCTTCCTCAAGGGCGCCGCCGAACTCGGCATCGACCCGGCCGACTGCATCGTCTTCGAAGACTCCGAGGCGGGCATCGCAGCGGGCCTCGCGGCCGGCATGCGCGTCATCGGCGTCGGCCCCCGCGCCGCCGCCCACGCCCCCACCGCCCATGTCCCCGACCTCACCGCCCTCACCCTCACCACCACCCCCACGGGCACCCTCACCCTCACCCTGGCCCCGTAACCACCCCGCCCCCGCCCCTCCCCGTCATGCGCGGGCGAAGGCGCGCAGGTCGTCGTTGAGGCGGTCCGCGTGGGTCGCGAACAGTCCGTGGCCGGCGTACTCGTACAAGTGCAGCTCCGCCCCCGGGATCAGGTCGGCCGCGCGGCGGCCCGTGAGGGCCAGGGGCGCGGAGGCGTCGTCCGACCCGTGGACGACCAGGACCGGGCAGTCGATCTTCACCAGCTCCGGGACGAGGTTCAGGGAGGGGACGAGGTCCCCCAGGGCATTGGCGGCGCGCGCCGTCGCCCCGAGGCAGCGGTCCACCATGTACGCCACGTACGCGTCCGACACCCGCGGCCCGGGCAGGTGGCGGGCGAAGAACGCGTCGGCCCCGTCGGCGAAGAACTTCGCCCGGTCCTGCCGGAAGGTCTCGTTGAATCCGCGGATCAGCTCCGGGTCCAGTCCCTCGGGGTGGTCCGCGGAACGGGCCGGCCCCGGGGCGATCCCGCCGACGAGCGCGACCCGCGCCACCCGGCCGCTACCGCGGAGGGTCAGGTACCGGACCACCTCCACGGTGCCCATGGAATGCCCGACCAAAGTGATGTCGCGCAGGTCCAGGTGATCGAGCAACGAGGCCAGATCCCCGGCGAGGGTGTCGAGGTCGAAGCCGCCCCAGACGTCCTCGGACCTGCCGTGCCCCCGTCGGTCGAAGCCCACGCAACGGAAGCCCTCGGCCGCCAGCGGCAGCATCTGGTACTCCCACATCTCGGTACCGAAGTACGAACTGTTGACGAAGACGATGACGGGACCGTCCGAGGGGCCGTAGTCCACGAAGTGGAGGCGGGTGCTGTCGGTGGCGGACTCGAAGTACGGCATGACGGGGGTCCCTTCGGCGAGTGACGGTCAGCGGCGGCGGCCCGTACGACAGCCATCCTTGCCCCGCGGCCCCGAGGCGGTCGATTACCTCAGGAGTCATACGGTGCGCCGGGGGCCAGCGGACAGCGCCACCGGGCCCAGCACGCCGGATCCAGCGGGCACCACCACCGCCACCGCCACCGCCACCGGTCCCACCAGGCCGAGCCCCGCGCGCGAAGGCCCAGGCCGGCCCACCACAGCCGAACCCGAGGCCGGCACACCAAGCCGAGCCCGGCGAGCCAAGCCGAGCCCGAGCCCGGCGCGCCAAGGCCGAGCCCGGAACCCCCAGACCGGGGCCCGCACACCAAGCCGAGCCCGAGCCCAGAACCCCCAGACCGGGGCCGGGAGCCCGACCCGCGTCCAGCGCCCCCGGCCCAGCGCCCGGGGCCCAGCACCCCCGCCCCAGGCCCCCGGACGCAGGGGCGGCGCGGTCCCGGCGCGGCGGTCCCGGCGCGCGCCCGGGCCCGCCCGCCAGTGCCACCCGCCCCCACGGGAACCCCCGGTCAGCCCGCGATCGCCTCGTACAGCGAGAACACGGCCAGCGCGGCCATCACGCACGCCGCGACCTTCGTGATCAGGCGCAGCGGGATGTACTTCATCAGCGTGCGCCCGCCCAGGATTCCGATCCCCGCGACCGCCCACAGCGCCAGGACCGCTCCGATGCCGACCGAGACGGGGTCGTCATAGCGGGCCGCGAGGTTGGCCGTCATGATCTGCGTCAGGTCACCGAACTCGGCGACCAGGATCAACATGAAGCCCGCCCCCGACACCTTCCAGAAGGATTGGTCAGCAGGCTCCTTGACCTCCTCGTCCTCCTCCTTCTTCTTCAAGAGCAGCATCGCCGCGCCCGCCAGGAACAGGACGCCCACGACCGCTTGGACGAGGCGGTGCGGCAGCAGGGTCAACACGCTGGCCGCGGCGATGGCGAGCGCCACGTGCACCGCGAAGGCCGCGGCCACGCCCACGAAGACGTAGGACGCCCGGTAGCGGGTGCCGAGCATCAGTCCGGCGAGGGCCGTCTTGTCGGGGAGTTCGGCGAGGAAGACGACGCCGAATGCGATCGCCAGAATGCTGAAGCTGATCACGGGGTGAAACCTCAATCGGTCGGGCAGGACGCCATCGGAACCGAGAGACCTGGGTGTTTCAGGGGTCGCTTCGGCACGGCGGCGCCCTGTGTGCAAACAGGACACTGCGGCCGAAGGTCTCGCTGGCCGACCGCTGACGCGGCCTGCCTCCGGGCGCCGGCTGGGATGACCCAGCAGTATGTCGACGGTCCGGCGAAGAGCTACTCCCCTTCTGCTCGGTACACCTTACGCGACCCCCGGCGCCGCCCGAAATAGGCCCTTGGTCCCTTCTGGACCCCGCCACCTCGCGCGCACCACCCCCTCTCTCGCCACCGCACCACCTCCTGCCCCATCCGGAATCACAACCTCCTTTTCTATCAAGGCCGTTGCACACCTTGATGTGACGTGCTCATGTCGCCACGCTGTCACCTGGCGCCCATCCCCGCGAAACCCGGCGCCGCAACCATGGCCGGGCCCCGCCGGGGCGTACGGCCAGTCCCCCACACCAAGGGAGTCCTTCGTGCCCGCCATCTACGCGCGTCGCATTGGCATGCTCGCCTCAGCCGCCGCCCTCACGTCCCTCGCCGTCCTCGCGAACGCCCCGACCGCCCAGGCCGCCCCGCCCGCGCCGATCAGTGCCGCCGCCGCCCGCACGTACCTGGCCACGGTGACGCCCACGGCGGAAGGCTCCTCCAGCGGCTACAGCCGCGCCCTCTTCCCGCACTGGATCACCCAGTCCGGGACCTGTAACACCCGCGAGGTCGTGCTCAAGCGCGACGGCGTGAACGTGGTCCAGGACTCCTCCTGTGCGGCCGTCAGCGGGAGTTGGTACTCCGAATACGACGGTGCCACCTGGACGGCCGCCTCCGACCTGGACATCGACCACATGGTGCCGCTCGCCGAAGCCTGGCGCTCCGGTGCCAGCTCCTGGACGACCGCCAAGCGCCAGCAGTTCGCCAATGACCTGACCCGCCCCCAGCTCATAGCCGTGACCGACAACGTCAACCAGGCCAAGGGAGACAAGGACCCGGCGGCTTGGCTGCCGCCCCGGACCGCCTACCGGTGCACCTACGTCCGTATGTGGGTGAACGTGAAGCAGTACTGGGGCCTCAGCATCGACTCCGCCGAGAAGACCGCCCTCACGAACGTCCTCAACGGCTGCTGAGCCCTCGCCCCACCGCCCTCTCCCCTCACCCTTCGCACCTCACGTTCGAGCTTCGCACCGCGCACTTCGCACCTCACGACCAATGCCTCCCCTCTTCCCTGTCACCTCTCGTCCTTGTCCCCTCAACATTCGCCCATCGCCGCCACCACCCACCTCCCCCGTGCGGGGAATCGATCTCCCCCGCCAGGGGGAACCGCTCTCCCTCCTCCACGCCGTACCTTGTGATCCAAGGGGACATGGAGGAGGGGGAGTTCGATGGCGGGACTGCGTCTGGGGCCATTGCTGCGGTACGTCGACTGGGACACGGGCGGTTCGGCGACGATCTGGGTCGAAGCCGACCGGCCGACCACTGCCGAGGTGCGCTGCGCCGACGGCGCCGGCGGGAGCGCGCGCACCTTCCAGATAGCCGGTCACCACTACGCATTGGTTCCGGTGACCGGGCTGACCCCGGGCAGCACCACCGCGTACGAAGTGGTGCTCGACGGCGTCCGGGTGTGGCCGCAGCCCGACAGCGGGTTCCCACCGAGCACCATCAGCACCCCGGCCGTTGCCGGTCGCGGTCGCCCCGGCCCGGGTCCCGGGTTGAGGGTCACCTTCGGGTCCTGCCGCCAGGCCGCCCCGCCCGCCGGCCGCCGCGGCCCGCACGGCGCGGACGCCCTCGACACCCTCGCCGCGCGGCTCGCCGCCGATCCCGCGGCGGAGCGGCCCGATCTCCTGCTCCTGCTGGGCGACCAGGTCTACGCCGACCAGTTGTCCCGGCGGACCAGGGCGTGGCTCGCGGCCCGCCGGGACCTGCGCGAGGCGCCCGGAGCTCAGGTCGCCGATTACGAGGAGTACACGCAGCTCTACTACGAATCCTGGTTGGACCCGGAGATCCGCTGGCTGCTGTCGACCGTGCCCAGCCTCCAGATATTCGACGACCACGACGTCTGCGACGACTGGAACACCAGCGCCGCCTGGCTGGCCCAGATGCGGGCCACCCCGTGGTGGCGGGAGCGGATCCTGAGTGCGCTCATGTCGTACTGGGTGCACCAGCACCTGGGGAACCTCTCCCCCGACGACCTGGAGGCCGACCCGCTCTACGAGGCCGTTCGACAGACCCCTGACGGGACGGAGGCGCTGCGCGCCTTCGCCGCCGGGGCCGATGCCGACCCGTCCACCGTCCGCTGGAGCTACCGCCGGGATTTCGGACGGACCCGCCTGCTGATGGTGGACACCCGGGCCGCGCGGGTGTTGGCGGAGGACGGGCGGGCGATGCTCGACCCGGCCGAGGAGCAGTGGGTCCGGGACAACGCGATGGAGGGGCACGGAGGATACGACCACCTCCTGATCGGCTCCTCGCTGCCCTGGCTGATGCCACCGCTGATCCATGACGCCGAGGTGTGGAACGCGACGCTGTGCCGGGGCGAGCGCGGGCCGCGCTGGGCCCGGATCGCGGAGGACCTGCGCCGGCGCGCCGATCTGGAGCACTGGGCCGCTTTCCCGGCCTCCTTCGAGGCGCTGAGCGATCTGATCGAGCAGGTGGGGACGGGGCCACGGGCTCCGGCGACGGTCTGCGTCCTGTCGGGAGACGTCCACCATGCGTATGTGGCCCAGCCCCGAATACCCACCACATCCCGGGTCTACCAACTGACCTGCTCGCCGGTGCACAACTCCGTCCACACCGCGGTGAAGCTCGGCTTCCGGCTCGGCTGGTCCCGCACCGGGCGGTGGCTGGGGCGCGGGCTGTCGCGGCACGGGCGGACGGGCCGACCGCCGCTGAGCTGGCGACGTACGGACGGGCCCTGGTTCGGCAACCAGCTGATGACCCTGGCCCTGACGGGACGCACCGCGCGGCTGCGGCTGGACCAGGCGCACAAGGAGCGCTGGCCACGACGGGGCGAGCCCAAGCTGGTGACCGTCCTGGACCGCGAGCTGACCGCTGCTGACCGGGGCTGAGCCGGGGCCGACCAGGGGCGGAGGGCGTGGCGGCCCTGTTCCGGCAGCGTGCTGACGCGGATCCGACGCCCTCTGTGGCAGCAGGGCACGCACGGGTGTGACAGTAAACATGACAGAGGAGGTGCCCCGGGGACACATGGTGCCAGCGTGCGGCGTACGCTGTATGGCTGTCAGCCGCCCCTGCCGCTCCCCCGCGACGTCGCGGCGCTTCAACGCTGAAGCACGTCACTGGACTGGGGAGTCCCGTTTTGTTTGAGACTGTGGGGTCGCTGACCACGAGCCCGTGGATCTACGCCGTCGTGGCACTTTCCGTGCTGCTCGACGTCTTTCTGCCGGTACTACCGAGCGGTGTCCTGGTGATCGCCGCGGCCGCCGCGGCGGCGACCGGAGGCGGCGCGCCCGTGGCGATGCCGGGCCAGGTGCCCGACATCCTGCCGTTGCTCGCCGTGGCCACCAGCGCGTCGGTACTGGGCGACCTGGCCGCGTACCGGGCGGGCCGCCGTGGCGGGGACTGGCTCGACCGGGCCATCTCCCGCTCACGCCGACTCAGCCGCGCCCAAGAGCGACTCGGCGTGGCACTGGCCCGCGGCGGCGGCGCCCTCGTGGTGATCGCCCGCTTCGCCCCGGCCGGCCGCTCGGTGGTGTCGCTGGGCGCGGGCAAGCGCAACCGCGAGGTGCGGGAGTTCCTGCCCTGGTCGCTGCTGGCCGGCATGGCCTGGGCCGGCTACAGCGTCTCGCTCGGCTACTACGGCACCCAGTGGCTCGGCGCGACCTGGCTCGGCACGGCGGTCTCGGTGATCGCCCTCTTCGGCGCGGGCGGCCTGGCCGCGTACATGGTCCGCCGCCCCACCCCGGTCCACGCCCCGGCCTCCTGACCGAGCCGAGGTACCCGGAGCACCCAGCGCACCCGGGGGCGCCCGAAGCACCCAGGTACTCCGGGCATTCCGGGTGCCCCGGGGCCCTCGTGCGCCGTGGCTCCCTCGGGCGGACCAGTGGCTCGCCCGTTCACCCGGTCCCGATCGCCGCCCCGGGGCCCGCCTCCTAGCGTCCACAGCACGGTGCCCGACCGGCCGCGCCGTGCCAGGAGCCGAGGAGTCCCCCTACAGGCCCGCCACGTACCGCCGTCCGCCGCCGACCGCCGCGGCCGTCGGCTCCCACCCGGTGACCTTCGAGGGCGGCGGCCCGGGCGGCACCCGCGTCACCGTCCCGTTGACCGTGATCGCCGGCGCGGCGCGCGGCGGTTCGGGCGGCGGCATCGGCTCGACGAGCACCGGCCAGATCGCGGTCGGCGGCGCACCGGTCGCGGGCGCGCTCGGCGCGAGGTTCCACGTGATGCGGCGCCGCACCGAAGCGGACGCCTGAGCTCCGCCGCACGGGACGGCCAATGGTCCCGTCGCCTCGGGACCTTCCCCCCTCCCGCTCCGCACCGCGCTCCGCAAGGCTGAGGCCACGCACTACTCGCAAGGAGCCCGCCATGGACCAGCGCCCAGTGATCGCCGCCGTAGACGGTTCGGAGAACGGCAACAGGGCACTGGAATGGGCCATCGCGCAGGCCCTCATGTCCGGGGCGCCCCTGCGCATCGTCCACGCCCGCCTCTACGCGTCCTCGATCGGCTCGGTCATGGCGAGCGGCTTCGAGCAGCCGGGGCAGGACGACGACCCGGTGCTGATCCGGGTCCGCGCAACCCTGGCGGGCCGCATCGGGCTGCCGGTGATCGCGTACGCGTCGCACCCCGGCACCCCCGACAACGTGCTGCCGGAGCTGGGCGGGGGCGCGCAGATGATGGTGTTGGGTTCGCGAGGGCGCGGCGGCTTCGCCAGCCTGCTGCTCGGCTCGAACGGTCTGGCGTGCGCGAGCCGCGCCGCCTGCCCGGTCGTGGTGGTGCCGAGCGGCGAACCCGCGCTGCGGGACCCGTACGACCAGGTCGTGCTCGGTCTCAACAGTGCCGCCCCCGACGACAGCACCAGCCACTTCGCCTTCCGCGAGGCGTCCCGGCGCGGGGCCCGCCTCCAGGTGGTGGTGGCGCACACCTGGCCGGGTCCCGTCTTCGCCCCGGGCGGCACCCTCACCACCGCCGCCGCCGTGGCGCAGGACGAGACGACGACCGGTTCCGCGGTCACCGCGCTCGCCGAGGCCCACCTGCGCCCGCACCGGGCGCGGCACCCCGACGTGGTCGTCGAGGTGGTCACGGCGCCGGGCGACGCCGCGGGTCACCTGGTCGCGGCCTCCCGGGCGGCGGACCTGATCGTCATCGGCCGCCACCGCAAGCGGCTGCTGTCACCGCATCTGGGGTCGGTGACCAATGCGGTACTGCTGCACACGGCCTGCCCGGCGGCCGTGGTCCCCCTGGAGGAGGACGCGGTGCCGGTCACGGCGTGACGGCGGCCGCCTCCTGTGGCTGCTGGGGCGGCCGGCCGCGTACGTGCACCCCGTCGAGCAGGACCTGGGTCGCCTCGGCGATTGCGGCCACGGCCGCATCGAAGACCTCCCGGTTGTGCGCGGCGGGCACCCGGAAGCCGGACACCTTGCGCACGTACTGCAAGGCGGCGGCCCGGACCTCCTCCTCGGTGGCCTTCTCGGGGATGGCTGGCGGTCGCAACGTCTTGATACTCCGGCACATGCCTCCACTATCCCCCTGCTCCGGCCCCCAGCCCCCTGTCTACGGGTCCTTCACCTGCTGCCTTCCGACGGCGGCAGTTCGGCGCCGGACAGCTTCATGATCAAGCCGGCTTGCAGCCGCGCCCTGAGCGCCGGATCCGCCACTTCCGCCAGCAGCCCGATGGCCTGCTGCGTGGTCTCGGCGGCCCGCCGGTCGTCCCGGAGCGAGGCGGTCTGCTCGGCCATGTGCCGCAGCGCGAGGTCGGCCCGCCGGTGGAAGAGCTGCCCGATCAGCGTGACCACCGCCCCGACCGAACTCGTCACGATCCCCAGGTACAGGTCCCCGGTGCTCTCGGCCTTCCACACCGCCAGCCCCACCCCGAGCAGCAGGATGGTCGCCCCGAACCCGGCGAACCGCTGACTGGTGGCGAAGCTGCTGCGCGCCTGGGTCAGCCCGTAGGCGTAGTACTCGACGAGGAGCGGGGTGAAGTCGTCCCGCCGGTCCCCGAGGCGACCCGCCGGCCGGCGCACGATCGGCCTGCTCCCGCCGACGTCCGTGTACTTGGGCCTCTCGTCCCCGACCTCGTCCCCCGCCTCGTCTCCGTCCTCGACCTCGTCCCCGCCCGGCTGGCCGACCTGACTGATCCGGTGGACCTGACCGAGCAGCCGCTCGCGCTCCTCGTCCCGCTTGCGGTCGAAGCGCACCCCGTCGCGCAGGGCCAGCACGATCCCGCCCACCGCGACACCCACCACCGACGCGGCGCTCAGCGCCGCGTCGGCCCATCCGAAGCTCCCCACCATCCCCCGACGATCCCACGCCGTACCCGCGCGGGGAATCCCACGACCGGAGCTCGCGCCGCCCCTACGAACGGCGGAGGCACGTCAGCCACCCGTGCCCGGGGTGCACCCGGCTGAGGAGTTCGGCCAGGGTCCGCCGCTGGACCGCGTCCATGAAGGGGAGGGCACTGGTGAAGTCCTGCTGGTCCTTGGGGCGGACCGACTTAGCCTTGAAGAGCAGCACCAACTCGGGTGCGAGGTAGGGGATCCCGTCCGCCGTGCGACGGACGACCTCCGCGTACGGCAGGCGGATCGACGGATCGCGCCTGCAGACCCAGGTCGAGCCGTCGTGCGGTTCGCGGAAGACGTCCACGAGGTAGTTCCCGCTCGACGGATCGCGCAGCCAGGTCTGGTGGGTCAGGTCCGACACCTGCGGTGCGTACGGCCAGATCCGGTCGTGCGCGACGACGTCGAACTCGAACTCGGAGAACCGGCCTTGGACCTCGGGGAACCGAGCGGCCGGAACGGCGATCTCCAGGTCGGCGTGCTCGCGGGTGCGCTCGCCCACGAACAGGTCGACGGCCCAGCCCCCGGCCACGTACCAGGGCGCCGAAACGCCCGCCATCCGTGCCGCCACTTCGGCGGGCGTCCACGCGCCCGCCCACCTCCGCGCCGCCTCGGCTTCGGAGATCGGCACGCCGCCATCGGGCATCAGCTCGTCGCGATGCAGAAGGGATGCCCGGCCGGATCCGTGAGCACCCGCCACTTGTCCCCCACGGGCTGGTGTTCCGGCTTGCCGGCGCCCAACCCCAGCAGCCTGGCCTCGGCCGCGTCCAACCCCTCCTCGACCGCGAAGCAGAGGTGGAGCTGCTGCGGAACGATCTGGTCGGGCCAGCTCGGGGCCCGGTAGTCATCGACCCGCTGAAAGCCGATGCAGAGCCCGTGCTCACCGTTGAGGCTCGCGAAATCGGCGTCGGACTTGGGGTGCGGTTCCAGTCCGGTGGCCTCCTGGTAGAACGCCGCCAGGGCGAGCGGATCGGCACAATCGAGCGTTATCGCAACCAACTTCATGGGGCCATGACCTCTCCGGACCGATCCGATCGATCCCCTCAAGCAGCTTCCCCGCGCTTCGACGACACCCTAGACACACCCCCGGGCTCCCGGCGCACACCGGCACTGTCAGGGCGGTGATCCAGGGTCGGCGCACGACCACCAGCGTGAAAGAGATCGCACCCGGTGACGTTCACACGCGGACGCGGATCCGCGCTGAAGGTGACCGCGTCGACCTCCCCCGATCCCTGCCGCCGTGCCGAGTACCCGGGGAGTCGGCACGCATCCGCCTGGCAACCCGACGAACGCCGAAGGCCCCGACCGTAACCGGTCGGGGCCTTCTTCACTGGTGGGCGCGGACGGTTTCGAACCGCCGACATCTGCTTTGTAAGAGTGTCAGGTCACCGAAGGCGGTCTCTTCCGTCGGAACCACCGGAACGGCGCACAGCCCTTGGTACGACTGGCCTGCACAATCCAGGCAGCACATCTTTGCAGGTCAAGGGCCCGAGACTGGTTCGCGGAGACGTTGGAAGACCATCCTCGGCTGTGCTGTCCCGTCCTCGGCTTTCCCTATCCGTCCTCGCCCTTCTGTCCCCCGTATGTCCCCCGGGCGGGGTCGTGTCCCCCGCCTGTCCCCCGGTGTCCCCCACGCTTCCGCAGGTGGCGGACGCGGGAAGGCCCCGCCCGGTATTCCGTGCGGGGCCTGGGTCAGGCGGCGATCAGCGGGGCTGGTTCGAGCTGGGGGACGAGGGCGAGCTGCGGGGCCTCTGCTGGGGCGGGCTCCGGTTGCGTTGTCTCCGGGCGGGGGCCGCCGTCCGGGTCGGTAGGAGCCTCCGGGGCGCCCTTCCGCGGGACCATCGCCACGGTGGCGTCCGCCTCCGCCTGTGCGAACTGAGGCATGAGGCTCGTGTAGGTGTTGGCGGTGAGGGCGAAGGATGCGTGCCCTAGGAGTGCCTGGATGGCCTTCATGGACAGGCCGGCGGCCAGGCTGAGGGAAGCCGCGCAGTGCCGGAGGTCGTGAAGTCGGATGGGCGGGAGGCCGAGGCGCTTGATGAGGCGGCTGAAGGACTGCGAGATCGTGTCAGGGTGCCAGGGGCGGCCGTCCGGCATGGTGAAGACGTACCCGGAGTCGACGTAGGGCCCGTACTTCTTGGAGTCCTTGCGATGCTTTGCCTGCCACTGCGTCTTTTCCCTGCGTTGGACGTCGCGCCAGGCTGTCAGCAGGGCGAAGGTCGCGCCGTCGAGCCTGACTGTGCGTTTGCCGGCACGGCTCTTGGTGGTCTCGGAGCGCACCTTGTGATCTCGGTTGGTGACGAGGGTCTCGATGATGTTCACGGTGCCCAGGGCCATGTCTATCTCGGTCCAGGGGAGTCCGGCCGCCTCCCCGCGGCGCGGGGCGCGGAAGACCATGAGGTGGTAGGCGGGGTACAGGCGCTCGTTGACGGCGGCGTCCAGGAAGCGGCCGGTCTGTTCGGGGGTCCACACCATGACGGGGCCGGGGATCTCACCGGTGTCCTGCCAACGTGCGACGCGCTCGTCCGTCCAGACCAGCGGGTCGGGAGCCTCGTACTTGGGGATGTTGACCCCGTCGCACCAGTTCTCCGTGATCAGCTTGTCCGTCCTGACCGCGTCCTTGAGTGCACCCGAAAGGGTGTTGAGGAGCTTGTGCTGCCGGCCGGGGCCGGTGTTCCGTCGGGGCTTGGCGAGAGCCTTCTTGAGGTTGACCTTGGCCAGGTCCCAGTTCGCTCGGAGCTCGGGCGGACGTGGGGCTGGGGTGTTCTTCCAGTCGGCGTGGGCTGCCTGGCAGATGGCGCGGGCCTGGTCAGCAGCTACCTGATTGGCGGCCTTGACCGCGTTGTATGCCCAGATGTCGGCGAAGAGTGCCTGGATGTGCGGGGTGCGGAGCTCGCGCATCAGGAAGTGACCGAGGGCGGGGATGAAGACCTTCTCGATGTCGGCCGCGTACTCCTCCTGTGTTCCGACCTTTAGGTCTGCTCGGTTTGCCACCCAGGTACGCAGGTAGTCGGCGACGGTGGTCTTGGCGTCGATGTCGATGCCGGCTCCTGCTTCGTCCCACAGCTTCTGGGCTGCTTCCTCGGCCTTCTTCTGCGTGACGAAGCCTCCCTTGCGGGGGCGGCGGCGTTCCCCGCGGGGACCGTCGGGGAGGCGGAGGTAGTAGTACCAGGAGCCGTGGTTCTTCTCGCGCTTCTGGATGCGGGGGCAGTCGCTGCCGAGTTCTCTCTTGACAGGCTGGCCGGTGGCTTCGTTGAGCACCGGTGCGCCGGTCTCGTCGATCTTGGGTTCGGTGCACTTGCACCGTTTGTAGACGCTCCCCTGGAACATGTGTCGTCCCCCCTCTGAGCTGGACTGTCCTTATGTGTCCTCATCCTTCTGTAGCGAGCGTGACGCCTCCTTGGGCACCGTAGGCTTTTGGTCAGGTGGCGCGGGGAAGAGGGATGTGACCACCTATGTCCTCATCTGCATCTGTCACGCGGGCGCTTCCGGGGGGCCGGGAGCCGCGTGGGGGAATGACCATGGCTGAGCTTTTGGAGCTGCCTCCTGCGGTGAGCGTGACGACTGCGGCGCGCGCCCTGTCGATCGGGAAGGACACGGCGTACAAGCTGATCAAGGCCGGGGAGTTTCCCGTGCAGGTCATCCCCCTGGGGTCGACCTCTAAGATCTCGACCGCCTCACTGTGGGAGCTGCTGGGCGTCCGCCGCTGACGTCTGCACGTTGACCTATTTCCCCGAAGCCCGCCCCTCGCGTCGAGGTGGCGGGCTTCGCGCTGACTGCCCCTGACCTGCGTGTTCGAATAATTCACCTTGCGTACGTTCACGGACCCGAAACATTGTGAGGTGCGCCACAATGGGGCAACCTTTCAGGTCTCCTACCAGTGGCTTTCATTTACCGCCCATGAACAGGCACCACGGCGGACCGTTCGAGCGTTGCTTAACACGTACATTGGCCTATTAGGCAGGTGAGCGGCTACTCATCTGCACGCGAGCACCACGCGAGGGATTGAGACATATGGGACGGCTGTCCGGCTACGCCAGCGGCGGGGGGCTCGACTCCCGCGAGGCGGCGTTCCTGCGGCGAGCGGCTTCCAGGTTCTTCCCAACCGACCCGCAGGAATCCCAGAACTCCATCGCCACCTGGCTCAACAGCCAGGGAAGCACCACCGTCACCGGCGGACCTTGGCGCGGCGAGACCCTGGTCCGCACGCTGTCCAACCCGAAGATGGCAGGACTGGACGCTGACGGGAACCCGATTGAAGGCTTCGGGGAATCCGTCATGACCCCGACCGAGCACCACCGCCTGCTGGCCCGCTTCAAGGAACGGCAGGCCCAGCCGGCGCCGCGCCGAGACGCGTACGAGTACCTGGTCACGCAGGGGATCGCGGACTGCGGCGAGTGCGGGTACGACATTTCAGGTGCCCGGGTCAACGCCGACGCAGGGCCCGGCTATCGCTGCCTGCCCCCCACCGAGACCCGCAAGTCGTGCGGCAAGGTACGCATGAACGCGGACCGCTTGGAGCCCGCGGTCGCTGAACAGGTCCTCGCGGATCTTCTGCGTCCGGGCGTCCACGAGAAACTGCTGCGGCTTCAGAAGGACGCCTCCGAGGAAGTCGGGCGGCTGCGCACCCACGTCGAGGGCGCCGAAGAGCGGTTCGCCGTACTCAGGTCCATGCGGAAGTCCATGGTCCCCCAGGCGTACAAGGCGGCTGAGACGGCTACGAAGGACGACCTTAAGGCGTGCAGGGCCCGCATCCGCTTCCTTGAGCAGCTCACGAGCGTCCCGATTTCAGACGTGCACGACATCGTGGCATGGTGGATGTCGGCACCCCGCGCCTCGCAGCGCGCGCTGGTCCAGCTGGCGGTAACGAAGGTGCACGTCCTGGCGTCGGGCGGCGGCCGCGGCCACGATCCGCACAGCCGCATTCGGATCGACTGGCGGACCACGACCAACTAGGTTCTGTCCGGGGGATCATGTGACTGTCGGGATGGCAGCCGTCGCCGTGGCGGGCTTGGCCCTCGTGCTCCTGGTCGCCGCGTTCGAGTAGTTGCTCGGCCGCTCGGTCCGCTGCGGATACCGCTACCTCGGTGAGGCGCATGCCGTCGCACGAGTAGCGCGTCAACACCTGACGACAGGCCAAGTGATGGCCGGTTCTCGACTAGTGGATCAAGAATCACCCCGAGGGCTCCGGTGGCGGCCCTAACCTGACGACGACCAGTTCAGTCGAGTTCAAGGGGTGCCTATGACCAGCAACGATTCCGAGAATACTCCCGTCACCGCAGACGAGGGGATCCAGCAGATCCCGGCAGCGACCACCGAGGCCCAGCCCGTCACGAAGAAGTCCCAGCTGCAGAAAGTCGAATACTCGGGCGTCACCCTCGAAGCTGGAACGGACCTGATCATCGACTAGTCAGCCTGGCTGACCGGCACGTTCTGGGCGCCGCTCCGGCGGGGCCTTTGGCGTTACGCAGACCCGACCAAGGTTCGATGGCCCGCGCTTGATCCGCCAGGCACAGAACACCGGCGACGGGGGACGACACCCTGAACGAGACCATCGGCATGTTGTCGGCTCCGGCGCCGTCGGCGGCCCAGGCTGAAGGCGGCTCCGCCAGCGATCCCGCCCTAATCCAGTCAGGCGATGCATCGACCTACTGGCCTTGAGCCTGTTCACCTGCGCAGATGTTCATGCCCACTGCGCAGAAGCTGCTCTACCGGGAGATCTCCGACCTCGGTCTCAAGGTCGCGATCGGCGGCCTCGGCCCCGACGAGTTCCTGATGGGCTACGTCCGCCCAGGCACTGGTCCTCTTCGACCCCGACGCAGTCCTCGGCGCCGGTCTGGAGGCTTACCGGCCCTGGCCGCCAAGCTCCTGCACACGGCCGGCGAACCCCGGGACCCGGCGGAGGCGGTCACCCGGCTGATCCTGCGGGGCCCGGACCCGGACTGCCGTCTCCGCGAACTGGTCGCCGACGCGATGGCCCGGGTCCGCGAGGACCGGGCTCGCAGCCTGATCCTCGCGGACCCGGCGACGGCCTGGAGGCCGCTGGTGATGACCAGCGACACACTTACCTTCCGCCGGCGACAGCCGGACCCGGTCCCGGCGCTGGGAAGAGCGCCGGGACTGTCGCGTCAGCGCAGCCAGGTGAAGACGGCAGCGGCGATCCCCGCCCCTGCCGCCGCACCCGCGAGGACCTGGGCGAGGGTGTGGGCGGAGAGCACGAGGCGACTCCAGCCGATCACGGCGATGAGCGGCACGGCGGCTAGGGCCCACCATCCGAGGGCGAGCGTGGCTACCGCCACGGCTCCGGCCGGCACCGCTGTGTGGAACGAGATCTTCCACGCTGTGGTGATCAGGAGGAACACAGCCAGGGCCGCCATCATCGCGGCGACGAGGGCGAGCAGTGCGCGGGGGGCGCCGAAGGCCATCATGACGGCAATGCCGGAGCCGACGGAAACCATGATTCCGGGGATGACCAGGAGCCTGTCCTGCCGGATGCGGACGTGGCGGTCTCCCCAGAGCTTCCGGCGCTCACCCCACTTGATCCACAGGATCGGCAGGACACCGGAGAAAATTCCCGCGACGACGCCCCAGGCGATCCCGGGCCAGCCTGCTGCATTCCAGCCCACCAGCAGGGTGATCACCAGCAGCCAGTTCTTCGGCTCCAAGGCGTCGGTGAGCCATTTGGCTACCTCCATCCGGCGCCCGGTCTCGGAGCGGGTTGGTGTGGTCATCGTGCGGTCCTCGTAGCGGTAGGGGTGCTGGCTGCCTCGTAGGCGTCAGCTAGGGCGATGAGGCGCTGTACCTCTGCGTCGAAGTCGAGTTCGTCAAGATCGGCAGCAGCTTCGTTGATCGTGAAGTGGCCCGAGTCTGTGCCCGCTGGGTGGTACCCGCGGGTCTTGCACTCTCGCGCGGCGAGCAGGCCAGCGGCTTGCTCGGCCGCGTCGCCGCCGGGGTCTTGCTGGCGGAGGGTCGCGGGGACGTAGGGGTCCAGCGCGGATGCGGCGTCACGGATTTCGATGACGACGCGGTGAAGTTGGATGCGCGGGTTTCGTCCAAGGGGTGCGGACAGGACGACGTCCGGCACTGCGGTGGTCAGGTCGCGCCAGAGCGGGCGAAGGCGTCGGACCGCCTTCCAGTCGTGCCATGCGCTGCGCAGGACATCAACGGGGGCGACGGCGTTCCCGAGGATGATCAGGAGAATCGCGAGGTACTGCACCGCATCGGCCACGGACTGAAACTCGGTCTCCTCCAGGGCGAACGTGACACCGAGCATCTGGTAGGTGAGATGAGCCGCCCGTAGCAGCCCGTAGACCATTCCGAGTCCGGTGCCGACACCCAGCAGCCACAATCCTGCGCGCAGCCAGCTTCGTGCTGCGAGCCGGGCGGCTGTCACACACATCCACGAGGCGAAGAACATCGCCGCGCCGAGGTAGAGCACGAAGGTCAACGAGTAGCCGAGCGCGGGGCGGGAGTCCCGGTACGCCTCATAGAAGTTCGCAACTCTGGCCGGGTGTTCAACGCTGGCGAAGAGCCCCGTCATGACGGCCGCGACGATGATTCCCCCGGCGACGTTGTAGGGGCGCAACCGCTTGAGGAGCCGCGGCCGGGACATCGCGACCACGAACTCCAGGACGGCCGCGATGGCGACGATCCCGACGATGTGCTTCACCAGAACGGAAGCGTTGTACACACCCAGGACGGTGTCGATGAAGACTCCGACCCTGGACACCGATGTCGTCGCTGCGGCGGCCAATCCCAGGAATGCCGTCCACATCGCGCGCTGTCGTACTTTTCGTATGGCAGCAGGGAGCCGCCAAAGGACCACCAGCCATAGCAGGATGACGGTGGCCAACTTGATCATGTTCATTACTTACGTCGTGCAGGGTGTCCGAATGCGTCGTTGAGGCGACCCACAACACCCCCCGCCTCTCTGCTTTTACTCTTCACCTCTGGTCGACGACTCGCCCTTTCCAGGATGAGCGTCGCCAGACTTTCAGCATCTCGCTCTTGTCGACTACGGAAGCCAGTCCTGGCGAGCAGGCTTGTAATTCGATCAGCGGAGAACCCCAACTCGCTGTCGATTTCCTTGGCTTCACCGGCCGAGGCGCGGACGCGTGCTGCTTCCGAGCGCAGAACGTCCGACGCCGACGGTCCAGGCTCGCCACCTGCGGACCCGACCAACTGCGCGACTACTTCGCCAAGGATTTGCGCACCGTCAAGGTCCGGGTCCTCAAGCTCCGGCGCCGTGTGCCCCAACAACATGTGTGCGACCTCGTGGAGCACGATCTGTGCCCGCAAAAAGTCGGGGGCGTCCGAGTCGTAGAAGACCAGGTCGGCACCGTCGAGACCGAGCCAGAGGCCACAAGGCAGCTCCGTTGCAGGTCCGGCTTCGACAGGGAGCAGGATCAGGGGGCGGCCCCGCAGGTTCGCTATCGAATCGCAGAACTCCTGAAGATCGAAGGGCTGAGGAATGTGAAGCCCGCCAACGATGACGGACAGGGACTTCCTCCCCCTCGTCCAAAACATGTCCAGCCTTCACCTTGATCAGATACGCAGCGCCGCGGAGTGCGCTCACACGGTGAGGCCACTGTATGCGCCGGGTGATTCAAAGTGAGAATCGGATCTGTGCCGCCCTACTCCGGTTCTCGCGCCTTGATCGCCTTCGAATTCACCTTCGGCAGGCCTTCGGCGGCCCGATACGTGTCCACCATGCCCTTGATGCCTCGCAGCGCCGACGTGGACAGCCCGCCGAGCCGGAAGAGGACTGCACGGACTTCCTTGTCTTCCAAGGCATCAGCCAGGTCCTCGCCGGCTGCGGCGCGCTCCACGTCACCCTTGATTTCCCGGATCCGCGCGTCAATCGGCCCGCTCACGGCGTCGTCAAAGAAGTAGCCGACGGGAACTCCGAAGAATGAGGCGAGGGCGCGAAGGGAGTCCGCTCCCGGATTTGTGATCTTGCCGGACCGGATGTTGCTGATGGTGGCGTGCGTCACCGTGGGATCCTCGCCAGTTGCCCGCTGCTTGATCAGGGCCTCGATCTCCCGAGTCGCGTACGGGCCGCGCCCCTTGGGGTGCAGGGTCTTGATCAGGTAGTCGAGCTTCTCGCCCATGGTGCGGCCTGCGTGAACTTCCGCGCCCATAGTCACCTCTCCCTTCGCCCACCGTCGGGCCACTGTGCGTCCTTCCCCCTCAGTGTCTCATCTGTTTTCCAACAGCCTGCCATCGGGATTGAGGTCACGGCTCTTCTGTTTGACATGACCGGGAGTAGTTGACTTATGGTCACATCGTCAACGATCACCCGATTCACATCGGGGTGACATGCGCCCTACCCGGCCCGTCACACCCCGCGCCCGCCTCAGCACGGGCCTGATCATGGAGAGCACATGCACGGAGCAACCAGGCCATTACGCCACGGGCCGACCGAGATGTTGACAGGCCGCAGCTTCGGATGACCTGCGACTGGCTACACCCTGGCCGTGCGGCCGAGACGGGACGCACGTCAGCCCGGCCACAGGGGCCGCGGGGGGATCGAAAATCATGGGGGGCTTGTGATTGACGTGCAGCGCATCGTGGCGCTGTCGAGGCAGCCGCGTCGGTCGGAGAACGAAGGGGCATCGGTGGACCACCCCCACGCCCTGCAGCTACTCGGCGACTTGGGCCACGAGGGGAACCCACTTGCTCGGCCGATCGCCTGGAGCGAGGCCGCTTGCCGCGACGTGAGGTACAGGGCGGCGGCCGGCCGGGCCCCGAAGGGGCTGTGCATCACCTGCTCGCTCAACGCGCCATGCAGGTCTGCACTGATGGCTGGCGCGCCGCCCGAGGTCCAGCAGTGGCGTGAGCACATGGACGGGGGTCGTGCGCTCACGGTATGAGGAGGGGAGTCGAGGGGCGCCGGAGAGATCCGGCGCCCCTCGGCGTTTTCCCAGTTCACGGGCCCGAATTGATGTGGTCGAGGTCACGTTGCCCTCACCTCCGGGGGCTGGACACCCCCCTCATGCATAGTAGAATTCAGGTATAAGCAAGGGCAGGGAAGCCCAAAGCCAAACACCTCTTGGAGCCTGAAATGACCTACCGAACCGTGAAGATGACCCAGGTCCGCCCGAACCCGAACCAGCCCCGCGACTACTTCAACGAAGACGCGATCAACGAACTCGCCGCCTCCATCAGGCAGTACGGCCAGATCGCCCCGATCGAGGTGGCCCCCGACAACGAGAAGGGCGGTTACGAGATCGTCTCCGGCGAGCGCCGCTACCGCGCCCTGACCCTCCTGGGGAAGACCACCGTCAAGGTCTCCATCATCTCGGAGCAGGACGAGTTGAAGCGGTTCAAGCGGTCCATGTCCGAGAACGTCAACCGCGAGGACATGACCCCGTTTGAGGAGGCGCACGGCTACCAGCGGATCCTGGACGAGGAGGACGGCTCCACAGTCGCCAGCGTGGCCGCCGACTTCGGCAAGACCACTGCCTACGTCAAGCTGCGCCTTGCGCTTCTGGACCTGCGCATCGAGTTCCAGAAGCTCGTGCAGGACGGTGCGATCGGAACGGCAGCCGCTGTTCAGATCGCCTCGCTCAGCCTCGCCAACCAGGGTGCTCTTCTGGGCAAGTTCTCTCGCGGAGAGTTCAAGGCGGACAACGAGATCGTGCACTTCGCCTTCGCCATGAAGCAGCAGCAGGACCAGGCCGTTCTGATGGTCGTCGAGGACATGAGCGAGGAGCAGCGCAAGGAGCGCGCCGAGACCCAGAAGAAGACCAGGGGCACGCTCGACCGCGTCGAGCAGATCCGCGCCATGCTGGACGAGATCGCCAAGACCGACCCGGTCAAGCTGGCGCAGGCCCTTGAAGGCCAGGTCGGCCAGCGCCTCGACCAGCTGGACCGGGTGGCCGACTCGCTGACCAAGGCGCGGTGGCAGCTCAAGCAGGCCAAGGCGCACGCCGAGGCGGCCGAGCTGATCGTCAACCCTGAGGCCGAGGCCGAGGAGCACAAGGGCGAGCCGGTCACGGCCTGACGCTGCGGGGGTGGGGCGCACAGCGCGCCCCGCCCCGCCTCGGCCTCCATCCCGCCCTCGCACAGGAGACGTTCATGACCCAGCCGCCCGCCGGCCCCGCCTGGACCGCGATGCCTCACAGCGACTTCGACAGCAGCGCATCGGCCACGCTCCCCGTCACCTCCGGCCCGAAACGGATCTACGCCACCGCGGACACCTTCGGCACTGAGGCCCTGTTCGGCGACACCCCGCCACCGAAGACCGAGCGAACCAAGTCGGCCCCGGCCCCCGAGCCGGAGGGGCTGTTCTGATGCCGGTCTTCCTTCCCGAACCCTCACCGTCCCGGCCCTCGGACGGCAAGGGATGGAACCGCCTCTCACTCGGAGCGCACATGGGCGCCGGAGGCCCGCAGTGCGCGCTGCGCCCGCGGTCGTACGCCACCTTGCGCGAGAGCTTCGACACCAGACGCGCCCGGTGGGGAGGCTTCGGCCCGTGCACGCAAGTGCACCCGGGCGCCTGCGCCCGCTGCCCGTTGTGGACCGGGCTGGGGGCCGCTGCCGAGCGCGTGCCGTTCAACTCGCCGCGTGTACTGATCCGGGTCGATACGGCGTACGAGGTGGGCGCCCCGTTCTCCGGAGGGCGGACCACAACGCTGTGGATGACCGACGACGCATCCGACCCCGACTACCGGCGTCACGGGCAGTCGTGGACGTGGGGGCGCCTGGCCCGGCTGCGGGGCTGGGAGCTTGGCCGTGCTCGGCGCGATGAGATCGGCGAGGGCTTCTGGATGGACCGCACCAGCTGGGCCCCGGCGCCGCACGTAGAGGTGCGGACTCGAGTCCGGGCGTCGACGAGGCACGCGCTTCTCGTGGCGGGTCAGGGCGCCTGCCTGGTGATCTGCTCGGGCGGCTGCGGCCACGACGAGCAGCTGCTCAACGCGATCGGCCATCAGGTGCCCGAGGCTCTGGATGACGAGCCCGCGAGGACGGATGGTCTCCAGCTGCAACTGGCCACCGATAGGTCGGGCCAGCGCGTTGCGGCGTGGGGGAGGTCGGGCCTGATGCTCGCGGGCGATTGCGTGGGGTCCGTTCGACTGTCCTTGACGGGTTCCCAGTGGACCGGCCAGCAGGTGCAAGGGGTTGCTGCCGCGCTGTTGGAGTACGGCCGGGTGCAGGTCGGCGTTTCGGGAACCACTGGACACCCCCCTAAGGCATAGTAGAATTAATGTATGCGGAGGGCGGCAGCGCCTTCACACCGAGAGGAGATCCGCGTGTCGCTCACCCACCCCCCGGTCCACTGCGCCGATACCTTCAACTTCCAGGCGCCCGAGTGCGACAGCTGCGACGGGCTCGGATGGGAGGTCTACCTCCACGGCCCGCACGAGCAGACGCGGGAGTGCGCCCAGTGCCACGGCATCGGCCGACGCATCGACTGCCCGGACTGCGAAGACGGCGTGAGCCCCGACACCGACGACACGTGCCCGACCTGCGACGGCTTCGGGGCCCTCTACTGATCAGAAATAGGCCACTACCAATGAAGGATCCGGAATGAAGCTCGGCGACGCCCTCACCCACGAAGCACTCACCACCGGAAGCGGCTTCACAGTATCCGTCACCGCCACCGGCAACCGGCGCCTGGCCATCACCCTGGACGGGGGCGGCATCCAGCACTTCGAACGCCCCGCCGCCGGCGGCCCCGGTGACTGGATCGCCACCGACCTGGAAGGCGAGGCCAGCGGCTGCGCCTTCCACGAACCCGTCACCGCCGAGTGGGGTCGCGGCCTGGAACTCATCGCCACAACCCGAACCCAGAAGGGCTGAACCATGGAGTACACACTCGGCACGGTCGTCACCCAGACCAGCAGCGGATCCACCTCCCCGATCCTCCTACTCGGCGAGGTCTCGGGCTACGCCACGGACCCGTTCACCGGCGAGCGCCTGGTGGCCGTCCTCTGGAGCGGCATGAACAAGGCGCGGCTCTACGACCCCGACGACGTGGTCGAGGTGGACTGACCCACGAAAAATAGGCCACTACACAAAATCGTGTTACGGTCCTGCACATCAGGCCACAGGCACGGCCCGACACCCACCCACCTCCGGACGGGCAGCGACACCCCGCGCCCAGCCCGCCCGGACCGGCTCGTCAGATACGAGCCACCCCCTCCGGCCGGGACCCGCCCCCACTGCGGGTCCCGGCCCACCCATGGAGAAGCAGATGCCTACGACCACGACCTACGACGACCTCGAAGAGGCACAGGCCATGGAGCAGTACGGGCACCCCCTCGCCGAACTCGTCAGCGAGCGGTACTCGGTCGACGCCGTCCTGCGGGACCGACACCGCCGGACGAACCCCCGGCCCCCGGCACCCGCCTACGCCCCTCAGTCCGACCCGAAGGCCGCCGAGCACTACGCCGTTCTTGAGGCTGCGATAGCGAACTGGACCTACCGGCCGGCCGCGAGCACCCCGTGACCGAGGAGCAGTTTCGCCGCCAGGTCAGGCAGCTGGCCCTACTCCGCGGCTGGACCCTCGCCTATCACACCCACAACAGTCAGCGCAGCGACGCCGGTTGGCCTGACGAGGTGTACGGGCACCCGCTCACCCAGCGGACGCTCTTCGTCGAGTTGAAGACCGACACCGGCAAGGTGCGACCCGCCCAACGCGAGTGGCTGACACACCTGGCGGCGTGCGGTCTCGAAGTGGCCCTGTGGCGGCCGCGCGACCTTCCGCTCATCGTCGCCACCCTCGCGCCCAACGGCCCGCACTCCGCACTCCCCAACACGTTCTAACCAGGAAGACGCCATGGACCACGACCCCGACTCCGCCCCGGCCCCCGGCTCGGTCTGGTGCAACTCCTGCGACAGCTGGTTCAACGTCATCACCAACACCTGCCGTTGCAACAACCGCTAAGGGACAACACGATGCCCTACACCCCCGCGGCCCGCCGATCCTCCACTCGCACCCGGCCCACCCTCGCCCCCTCCGCCGAGCAGGCCCTCGCGGAGATCGCCGAGCTCTCCAACAGGCTCTGCGAGGACCTCGCGGGCGCCCAGTGGTCCACCGCTGCCCGCATTCGCCAGCTCGCCGAGGCACCGTACGCGAACGGAGTCACCCGCTGATGCACGCCCGCTTCGAGCCCCCGCCCTCCCGGAACTCGGACGCCGACACCGCCGCAAGATCCCTGAGGGACCGGCACGGCGAGTGGGCGCACGTGGACGCACGCGACTCGACCAGCCGGGCGGCGAATCTCGCCTACCGCATCCGCGCCGGCCTGCACTCCAGCTTCCGCCCGGCGGGCGCCTACGAAGCGCGGTCTCAGGGCACAGACGTCTGGGCGCGGTACGTAGGCCCCCGCGCCACGGCAACCTAGATTGGCTCTATCGACGACAAGCGGCTCCAGTCGGAAGGTGACCTCTGGCTCCACTTGGGCTGGGTGGAGTTCGTGTTGATGGGTTTTGGCTCCAGTGGGGGGCTGGTGGTGGGAGGTTCGGGGTGCTAGCGAGCCCAGGCCGCAGCCGACGCAGCGGACAGCTGACCCCGCGCCCGCGTACCGCGGAAGACAAACACGTGGCCGGGCCGGGCATGCGCCCGGCCCGGCCACGGCTGATCGTCTCCGCGTTCAGCGGTGATGGCGGACGGGTCAGCAGGTGATGCTGCCGCCGGTGGCGTTGCAGGTGTCGGTGCCCGCACCGCCGTTGATGGTGCCGCCGACGTTGCTGGTGCCGCCGGGGGTGCCGCCGGTGGCGGTCAGGTGGTCGTTGCCCGCGCCGCCGTTGAGGGTGCCGGTGTTGCCGGCGCCGCCGGTGTTCGCGTCGCCGCCGCCCTTGCCGCCGGTTGCGGTGAGGGTGTCGTTGCCGCCGCCGCCGTTGACGGTGCCGGTGTTGCCGGTCCCGCCGTGCGCGGAGGAGACCGGGTTGGCGTTGTCGAAGTTGGGCTCACCGCCGGTGATGCTGAAGGTGTCGCCGGCGAGGGCGCTGCCGGTCAGGGTGCTGGAGTTACCGACACCACCAGCATGGTTGCCCGCACCCCGCCCGCCGGTGATCGTGACGTGGAAGGCGCCGGACAGGACGCTGCCGTCGATGCGGGTGCCGCTCCCGGAGGTGCCGGCGCCGCCGGTTCCGCCCTCAGGCCTGTCGTCGGTGCGGTAGGCGTCGGCTCCGGTGATGGTGACGGTGTCGCTGCCGGAGAAGTTGGTGATCGTCCCCCCGGTCATACCCGCCGCACCGTTGCCCGTATCGTCGCCGCCGACGCTGTATGTACCCCCGCGGATGGTGATCGTGTCATTCGCCGCGCCACCGTCGATGGTGCCTGCGGTGACCCCGTGAGTGTTGCCGTTGCTCTGGATACCGCCTTCGATGGTAATGGTGTCGACGCCGAGGAGGTCGAGGTCGCCGGGGCCGGTGCCGCCGTAGACAGCGCCGCCGGTCATGCCCGGCTTACCGTTGCCTGAGGAGCTGCCGCTATCGCCGATGATGCTGATGCGGTCGTTGCCGACACCGCCGTAGATCGCGCCTCCGGTGAAGGTGCCCTCGACCTTGATCGTGTCGTCACCGTCACCGCCGAGAATCCTGGCGGAACCGGCACTGGTGCCGAATGTACCTCCGTCCCCGCCGAAGATGATGGTGTCGTTGCCCGCACCCCCGCAGACCGTGACGCCACTGTCGCTGCTGAAGGTGATGGTGTCATCGCCTCCCAGACCCGCGATGACGTCGTTCTCATCTGCCTGTTCGAGGGTGTCGTTACCTGCCGTCCCGACGATCGTGGCGACCTTCCCGTCGCACATCGTCGCGGCGGCCGCCCCGGCCGTCGCAGCGCCGGGCAGCGTGAACGCCGCCAGCGATACGACCACCGCTGCCGCCGACAGCACGGTCCGGGACCTCTTCCTGAGACCTGTGTTCATGACGTCCTTCCCTTCACACTTCTTCGTTGATGTCCTGCGTCCGGTCCGGCGCAGGCGCGCCGGACCGGGGGCCCCGGTCCGGGGCCTGTCTGGAGGAACGTTCTGCCTCACCGGGGCACCGCAGCCCCCTGGGCACACCCCGCAGGGCAGGTGAGGGAGCCACCGGCCGGGGAACTTCACCCCGCCCCTGGACAGGGCACGGCAGACCGGCCCCGTCCGCCGACAGTCCGGCGGGGCATAGCTGTTGCCCGGCACGGCGACCGGTACGGATGCGGCTGGAGAGAGGTGTGCAGAACGGTCCGGGACATGGGCCCGCGGCAGGACTCCGACTCACATCGAGAACAGCTGGAGCAACACCGAGGAACCACGGCAACGGGCCGTGCGAATTAAGGAGCTAAAGGAAGATCACGGGGGCGCGGTGATCGGTGAAGTGCCTGCGCGGCCACGGGGTCTGGGTGGCACGGAAGCTGACGGATAGCTGAATGATCACGGGGTCTGGGTGATCGACGGGCGGCCTCAGTACCGGTCCCGGACCGACTGCGGCATCACATGCGGGAGGCACGGACGGACACTGTCACCAGGCCCGCCTGCGGCTGACCAGAACCGATTCTGCCCATCGGCACAACGATGCCGCGAACGCGACCTGGGGCATTCACACGAATGCCCCAGACGTAACGATTCCTCAGGTCTCCGTTGCCCGTGGAACGTGCGGACCCGACGGCGGGCCGGGTGCGGGCCCCCACCTCGGCAGGGGTGCTCCGGTTGGAGGAGGCGCTTACGGCCATGTGGGCGGCCACGCCCGTGTCGTGTCGAAGCGCAGGGCGGCGGTGGCTTCCACGGCGGAGGACTGCGGCTCGTACCGGACGTACTCACGCGGTCCGACAACGCCGGGTCAGGCAAGATCCGTAAGACGGCCTAGGCAGGCTCTGTGTGGCAAGCGAGAGGAAAGCCAGGTGGCTCCCAATCTCACCGACAATCATGCCGCTAGAAGATCCTCAAGCGGATCCAGGACAGACCTTCCAGTGGAGCTGGTTGTCACTGACAAAGCCACTAGATCAAGCACACATGCCCGCCTGACCCAATCGGTAGAGGTGCGCGGTACCGGCCCTCAGGGATATCGGCCGCAGAGTTCCGGGTTCGACACCCGGGGTGGGCCCTTAACCCATGGCGTAGTTCTCGGCGGAGGGCGGCTCGAGGTAGCCGCCCTCCGCCGGGCTGCGTTCCATGTCCGCATGAACGGTCACCTGGACTCCGTCCACGCCCGGAATTCTCCGGGGCTGAGTCGAGCTGGACAGCCAGAGCGTCGAGATCCGCTCCGCTGCCGCCTGGGCCGCGTCGAGGTCCTGCGCGGTGATCTCAATGCGCAGGAGGCCCGCCTGATTCGCTTCGATGTTCACAGCGGAACAACGACTCCGCACGCCCAGCGTCGCGCCTAAGGTGTGACAGCCGGGCGACTCCACTCCTCCGCGACTGGGGCTACGACCGATGCCCCGTACGGGCGCCCTTCCGAACGAATGCTCCACTCCTGGAAGCCCGAGATCGACTTGCGCGCCAAATCGAACAGGTGGCCTAATTTCTGCATGTCGCGAACCACCTTCCCCGATGATCTTCTGCTGACCCAGGTCCGCGTGATTCGGACCTACGACGCTCTCACCCGGCAGCGTCCGACACTCGGCACCACGGCTCTCCGACGCCAGCTGATTCAGGAGCTCCGCGAGCTGTACGCCCACCCCTACTGGACCGAGCCGGGCCACTCCTACGCCGCACTGGTCGAGCTGCGGCGTGAGGCTCGCACCCTCGCGTGGGTCGTCGCGGCGTGAACCCGCCCCTTCGTCGCAGCCCTGACCCCGACAGGGGAGCATCTGCGTAACTCGCCCGATACGATCGGTCTGTGCCCCGCCGCATCCCCCGTCGGCGGGGCACGATCACGTCCAGGGTCGGGCTCGACCTGCGGGCCGAAAGCGTCCAGGTCCGGGGCGAAATTCAGCTGCGATGGCGCGTACCCCCTCCACGCTTCCGCCCTCAACGCGCATGATGCTGGGCGGCGTTGCGTTCTGCGCCTGCCGACACCGTCCGGCCTCGCCGCCGCTCTCCTTGGGGGACTCATGAACGCCTCCGTCCATCCCGACTCGGGGCTCAAGCGCGCCCGCCAGTCGCGGCACATGACGCTGGAGGAGGCAGCCGCAGCCCTGAACGCCATCACGCGCGGCTCGACGGACGCGAGCCTGCTCAGCGCGTGGGAGTCCGGCCGCAAGCGGACGGGGTTGAAGAACCGGCGGGGCCTGTGCCAGCTGTACCGGGAGCGGGGGGAGATCCTCTTCGCCCATCAGGACGGCGCCGAGAACACGAGCGTGCTGGAGGCGAGCGGCACCGCCGTGGTGGTGCGTGTCCTGAACCGGCACTCCGATCTCCTGGAGGCCATGGTCGAGGTGGTGGCCGGCGCCCGCGAGCAGCTGGTGGTGACGGGGTCGCGGTCCAGGGAGAAGTCGTACTTGTCGGCGATCGAGACGACAGTGGCGCAGCAGCCGGACCTTGTGCACTACCGGGTGCTGTACGGGCCGCCCAAGCATGAGGCTCTCGCCGCCCACCTGCTGCGGCTGCTGGAGTTACGTGATCCCGGGGAACGCCGAAACGGGCAGAAGACCATGCACATCGGGATGGTCGAGCCGTCGTCCGCGATGGAGCGATTCTTCGTCGCTTCGGAGACCGCCGCAGTGGTGCCGCTCCCGAGCTTCCACGGGGCCGACGGCTTCGACTGCGGGGTCCTGCTAAACCGGGAGGCTGCCGTGGGCCTGCTCCAGCATGGGAAAGAAGCGTGCGCGTCGGCAAGGCCGTTGGAGACGATGGCGGCTGTACGCGCGCTGCCGCACCGGCAGGGCGGGGCGCTGTGACAGGGAGAAGCGTGAACGAGACCGTGGCGGCTGCAGCCCATCAGGTGGAGTCCGTGGTGGGGCTGGCCCAGGATCTGATCCGGCAGCCCAGCCGGGGCGGCGTCGATGACTACGGTCCGGTGCTCACAACGCTGGAGGCGTGGCTGACTGCCCGGGATCTGCCCCACCGGCGTCTCCACGACGCGGACGGCCACCTCGTCGGCCTCCTGGTGGAGATCGCGGGTGGCAGGCCCGGACCGTGGTGGACGCTCGACGCCTGCGTGGACACCGCCGACTTCGGTGACGCCCGCTCCTGGTCGTTCTCCCCCACCGTCGCCGATGTCCAAGACGGCTGGCTGCGGGGCCGGGGATCGGCCGACTCGAAACTGGCGGCCTCCGCGTTCTGCCACATCGCGGCCCAGATCCACGAACGCGCGCACGAGCTGGCCGGCGGGCTCGCGGTGCTTCTCGATGTCGATGAGCACACCGGCGGCTTCGGCGGCGCCCTGGCCTACCTCGCGGACCCCCACGCCCCTACCCCTGCGGGCGTGATGATCGGCTACCCCGGCATGGACGAGGTCGTGGTGGGCGGGCGCGGGCTATGGCGGGCAACGATCTCCGTGCACGCCCCCTCTGGGCATTCAGGGTCGAGCCGCACCGTCATGGGCGCGATCTCCCGCGCCGCCGTCCTCGTGCAGCTCCTGGACGCGGCGCAGCTCCCCCAGACCCCCGAGGCCGGCGCGCGCTTCCCGCTGCCTCCCAAGCTGTCCGTGACCGCGTTCCACGGCGGACAGGGGTTCTCCGTCGTACCGCAGCGGTGCGACCTCAACATCGACGTGCGCACCACCCCCGGCTTCGATGCGGCGGACGCCGAGAACCTGGTCCGCAAGACGGTCGCGGAGTTCGACGCGGAGCTTCCCGGCCCGCAGCCCACCGGCATCGAGCTCGTGGCGGCCTGGCCGCCGTTCCAGCTCGGGGCCGAAGAACAGCCCGCCGCGGCCCTGATGTCCGCAGCACACCGGCTCGGGGCACCGGTGCGTCCCAAGACCGCCGGACCCTCCAACATCGGCAACCTGCTGGCCATGTACGGCATCCCGGCCACCGCGGGGTTCGGGCTCCCCTACGAAGGGCTGCACGGCATCGATGAGCGGGCGGACCTCTCCGAGCTGCCTCGGGTCTACGCGATCTACCACCAGGCCGTTCTGGATCTGCTGGATGCGCCCTGACCTCGGCACGTCCCAACCCGATACCAGGTTCCTCCCAGACAGCATCCCAGTAAGGGCCCAACTGCGACTCTTCTGAACGCTGTTGGGCCGGGGTGTCATAGAGGTGTTCGAACGGCCGACCGGGGCGAAAGCAAGACCGGACGGGCGTCGGACAGTCCCTACCCCCCCCGAGCATTCTGTGGAGGATGCAATGGACGTCAACGAGACCTCCGAGTACGTCACCCCGGCCGTGTCGACCCTCGGCACGGTCACCGGCGCCACCCTCGGGTCGGCCGGCAACGACAACGCGGACGACACCCAGTACTGGTCCTAACCCGCCCGCCCGAAAGGGCGTCACGCGGTGAGCAGGTGCCCGGGACGACCCGCCAGGTCGGGAGTCCCGGGCACTTTCGCTGAGACGGCGAAGGTCCGGTTCGTAGGTGCAGGAGGGCGGGGCGATGAGGTTCGTGGCAGGGATGTACGACACCGGGCGCGGCAGGGCGCCGGGCGGGAGGTGGCAGCCGTGCGCACGGCGCGAGATCCCCATGGAGGGGCCGGGCCGTATCTGGTACGCGAACTACAGCGACGTGGAGGTCCGCACCAGCCCGGCTCTGGGCGGGTCCGCCGAGGTCGTGGCGCTCGGCTCGTGCCTGGCCACGGCCTCCGAGCTGCGCGAGGCCAGGGATGCAGCAGAGCGCGGGAACACGGCGTTGGCTTCGCGGCTGCCGGGGGCCTACCTGAGCGTGGTCCGCACCGCAGACACCGTGCGGGTGGCCGGTGATCGCGCCGGGACGATCCCCGTGTTCTGGGTCGTGGACGGCGAGGCGGTCCTGTGGTCGACGTCGGCTCTGGTGCTGGCGGCGTACGAGGGGTCGCAGCCATCGTTGGAGGGTCTGGCCGCCTCGTTCACCGTCCACCGGATCGATCCGCTGGGCCGCCGTCATTCGTACTTCGAAGGGGTCAGCAGGGTCCCCCCGGGCTGGGCGCTGGTGCTGGAGCCCGGCCGGCTCCCGCGCACCGAACCGGTCACGCCTTCCGTCTCCGGCACGCTCAGTTTCGAGGACGGAGCCGAGGCCCTGGCGGAACGGCTCACGACGGCGGTGGTGCGCCGCGCGGCCCTCTACGGCAAGACGTCCACCGACATCTCCGGGGGCATCGACAGCAGCGTAGTGACCGCCGTGGCATCTGAGCGGGCCCCGGTCCTCGCCATCACCTACACCGACCGGCAGATGGCCGCGGAGGACGACCTGCTGTACGCGCGGCGTCTCGCCGAGGATCTGCCCGGTGTCGAGCACGCGGTGGTCGACGGTTCCGCGCAGGGGGTGAAGCACTTCGACCGGCTCGGCAGTCTCACAGGTCTCCCGTTGACCGACAGCCCGTCGCTGAGTTTGGGCCTCTTGGCCATCAAGGCCGCGCACCTGGAGCCCGCGCTCGCCTACGGCTCCCGCGCCCACCTGACCGGACGCGGCGGCGACGACGTACTGGATGCGCCCCCGACGACGTACCTCGACCTCTTCCGCAACGGGCAGCGGGCAGCGGCCGTCCGTCACACCAGCGCGTACGCCCGTGCCCGGCAACGCTCCGTCCTCTCCGTCCTCAACGAGGCCGCCCACACCACGCGCACGACGTACCCGCAGGCGTTGACGCGGCTCGCGGAGGAGCTGGAATACCCCTCGCCGCTGGTTTCGCGGCCGGGGCCGATGGCCTGGTGCGGGCCGACAGCTGCCGCAGCGTGGCTCACCGCCGGCGGACGGTCCGCCGTAGCCGACCTGGTGGATGACGCGGCCCGGCGCGCGGACCCGGACACCCGGCCGGGGGCACTTCACGAGCGGCTCGCTCTGGAGCGGATGGGGGAAGAGCACGCGACGTTCGACGCCATCGCCCGCCAGCGGTGGGGCCTTCCGATCCACGCCCCCTACCTGGACACGCTCGTCGTCGACGCCTGCCACGCGGTCCCCGGCTGGGAACGCTCACGCCCCGGGGACTTCAAGCCCCTGGCCCGTGCAGCGTTCAGCACGGTCATGCCCGCGTACGCGCTGAACCGGCGGACGAAGACGGCGCACACGCAGAGCGTCTACGCCGGTCTGCGGGCCAACTCCACCTCCCTGACCGGAATCATCAGGTCCTCGGCCCTGGCGCAGGCCGGGCTGATCGACCCGGTTCGGGTCGTCGCCGCCCTGGAGGCTGCCGTGCACGGGGAGCCCGCCGCACTGGCCGGGCTGCACAGCCTGGTCGCCATCGAACGGTGGCGGGCCTCCCTCCCCATCCGCCGTGAGCTGTTCTGGGAGCAGGTACCGGCCACGAAGGAGGCGGTGTGAAGCGCGCCAGCGGCGTCCACGCCGCACGGACCAGCGCCGGTGTCGCTCTGCTGGACACCCGCCGAGGACGCGGACAGTGGCGGTTCCTCGACCCGGTTGGCGCCGAGCTGTGGGCAAGGACGACCGCAGGCATGGCGGTGCCCGAGGCGATCGAGGAACTGGTCGCGCACTGGTCGAGCCGGGGCGTCGACGCGGACCGAGTGCGCGCAGACCTGCGCGCGGTCGCCGACGATCTCGAGACCGCCGGACTCGCTGTCGGCGTCCAGGAGCCGCCCGCAGGCGACGAGACCGTCCCGACGGTCCGCTTCGCCTCTGCCGGGGGCGTCCCACTGCGACATCAGATCGCCGGCCAGGCCGGGCTGGCGTTCGCTCTCGTGTTGCTGCGGTGCCTGCCCGTGCGCTGCTCCGTGTCCGTTGCCCGCGCCGCGACGCGGCTCCCAGGCCGGGCTGCGACCGCCGACGAGGCTGCCCTCGCTCACGCAGCTGTTCGCCGGGCGGCCCTCGGCTGGCCTGGACGGGCCGCCTGCCTGGAGGAGTCCCTGGGTGCCTACCTTGCCGCCGCGCTGACCGGCCTCCATGTCCGCTGGGTTCTGGGCGCACGCTTCGTACCGCACGGTGCGCACGCCTGGATCGAGGCCGAAGGAGTCGCTGTCGGGCAAGCCGAAACCGACCGCGTGTGGCCGTACGCACCCGCCCTCCAGGTGGAACGATCGAACTGAAATTCGCCACCCCTCGCCACCACAACCACCCGTATGGGTGAGCCGTTGCTCCATGCGTGACAGACACACAACCCCGCATCAGCGGCACGGAAGACACCACTCCCACCCCCTCCAGCGCCGCCCGCCGGTGGTCCGCTGTCCGCCGGAACCGAACTCCGGCGGTCGGCGACGTCCTGCCGCAGTACAAGGTGAGCGCCGAGCGTCACGAAGACGCACTCGCCGACTCGCTACCCACCATGCTTCGCCGCCTGCCCGCCCTCGCCGCCGCCGCGCTGCGCCTGGCCTGGACGGCTGATCGGCGTGCCGTGCTGTGGCTGGCCGTGCTCCAGCTTGTCGGCGGGGCTCTGACCGCGATCGGCCTGTACGCCACCCGCGGCGCCCTCACCCCGCTGTTTACGCCCGGGGCAGCGGCCGACCGGCTGCAGCAGGCCCTGCCGTCCCTCGCATTGATCACCGGCGCGGCCGTCGCCCGCTCCCTGGCCTCCGCGATGGCGGTGAGCGTGACGGCGTGCATCGGCCCGCGCGTCGATGGCATGGCGGAGCTGCGCTACCTCGACGCCGCCACCCGCGTCCCGCTCGCCTCCTACGACGACCCCGCGTGGTGCGACCACAGCGAAGCCGCCAACCGGGCCTCGAAGGACACCCACCTCATGGTCGAGGCCCTCGCCTCGGTGGCCGCGTCCACGCTCGGGATCCTTGCCGCCCTCGGGATCCTCGCCACCCTGCACCCCGTGCTGGTGCCGCTACTGCTCCTCGCCGTCCTCCCCAAGGGAGCCGCGGCCGTCTACAGCGCCCGGGCCGGCCACCGCGCCGAGCGGCACACGCTCGCCGACCGGCGGCTTCGGCACACGCTGATGTACCACACCTCCGGCCGCGCGACCGCTCTGGACGTCCGCGCGGCCACGATGCGGCCCTGGCTGCTCTCCGAGTTCGGGACCGTCACCCGGCGCCTTGAAGCCCATGCCGAACAGGTCGGGCGCAGCACCGCCCGCTATCAGCTCCTCGGGGACGCCCTCGCCGGCGGCGCGATGCTCCTGGTCTACGCGGCTCTGGTGTGGCTGGTCACCGGCGGGACCGTGCCGATCGCCGCCGCAGGCACAGCAGTGATCGCCGTACAGACCAGCCGCATCCTCCTGACCGGGCTGGTCACCGGCATCCACACCACCTACAAGGTCGGCCTCTACCTCCAGGACTGGGCCAGCTTCCTCAAGGACGCCGACACACGAACCCGTCTCCCTCTCCCGGCGGCCACCGTCCCCGCGGAGCCCGGCATCATCCGCGCCCAGAAAGTCACCTTCACCTACCCCGGCAGCAAGGCACCCGCCCTCTCCGATGTGTCCGTGACCGTCCACCGGGGCGAAGTCCTCGCCATCGTCGGCGCGAACGGCTCCGGCAAGTCCACCCTCGCCAAAGTCCTCTGCGGCCTCTACGCCCCCGACCAGGGGGCTGTGACCTGGGACGGCATCAACCTTGCCGATGCCGACCCCGAGGAAATCTGGCGGCGCCTGGCCATGCTCCCCCAGGACATCGCCCGCTGGCAGACCACCGCCCGCGCCAACATCACCCTCGGCCAGGGCGAAGGCGGAGATGCTGCCGTCCTCGCAGCAGCAGCGGCGGCCAGCGCCGACGCGGTACTCGAACGGCTCCCCGACGGCCTGGACACCAACCTCGCACCCTCGCAGTGGGGCGGCGTGGACCTCTCCGGCGGCCAGTGGCAGCGACTCGCCGCCGCCCGCGCGTTCTACCGAGCCGAGGCCCCGCTCCTCATCTGCGACGAACCGACCTCCGCGCTCGACCCGCGCGCCGAGGAGGCAATGTACGAGCGGATCCGCGCCCTGAGCGCCGGGCGCACCGTCATCCTCATCACCCACCGCCTCGGCTCAACCCGGTCCGCTGACCGCATCCTTGTACTCGACCGCGGGCACGTCATCGAAGAGGGCACCCACGACACGCTGATCGCGCAGGACGCCGAGTACGCCGCGATGTGGCGGAAGCAAGCCCAGACGTACAGCGACGTGGCCGTATGAGGCAGCCGGAGGAGCGACCCGCTTGATCACCTAGGGTCGTAGGTGGGCGCGGGGCTGGAGCCCCGTGTCCACTGACGCATCTCGCATTCCTGCTTCGCTGGCCGACCTCGTCGTGCCGCTCGCGGACCTGGCCCCGTTCCACCGCAACCCCCGCACCGGCGACCTGGACGCCATCGCGGAGTCCCTGTCCACGCACGGCCAGTACAAGCCGATCGTGGTGAACCGCGGTACACACACCGGCCGTCCGAACGAGATCCTCGCGGGCAATCACACGGCGAAGGCCGCCCGCAAGCTCGGCTGGGACGACATCGCGGTCACCTGGCTGGACGTTGACGAGGCCACCGCCGCGAAGATCGTCATCGTCGACAACCGGACCAGCGACCTGGCAGGTTACGACACGGCTCTCCTCGCGGACATCCTCACCGACCTCCCGAACCTGGAGGGGACCGGCTACGACCAGGAGCAGCTGGACGACCTCCTGGACGACACCTCTCTGCCCGCGCCAATCGAGCTGCCGAGCGACGGCGCTGGCACGGGGGCCGCTGCGACCGTGGACTACCTCCAGTGGGGCTACCTCCAGTGGTCATCCACCCGCGTGCGGATCACGCAGGACGAGGTGGAGTTCCTCAACGCGATCTATAAGCGGTACGTGGACGAGCAGGACTCCGACCTCGGGTTCGGCTGGCACGTCCTCAACGAGGAGCACCACGCCAGTGAGGGGGACGCGGCGTGAACCCCCTCGACGTACGGTTCGATCCCGCCTATCCGCTGGAGAAGTTGCGGCCGGCGGACTACAACCCTCGACGCCTGTCGGAGAGTTCCTTCGTCCGCCTCCAGGGATCGCTGCGCCGCCACGGCGTGGTGAAGCCGGTCATCCTCAACGCAGACGGGACCCTGGTCGCCGGTCACCAGAGGACCAAGGGGTTGAAGGCGATCGGGCAGACCACGGTGCCCGCGATGATCCTTCCCCAGAAGGTGCGTCTCCAGGACGAGATCAAGTTCAACCTCCTGCACAACCGCGTCGAGACTGAGAGCAGCGTCGTCTACGCGGAGGCCGGGCCGATCGGCCAATGGTGCTGGATTCCGTGGCAGAGCATCGAGGTTATCGCCTCCCGCAACCTGCCGTTCCAGCAGGCGATCGGGTTCATGACCGCAGCTCACGGCCCCTGGGGATCTGTCGTCATCGATGACCAGGGCCGTGTGGTCCTGAACGCCGAGTACGCGGCCGTTGCCCGCGCCCAGAGGTTCGACATCCTCGCGTGGACCGTCGCCTCCTTCGACGCCGGCCAGCTCGTGGAAGACCTGACCGGGGAGTACGGCGTCTACGACTGGACGGGGCTGGAGGATCAGGCCCCCGTCTGGAATCAGCACATCGTCCAGCCGAATCGGCTGCGCGAGCACTCCTCGAAGGCGAAGGCCGACAAGGTCCGCTACAAGTCGGAGGTGTGGGAGCGGCTGGTTCTGCCGTGGCTCACGACCTCGCACCGGGTCGTGGACTTTGGGGCGGGACACGGTGACTACGCGAAGTACCTGCGCGCTCAGGGCTACCAGGTCCAGGACTACGAGCCGTACCGGACGCTCAAGGGCAAGTACAGCCTCGACGTCCGCGGGATCGTGTCGATGATCCGCGGGATCGAACGGGAGCTTCGAGAGCGGGGGTTGTACGAGGTCGTCGTGTTGGACTCGGTGATCAACGCGACCACCTCCCTCGAATACCAACACTGGGTGCTGCTCACCGTGAACGCGCTGTGCGCAGCCGACGGGCAGGTGTGCATCGGTACCCGGAACCTGGAACGCGAGAAGGCGTACGAGACCTCCGGGCACTCCATCAGCCGTGACTCCACACGCCTGGCGTTCCTGGACAGCGAAAACGTGGACATGCGGTTCGTGCGCGGGAAGTGGCAGCGGATCCGGTACCACACCCCCGAGTCGCTGCGCGGCCTCCTGTCCCGCTACTTCGAGGAAGTCGAGGTGAGCGACGTGACGCGGGCGACCGTCAAGGCTGTCTGCCGCAAGCCGCGCCCCTTCCCTGTCGAGGAATACGAGGAGGCCTTTCGGAATGAATTCAATATGCCTTACCCCAACGACTTCCGACATGACAAACATGAGGGAATCGTCGAAATTCTGATAGAATTGATCAAGGATAGGAATAATCAAATGGAGGGGTAGTAAATGGAATCGGGGGCGAATCATGAAAAGGTTCGCATAGAAATAGAATCACGCGAAAAGTACGGCATCGTGTGGCTGGCCGGGATACGCCAGCTCGACCTCACACAGCACTGCCTTAAGACGTTCGCCGAGTGCGACAGGCCGACGGTAGACCGCCGGCTGGAGAGGCAGACCCTGCTCCTGCCGGCGGACTCTCCGCCGGTGGCCTGGTACCTGTGCGCGCTCCCCACCCCCTGGGATTGGAGCCGTAACGCGCACCTGGCCTTCGAGTACGCACCCGGTGAGCTGTGGGAAGGGAACGCCCTGACCCCTGGGCTCCGAGTACGGCTGACTGACGCCAGACCCATCACTGGCTGGGGGGAGCATTCCATTCCGGCCGAGGCACCGATGCGACAAGCTCGACTGTTTCGGACGTGCCGGAACTGGCAATTCGGCTGGTGGCTTCGAACCCACAGGGAAGTTCCCGATGCCCCCGAGAAGCTATCTCGACCGGACCCACGGGGGGACACCGGGCAGCTCGCCTTCGAGTAATTCGGCCGATGCTGTTCAGCCAGTGGCTTGAACGACCTCTTGTATAGCAGTCTGGCGGCCCGCTAGCGTCTGTGGGCCGCCAGGCGCATGTCTGGCGAAGGAACAGGCCCTCAGGGTCACGGTCGGGAAGGGCGTCACAAGTGCCATCAGCGAGTCGGTACCAAGCCTGCCGCTGACTCACGCAGTTCGGGTCAGCGGGGCGGTTTGAACTTGGACGTTCTGCCGGAGACGGCAGACCCCGAACCGAGGGAGAACTCTGCCCTCGGAGCGGAAGCCAGGTTGCTCGCCCCGACTCGCAACTGAGGAGACACCTTGTTCGACCGCCTTGTTGACGTACTCGCCCAGGCCAAGACGCTCCGCGCCCTCGTCGACTTCCTGACGATCGTCGTGCGCATCATCCCGGCCCTGTTCGTCGTGATCGCCCTCATTCCCTCATTCGTCGTCTTCGCCTTCATCGCGGACGGGCCCCGCCGCTCCGTCCTCGACATCGTCGACCGCCTCACGAAGTGGACCCTGGCACAGAGCTAGCCCTTCCCCGCCCGGCCCCCGCGTCCGTCAAGGCACTCGGACGCGGGGCGGGCTGTGCCACACCCGCGGGCGGCACCCTTCGCTACAGGATCATGGGAGGGTGGCGCGGGGCCCAGGAGTTGTGTTCATGGGCCGCCCCACTCGGGCCGTGCGTGCTGCAATCACCCAACGCCGCGCCGACGCGATCGATTTGAAGCTGGCCGGCGTCGACTGGCTGACCATCGGACGGAAACTCGCCGCCGATCCGTCGATCAACAGCGATGGTGTCGCCTACCCGCAGGGGTACGGCATCGACACCTACAAGCGAGGCGACGAGCCCCCCACCGATTCCCGGCTGATCGAGCTCGCCTGTAAGGACGTCTCCAAGGCCTTGGCCGAGCGCAGCACCGTGCTGGACGACAGCGCCGATGAGCTGCGCAAGCTGATGGTGGAGCGCCTGGAGCGGCTCTTCTTCGGCGTCTACCGGTCCGCGATCCGCAACGGTGACCTCCAGGCCGTCGACCGCGCCGTGCGCATCATCGAGCGCAGCAGCCACCTTCTGGGACTCAACCGGCCAGTACGCACTGAGGTGTCAGGTCCGGACGGCGGCGCCGTGCAGGTCGAGACCGCGGGGCTGGAAGAGCTCCAGCGGCTGATCGCTCTCGCGGGCGACCCGGGCGAGGGTGGCCAGGGCTGACGAGGCTGCGGTCCTCCAGCTGTACCGGTCGCTTCCCGCGCCGCGCCGCCGTGAGATAGCCGCCGCCTCCACACCACAGCTCCGTGCCCAGCTCGCCCGCATCGAGCGGGACATGGCGATGGATCGCTCCCCGGGGGCGATGGCTTCCGTCCTCACCGAGGGCCGGGAGATGCAGGCCCCGCACCTGGGACTGATCGACGCTGCCTTCGAACGGGTCGCGGCCGGCGTCCCGACGAAGCTGCTGCTCACCATGCCTCCCCGGCACGGCAAGAGTCGTAGGGCCGCCCGCTGGGCACCGCTGTGGTACCTGCGGCGGCGCCCCGAGCACCGGGTGATGATCGCCTCCTACTCCTCCGACCTGGCCGACGACCACGGCCGGTGGATCCGCGACGCGATCCTCACCTACGGGCCGCAGATCGGGATCTCGCTGCGGCCGGGCTCCTCGGCGGCAAACCGCTTCGATTTGTCGGGGACCGAGGGCGGCGCCGTCATGGCGGGCGTCGGCGGTGGCCTGACCGGTAAGGGCGCCCACCTCGCGGTGGTGGACGACCCGATCAAGGACGCCGCCGAGGCGTCCTCGCCCACGATGCGCAGGCGCCTGTGGGAGTGGTGGCAGGCCGTCCTCCTGACCCGTATCGAGCCGGGCGGCTCCGTGATCCTCATCCAGACCCGATGGGACGAGGACGACCTCGCCGGCCGAGTCCTCGCCGACGAGGGCAGCCGCTGGACCGTCATCGACCTGCCCGCTCTCGCCCTGTCCGACGACGACGCCCTCGGGCGTCAGGTGGGCGGTCCGCTCTGGCCGGAGCGGTACAACGAAGCCGCGCTCGCGGAGATCCGCCGCTCTGTAGGTGAGCGCGTCTGGTGGAGTCTCTACCAGCAGCAGCCCCGGCCGCAGGACGGCGGAGTCTGGGACTGGGCGTGGATCACCGGCCACCGGATCAGCGCCGCGCAGCTGCGTGGCATCGACCTCAGCCGGATCGTGGTCGCAGTCGACCCCGCGGGGGGCGAGTCCGCTGTGGGCGACGAGACGGGCATCGTCGCGGCGGCCCGCGACGCCGAAGGCCACATGTACGTCCTGGACGACCGGTCCGGAAACCGTGGCGCCGACGCCTGGGGCCGAGAGGCGTGCCTGCTCGCGATCGAGCTGCGGGCGGACGCGATCGTGGTGGAGGCCAACTACGGCGGCGACATGAGCCGCCAGATCCTTCACCAGGCGTGGCAGGAACTAGCGCGCGAGCAGCGCACCGAGAACATGCTGATGCCCGCCGTGCTCTCGGTCACCGCGAAGCACGGCAAGAGGCTGCGCGCCGAGCCCATCGCCCAGCTGTACGAACAGGGCCGTGTCCACCACGTCGGACAGTGGCCGCAGCTGGAGCAGCAGATGGTGACCTGGGTCGCCGGAATGGACTCCCCCGACCGAATGGACGCCGCTGTGCACGCCATGACCGAGCTCGCCGATCCGCAACGCAGCGGCGCCGCATCCACCGGCTACCAGGACGGGAGGTTGTCAGGACGTAGGTAGCTGTGAAGGGGTGGCTATGCGGGGCGAGATGTCCGCTTGCGGGGTTGGTCACCGGTCGTGCGGGGGTCCAACCGGGGGCTCCATCGGAGATCCTTGGGGAGGACCCCCGCTGCTCGGGCCCGCATGGTCCAGCGGCTTGCCGTGGAGTAGGAAACCGCATCAACCCCCCACACCGCGCGCATCAACTTCAGCGGAGGAAGAGGAGCCTTCGGGCGCCGACGACCTGTTTTCTTGTCCGTCACCATCTTGCGTTGCGAAAGGGCAAATCTGTACAGGATGGCTACCTGACGGAGATGTTGCTCGCCACGGTTCCGCGCGCCGAGCGGGCCGGCTACAAGACGGGCCGTCTCCAGATGAGGGCGCAAGTCATACCGGCAGATGCTCTCGGTGTAGTCCACGGACGGAACAGCCAGCCGCAGGATCTGAGAGACCGGCATCGCGCCGACCGCCTTGGGCGTGAGGGCGTGAGGGGATTCCGGTCGGGCCGGTTCCATCGTCAGCGCGCAAACGTGATGGTCACGGCGGGAGAACTTCACGTGGAACTCCCACTCCTCAAATCCCGTCACACCTCCCACTCGCGCACCTTGGCTTGTTGCATCCATGCGAGGGGATGCCTCCGAGGGCCCCTCTCGGTGGCCTGACCGTCTGGTGGCCTCCTCGGCAGGCTCGCCCCGCCCGGGCCTGCTGGCCTGCGTGATGACGCCAAGGACCTTGTGCTTTCGCGCTTCGCGCAGCCAGTTGTTGACGCATCCGAGACTCCGGCTCCACACGGCTGCAACGACGTGTCGAGGCGGGAGCCCTCTGTGCACAGCAGCCTTGTACACCGCGGCGACCATTCGAGAGTGTGACTCTCCGCCTCCGCGGGGGCGCCTAGACCACGATTGGTCGAGTTCCCGTGCAACCTCTGTGCCGAGGTTCGCCGCAGTGCTTGCGACAGCAAGCATCCTGTCGCCTGCCTGCCGGAACGAGTGCCTGCCCTCCGTTGGCAGTGGCCGCCCGTCTTCGGAGCAGACGGTCAGGCAGAAGGCCCGCAAGATGCCGTGCTGCCCCGACTTGAAGCCGATCGTCACCAACAAGCCTGGGAGTCCCGGCGCTCCTCGAAGCTCCACGCCGACCGTTTCACCATCCGCGGAGCCATCGCCACCGGACATCACCTGCACGTCCACTCGCTCACCCCCTCCGACGTTTACTAATTCTGGCCTACTGAGGAGGCTTTTGGGGGACATCGCGTGACACCTAGGTTCGACATGCCCCGGCCGGGCTCCCAACAGCGACCACTCCTTTGGAGTTCTGCATGTCAAACCCCTCAGCGTCCCCCCAGCGTTCACCCTTGCCCCCTTCGATCCGCCTCGGTCTGGCCCTCTCCCTCAGCCTCGGCATCCTCTTCGGCTGCATGACCCTCTACAGCCTGTTGACCAGCCCGTCCATGACCTCAGCTGGCTGGGTGGGGCTCTGCGGAGTGGCTATGGGTGTCTGGGACAAGCTCCTCACGCACAGCATGGCGCTGCGGGCGACCTCTGAGCCCAACAGGGAGTGAGCACCTGGGAGCGCGCGTTCGCTCCCCTACGCTGTAGGTGGCGTGGGGCTGTCGAGGGTGATCTTCTCGTGGGCCTGCGCACTTTCGTGTCCGATGCCTGGTCGTGGCTGAACTACAAGCCGATGATGACGGCGGCCAGCGGCGGGCAACCTCATGGGTCTCTCGCACCTCAGGTGCAGGCAACATGGGTTCCCCGTGATGCTCTTCGCCGCCTGGCCGCGTACAAGATCCTCGCCGCGTACGACGCGAACCAGGCCGGGGAACTGGCCGTCCTCACCGGCAACGAGGCGGGCGCCGAGCGCCGCGAGTTCGGTGACGCCGCCGTGTTCGTGGATACCGCGCTCGCGCACCTCCTGGGCAAGTCCCAGCAGATCGTGGTGGCGGGCGCCGAGCACGCCGGGGCCGACGATCCCGGCCCTCAGGCGCAGGCGGCGGCTGCCGTGCAGCTGCTGTTGCGGGGCTGGGCGGAGAAGGAGCTGCTGCCGCTGCGGATGCAGGCCGCCGAGCGGAAGGCGGTGCTGCTCGGGGATGCGGTCTACCTTCTCGCCTGGGACCCGGACAAGGGTCGGGCCCGTCTGCGGACCTTCGACCCGGGGTTCTACTTCCCCGTGCTGGAGGAGGACGCTGACCCAGGCGACTACCCGCGGCGGGTCCATCTCGCCTGGGAAATACCCGAGGACGCCGAGCGCGGGGTCAAGGCGCGGATCCGGCGCATCACCTACGAGCTGGGGCCGATCACCGCGGCGACGCGCAGCACGACACCTGATGCGGGACGCCCCGGCCGGGACCTGGTGGCCGACGGGACCGGCGGATGGCTGCTGGAGACTGGTGATGTGTTCCGTACGGACAGCGGGATCATCGAGCGGACCTACCCGTGGTCGGACCGGCCCTCCCGTACCACGTGCTATCTGACCGACGCGGAGTGGAACCTCGATGACCTGCGCCACGGTCAGAGCCTTGATGATCTGCCGCTCGACAAGGCCCGGTTCCGGGCCCGTTCGGACGGGGAGGTCCTGCACCGGCTCGACCTGCGCTTGGACTTCCTGCCGATCATCCACATCAGCAACACCGTCGCGGACGGCGAGCACTTCGGGCAGTCGTCTCTGGCTCCCGTCATGCAGGTACTGGACGAGCTCGCGGAGACGGACACTGACTCGGCGCGCGCCTCTGCGACGACCGGCGCCCCGATCATCGGCCTGGCCGGTGCTCGAGCCGAGGTAGACCGGGTCACCGGCAGGCCCCGCCCGTTGTCGGTGGAGCCGGGCACCATCTTCCAGCTGGCCGATGGCGGGCGCATGGACGTCCTGGACACCTCCGGGCAGCTGGCGGAGCTCCGCGCCCGCGTGGAGGAGATCCGGGAGCGGGCAGCGGTCAACGCGCGTCTGCCCGCGGTGAGTCTGGGCACCGTCGACCCGTCGGACGTCCCCAGCGGATACGCCCTCCAGCTGTCTCTGGGGCCGTTGGACTCCCTCGTGGACGCAATGCGTCTTGCCCGCGCGCACAAGTACGGGCTGCTCTTCAAGATGGTGCAGCGGCTCCATCAGGCCGGGCAGGCGGAGGGGTGGCCCGCCGGTGAGAACCTGCCGGTTCGGCTGGCCTTCGGGCCGCACACTCCGACGGACCGCAGTGCTGTCCTGGACGAGGTGGTGCGGGGTGTCGGAGCCAGCGTGCTGAGCCTGGAGACCGGCGTACGGATGTTGCAGGATTCCGGCTACCCGATCGAGGACGCCCGCGAAGAGGTGCAACGGATCACTGCGCGCCAGGCGAACAAGGTGGCGGCCGGGGCCCGTTCTGCCCAGCCCAGCGACGAGGAGGACGCTACTTCGCCGGAGGAAGCTTGAAGTCGGTCTTCCGCTTCGTCTTGAACCGGTCCTTCTGTGACTCGGCGGACTCGCGCATGTCCTCTTCGGAGACGGCCTGCTTGTTGCCGCCGCCCCACTGCGTCACGTAGGTGCCCTTCCCCCCGGGGACGTTGTCGATGTGGGAGATGAACAGGCAGTCGCCTGCGAACTCGCCGAACTCCGGCCCCAGTACCTGGCCTTCGCGCGGGTCGCGGCCGGCTGCGAGCCAGTTGCCGTCCTCGTCGTAGATGACGCGTTCTTCCTCGGATGCGGCCGTCCGTACGCAGGAGCCCGGTGAGGCCCCGGGGGTTGTGTACTGGGCCTCTTGGAGGGCGGCCGTGTACGCGGTGAACGGCGTCCGGTCCACCCGCGGCTGCCACAGCCACAGGGCGCCACCGGCGACCAGTACAGCCGCTACACCGGCGGCCACCCACGCCGTCCTCGGCCGCCGGCCGCCCGCCGCCGTCTTCTCCAGCGATACGCCGTCGATCTCTTCCACGATGCCCCCCACCTGGATGTTCGTGTTGATCATGCCAGGTGAGGGGAGCTGGAAGCCCGAAGGGCGTCACGCTGACATACGTAGACTCGGTGACGGCGCGGGGACGTCGAGGAGCTGCACGTCCTGATGTCCCGCACCCTGCCCACTCCCGGTGCCGTCCTCGGCTACCGCCGCGACGGCCGACCCATCTTGCCGATCCTGGGCGCCTCCTCCGAGGACCCGTCCAACCCTCCGGCGAAGGTCACCTTCGACCAGCAGCAGCTTCAACAGCTGATGGCCCGCGAGAAGGACCAGGGGCAGCGGTCCGGTGCCCGAGCCCTCGTCGAGAAGCTCGGCTTCACCTCGGCCAGCGAGCTGGAGCAGTTCATCACCGCGCAGCGCGAGGCTGAACAGGCCCAGCTCAGCGAAGCCCAGCGCCGCGAGCAGGCGCTCGACGCCCGCGAGGCCGCAACCGTTCGCCGTGAAGCCGCAGCCGCCTCCCGTGAGCGGGACGCCGCACGCCGTTCCGTTCTCGCGGGGCTCGGTGCGACGGGCGAGAATCTCGGCGACGCTGCGGCCCTGCTCCGCGTCCCGGACGACGCGGACGACACCGCTGTGGCCCAGGCCGCGAGCGAGCTTCGCGAGCGGCGCCCCGAGCTGTTCACCACTGCCTCGAAGACCCCCGGAGCGATCCCGCCGGCGCCCGGCGGTGCGCCTGCGTCCGTGCCTCCGCCCCGCCCGGGCGGCCAGACCAGCAAGCCCGGCTCTGCCGGTCTCGCGATGGCCCGGCGGCGCGGCATCCTCCCCCCGGCCACGTAGCCAGCGCGCAGCGACCGCTGCACGCTGCGGGGACCACGCCCCGCTCTCTTCTCGTGGACCGCTCCACCAACTCCGGTGCGTGCGCGTCGCCACCAGCACTACAGGAGACAGCGGCTTGATACAGCCGTACACGACCTCTGTGACCGTGACCGCTGACCGGGACTGGCTCGCCTCCCGCCACGGCACCGACTCCACCGAGACGATCACCCTCGACCTGGCCAAGCTCACCAAGAGCACCCACTACTCCGAGCCGACCGCGACGGCCCCGCACGGCTTCGTGCGCTCCGGCGTACCCGTCGGACGGATCACCGCATCGGGCCTGTACGGCGCCTACGACCCGGCGGCCACCGACGGCCGCCAGGTCCTCGCCGGCGTCGTCTACGCGGAGGCCGCGTTCACCCCGGGCACCGTGAAGGTCCCGGCCGCCCTGCTCTGGCACGGCACGGTGAAGACGGCGAAGATTCCCGGCGGCATTGACCCGGCGAAGATCGCCGCGAACCCGGCGGGCGCGCAGCTCCGCTTCCTGGCGGTGAGCTGATGAGCATCGCTGACCTCCTCAAGGGCGTCTCCGTCGCCGACCTGACCGTGTACGCGCGGTCCATCCCCAACCCGGGCGACTTCCTCCTGACTCAGACCGTCTTCGCGGAGACGCAGGTCCAGGACGTGAAGTGGCGGATCAGGAACTCGAAGCGGCGCGTCAACACCGCCTCCTACCGTGCCTACGACACGAGCGTCCCGTTCGCGAAGCGCCAAGCGGAAGCCACGCAGACCGAGGGCACCCTGCCCGCGCTCGGCCAAAAGCTCCTGGTGGGCGAGATGGAACAGCTCCTCCTGGACGCTGCGCGCGGCGCCGACGAAGACCGACTCGTCGAGCTCCTCTACGACGACGTCGAACGGCACGTCGAAGCGATCCGTTCGCGTCTGGAGCTGGCGGCCGGTGACGTGCTTCTCGACGGCAAGTTCTCCCTCGCCGGCGAGAACGGGCTGACCGTCGAAGTCGACTACGGCGTCCCGGCGGCGAACATGCCGACCGCTCCCAAGCCGTGGAGTGATCCGGCGTCCGACCCGCTCGCGGATGAGCTGCGGTGGATCGACTACCTCGACTCGATCGGCGCCCCGGCCCCCGAGATGGTCCTCACCTCCCGGAAGGCGTGGTCCCACCTCGCAGGGAACGGCTCGTACCGGTCGGCGTACTACGGCACCCCGGCCGGCGCCCAGACCCCGACGTCAGCCCTCACCCCCGAGCAGGTCAACTCGGTGCGCGGCACATACGGTCTGCCGCCGATCACGCTCTACAAAGCGCAGGTCTGGCAGGACGACGTGTCCAAGCGGGTACTCCCCGAGGACAAGTGGATCCTGCTTCCGCCGGATCGGGCCAAGTGGGGACAGACCCAGTACGGCACGACCGCCGAGTCGCTGGCCCTGTCCCGCGGTACCGGTGCACAGATCGAGCGGGAGGAAGCCCCGGGCATCATCATCACCCGAGGCGCGCAGGACGACCCCGTTCAGATTTGGACGAAGGGCGCCGCCGTCGCGATGCCCGTGCTGGCCGCACCGGACTGCCACATCACCGCGACTGTCCTGTGAGCGCGGCCGTCCACGCCCTCGGAGTCCTGGCCGCGACCGTCCACGTCGTCGACCCGGTAGAGCGCGTGCCGCTCGTGCTGATCGCCGGCACGGAGATCAGTGATCCGGAGATCGCCGAGCAGATCACCAACCCGAGCTGTTGGGAGAACGGCGAGCCACCGAAGGCGAAGCCCGCCCGTAAGGGCACACCCGCAGCCTGACCCCTGGCGGGGAGGAGCACACCGCTCCTCCCCGCCTCCTTCGTAAAAGAGCAGGAGCTTCGTGCACACCGATGTCCTTCACTGGCTGACGGCCCAACTGGGCCCCGACACCGACCCGGTCGACCTGGCCCAGCGGTACGAGCGTCTGGGTTCGGCGCGTGCCGTTGCCGACGAGATGCTTCACGAGCGGATCGCCGCCCTGCTGGCTGAGCCTCTGCGGGTGACCGTGAACGGGGTCGCGACCATCGATCACGCCTCGAACGTGGCCGCGCTCGAACGCCGCCTCACTCAGCTGGCCTCGCAGGCCGCTCCCGACGACGGGCCCGTGGGGGCGTCGGAGGTGGTCCTGAGCGTCCCACTCGTCGCGCGCCCCCGTCGCTGACGAACCACCGCACGGACGGTTCGGCGGCGGACCGGAAGCCCTTGGGAAGGCCCTCGCCGCCGAACTCGCCGACGCCGAGGCCGATCGCGTCCTGAACATCGTCCGGTCTGCGGGAACGGCGTAACGGGCAGAAGAGGAAACGGACAGGACCTCCGCGGCCCTCCGGGGTGAAACGGCGATGTCCCGCCCCCCGGAGTGGGGCGGGACATCCGGGTCCGATAAGCACAGCAGCCAGCTTTGATTAATGGACGTGTCCCACGCTAGGGCAGCGAACGTGACGGTCCTTGAGTCGTCATCCGCCTCACGCTGCGGCCCGGTGTGAGCAGCCAGTTTGCGTAGACGGGGCGTGCGCCACGCGCACCTACGCTCCGGATCATGAGCGTTTTCGATGAACCCCGCCGTGTCCGTATAGCCGCCCGTCCGGATGAGTCGGCCGTGATCGAGGTCGATGGGCAGGACGTGGCCGGAGCTGTGGAGGCCTACCGGATCACGCAGACCGTGGACGAGGGCCCCGAGATCACGCTCTATCTGACTCCGGGCTGGGAGGGCATGGGCTTCGACGGGCTGGCGGAGGTGATGGCCGAGCCGTCCGACCTGAGGCACGTCGTGATCGGCTTCTTGGACGCCGTGGACTCGCAGAAGCTCGACGAGGCCGTGCTGAACCGCAATGACCTTGACGGCCGGCCGGGTGAGCTGACCCGCGGGTTGCTGGCCCAGCTGCGGGAGTGGGCCCTCAGTGCTTGATCAGGCTGGCATCGCCCGCTTCGCGGAGCGGCACCTGATGCCGGACACGGTGAAGGTGACGCGTGATGTCGGCGAGCAGGTCCTCGACCCCAAGACCGGCCAGCTGATCGACGGGCCGCCGCTGGTGGTCTACAACGGGGACGCCGGGCTGTATCCGCAGCAGGAGAAGATCCGCAGCCGAGGCCGTGACGGGGCCTGGGCGGAGGAGATCCGGGCCGGGTACAAGCTGCTGTTGCCGCTGTCGGCGCCGGAGCTGGAGGACCACGACGTAGTGCTGGTGATCAAGGCCCGTGACGAGCAGGCGGTGGGCCGTACGTACGAGGTGACGACGCTGGGCGAGGTGTCGTCGTTTCCGGTGCTGCGGACGGTGTGGCTCGAGCAGCGGGACCGGGGGGTCCGATGAGCCGGGGGAAGGGTTCGTTCAACCATCCGGCGGCCCTCGCAGCCCTCTTCGATCAGAAGGGGCTCGCGCTGCGGTCGGAGTCGGAGGCTGCGGCCCGGGTCAGCGCGGCGCTGCTGGTGGCGTCGATCCGGCAGCGGGCATCGGGCCGGCCGGGACCGCGGGTCATCACCGGCAAGTACAGGGCGTCGTGGCAGTCGGAGGTCTCCGCAGCGGGGCCGGTGTTCGTCGCGCAGATCGGTTCGGACGCGCCGCAGGCCCGGAGGCTGGAGTACGGGTTCGTCGGGACGGACAGCCTCGGCCGCCGGTACGCGCAGCCCCCGTTCCCCCACGTCGGGCCTGCTGTGGAGGCGTCCGGGCCGGTCGTCGCACGGATTCTCGGTTCTGCGGTGGAGCGTGCCCTGTGAGCGATCTGGCCACCGACGTGGAGACGGTGCTGACCGAGGTCCTGGGCGGGCACGAGCGGGGCATCCTGTCCCGTGCCGTGGTCGTGGCGGAGGTCCTGGACGTGGAAGGCGAACGCTCCCTGTCGGTAATCACCACGCCGGGCCTCAGCGAGTGGGACGCGCTCGGGTTGTGCCGGTACGGCGTCCTCAGCATCGAGGGACCGGCCGCCGCCTACTTCACTCGGGACACCGAGTGATCGACCGCGCCCCCGTGACGGCCGCCGTGCGCACCATGCTGGCCGCGGCGACCGGTCGGCCCTGCGGAGTCGGGGTGCTTCCGCTGGTGGACGGCAAACCGGCGCCGCTCCCGTACAGCGTCCTCTACCCGCTCGGCGGGCCCGTGGATGGCGCGCCGTTCACAGATGCCTCCGAGGACGCGTACCCCGTCTTTCAGGTGACGGTCGTCGGCGCCCGCACCGATCAGGCCGAGTGGCTGGCTGACCAGGTGCGTCGCGCCTTCCTCCAGCGCACGCCGGCGGGCGACTGGGAGCACCCGGTCACCGCCCCGGACCTGGAGGTGTGGGCCCGAGAACTCCTCGTGGACGAAGGCGCCGACCCGGCCGGCGGGGACGTCGTGACGTACATCCAGCGGTACAAGCTCGCCGCGACGGCAACGGCCTGATGCTGGCGGGCCCGAAGGTTGAAGGGACCCGCCAGCATCGAGCAGGGTCAGACCGGCTCGTGGAGGCGGGTGATCCCCTCGTCCGAATCCTCGACGACGGCCAGCGGGACGGGCGGGTCGACAGGGGCCTCCGGCTCGGCCGGGGCGACGCTGTCCGCAATCACCCGTCGGAGTCGGGTGATCTTGGGTCCCCAAAACTCCCGGATGAGCACGGCCAGGCGCTTCATGATGGGCGGACCGGCGATCGCCGCACCGATGCCGATCAGGGTTGCTTCGAGGCGGTTCTCCGCGACCACGGACAGGGTCATGGTGATGGTTTGCACTGCGTCTCCATGTCGATGAGCGGGCGCATAGGCGCCTGCTCCGGAGATCAGGCAGCCAGCACCCAGGAACGTGCAGGGGCATCGGAGTGGAGACCGGGCTGCGGCCCGCGCGGGATCCTTGGCGAGGCCATCCGGAGCACACCACAGGGCGACGTGTCGTGGCGAGGGGCGTGTGAGGTGAACTCATAGCCAGCGAATCCCAACAGCCCTTCCAAGAGCCGTTGGACCCGTCGCCGGAGCCGGGTCAGCTTACGAAGCAAGTTCGTTAGGTCAGAGTGCGACAATGGCCTCAGGTGGTACCGCAGTCCATCAATCGGGTCTGAAACTGCGTCGCACACGTGCTGCTCGCGCAAGCCGACATCGTCGCGGAGTTCACGAAGCCCGTTACCGCGCGCAATCCGCTCGGCGGCGACCGCATCGCTGGCTCTGTCCAGCAAGGTTGCCCGCCGGATAAGAGCGGTGAATTGCGCAGTCTTCCCGGAACCAGCGTGGGCAATGAGCAGCGGCCCACTGGCGGCGTCCTTCGATTCCGCTTCGAGCCAGAGCGCCACTTTTACGAGCGAGGACTGCTCCTCTTCCCGCTTCTGCCAAGCCTGATCGACAGGTGAAGTCGGGAACGCCGAAGTCGTAGGCGGCACTTCGTGCCTATCGCTACGACTTGAGTCGGTCACAGGTCGATCCTAGCGCCCTTGTGCCTGGACGCGACTGCGACGGCGACCATCGCCTTGACCGCAGTAAGTTGGCCTAGGTGAGGCCCCGGGTCGCCACTGGCACCCACCGGAGTTGCGTCACCCTCACCGCGGAGGCCCCTGCGCGGACGCCCAACCCAACCTCGGGACGGGCCGGTTCCCCGACATCGTCGAGGGACGGGGCCTCCCTCACGCTTGGCTGCCGTCCCGGAATCGGACAGCAGACCCTTGCAGATCCAGAAATACTCGCGGCGCGGCATCACGCGCATCCTGTGGCTTAAGGCCGTCAAAGACGCTGGCAACCTTCCTACTCGGGCGGAACTGACCGCCGGCACCGACCTGACGAACGCCATCGCTGCGATCGACGGCTGGTCGCTGTCGAACCAGGCGATCGAGACGCCGGACCTGGGCTCGACGTTCGAGTCGAAGATCCCCGGCACTGATCAGGCGGACGACTCATCCCTCGGCTTCTACGAGGACAAGGTCGCCGACGAGATCGAGCAGCTCCTGACGAAGGACTCCACCGGCTGGGTGGTGATCCTCCGCAAGGGCGACATCCCCGGTAGCCGGTCCATGGACGTCTTCCCGGTACGGATCGGCTCCCGGTCCCCCCAGTACTCCGTCGACAACGAGGCCGCCAAGTTCACGGTCGCGTTCTCAATTACGGAGAAGCCGCTGCAGGACGCCCCCGTGCCGCCCGCTGCGCCGAAGACCCCGTAGCTCCTCTCCCCCTGAACTCCCGGCCGGGCCTGCCGCGTCCTCTGCGCCCCATCCCTTGTTGGCGTGCGCTCGGCGCAGGCCCGGCCGGGTCCCTCCCCCTCACCCTGGAGATTCCCCTGATGTCCGGCACCACCACGTCCACCGCCCCGCCCGAGCCTGCTGTTGCCCGCGATGCCCACTGGGCCAGCAAGCTCGCACGTCTCCGCGCCCGACAGCTCCCGGAGCAGGTCCTCCAGTTGTGTGACGACGCGGCCGCCCAGAAGCGTCTCGACCAGGCGAAGCTGACCTTGGCCCGTCTGCGCATGGCTGATGCGGAGACCGGCGGTGAGCAGGCCGAACTTGAGGCAGCGCAGGCCGAGCTGGTCGCGGCGCAGGCCGCTTACGACGAGGTGTCGGATCGGCTCGTGTTCAGGGCGCTGCCGCGCCCGGTTCTCGACGGGCTGATACGGCAGAACCCTCCGACGGAGGACCAGGCAGAGAGCGGTGACGCCTGGAACCCCGAGAGCTTCCCGCCGGCGCTGGTGGCCGCCTCGCACATCGAGCGTGACGAGGACGGCCAGGTGGTGGAGGGCCTGACCGTGGAGGACGCCCAGGGTCTCCTGGACAGCTGGCCGATCGCGGAGTCGAACGCACTGTTCGCGGCGGCCTGGCAGGCGCAGCAGATCAACAGGTCGACGGTCACGGAGCTGGGAAAAGGCTGATCGCTGACGGTCAGCTCCGGGCCGAGCTGGAGGTGTGCGACCGGTACCGGATCCCGCACAGCCTATTCCTCGGCGCCGGAGACGGCCGGTGGTCGGAGAGCGACCGGGCGAAGGCACTCGCCTTCGAGGCGTACCGGCGCAGCGTGTGCGAGCAGTGCGGCACCCGGGGCGCGGAGTGGGACGAGGACGCGGGCGGTGATCGGCACGCGTACGTGAGCACGACCGTCCGGTGCGTGGGCTGTGAGCTGATCGCCACGGAGCAGCAGCAGGTTCCCGACGGCCCGGATGGGTTCGGCGTACGGATCGGGCTGATCCCCCGTGCGGCTGCCGAAGCACAGGCGGGGGACCGTGCGGCAGGGAGCACTACGGTGGACTGAGTTGGACGTGGGGGCCGTTGGCGGCCCGCACGCACCGCTTGGGGGCGGTGGGGCGCACGAGGTAGGCGCGCGGGGAGTAAGGGCACCGGCCAGGTGTCGAGCTACACGCTCAGCGTGCAGATGCGCGCCGACGCAACGAACCTGCTGTCCAGCATCCGTGGCGCCTCCGGTGCGCTGCGGTCCCTCGGCCGTGATGTCGATTCGCTTCACCGCACCCTGGGCCGTGTCGGCTCCGGCTCCTCAGGGCTGCGCGGTATCTCCGCCGACGCCGACGGTGCGCGGCATGCTCTTCGTCAGACCGGCTCGGACGGCGACGCGTCGATGCGCCAGCTGCGGCGTGGACTCATCGGCGCCCGGCAAGAAGCGCACCACCTGCGGAACCTGGTGGCGGGTGGCGGCATCGTCGCCGGGCTCGCGGAGATCGCCCGGGAGGGCAACGAGTACCAGCGCGCCATCCAAAAGTGGGGTGCAGTCACGGGCGCCTCCGGCCAGGAGATGGTGATGGCGGCCGCCAAGGCCCGTGAGCTTGGCTCCGACCTCAAGATCCCCGGCACGTCGGCCTCGAAGGCGGCGGACGCGATGCTGGAGCTCGCGAAGGCGGGCCAGACGTCCACGTCGTCCATCGCGAACGCCAGGGCGGCGATGCAGCTCGCCGCAGCCGACAACCTGTCCGCGGCCGACGCCGCCCGGTACCTCGGCGACGTCATGGACCAGTTTGGGCTCAGCTCGAACAATGCGGGCCGTGCCGCTGACGTCCTCGCGGCTGGCGCGAACGCCGCGTCGGGTGGCCTCCAGGACATCTACTACGCGATGTCGTACACCGGCCCGGTCGCCGCCCAGCTGGGGATCTCGCTGGAGGACACGGCGGCGTCCGTGGCGATGCTGGCCCGCTCCGGCATCCTCGGCTCCCAAGCAGGAACGTCCCTGCGCGGCATCTTCACGAACCTGGCCGCGCCGACGAAGCGGATGAAGGAGGGCCTGTCCGAGCTCGGCATCGAAGCCTGGGACGCACAGGGCAACTTCAAGGGCCTTCGGAACGTCGTCGAAGGGTTCGAGAAGGCCCAGCACAGCCTGAGCCAGAAGGACTTCACAGCGTCGCTGTCGAAGGTCGTCGGGAAGCCCGCCCTCGCCGGTGCGATGGCGCTCGCCCATCAGGGTGTGGAGAGCTTCGACCAGATGCGGACGGCCATCGGCCGTACCGGTGCGGCCGGTGAGATCGCCGCCTCCCAGACCAAGGGCCTCGCTGGTGCCCTCAACCAGTTGAAGAGCCAGGCGAAGAACAGCGGCCAGGTCCTCTACACGGCGGCGGCGCCCGCGCTGGAGAAGCTGACCCGACTGACGACGAAGGTCCTCGGCTCGGGCACTCCGGCTGTCGCCGGGGCCCTGGACTACCTCCACGACCTGTACACCCTGGCGAGGCCGTCGGCGTCGCAGGCGGCTGCGAGCGGGCTGGCCGAGGTCCGTGATGTCCTCGGCAGCCTCGGGGCGCCGGTGAAGGACCTTGCCTTCGACGCACTGGCCTCGGCGATCAACGTGGTGGTCAACGCCGGCCGGGCCGGTCTCGACATCCTCAGGAACCTGGGCGAGGGCCTCGAACCGGTCGCGGACGCACTGTCCGACGTCGCGAGCGAGAGCGGGGCCGGGGCGACCGCTCTGGACATCATCGTCACCGCCCTGAACCTGACGAGCAGCGCGGCGTCGTACGTGTCCGGGGCGCTGAAGCCGATCGGTGAGGTGGTGGCCTGGCTGGTGCGGGGGTTCTCCGCGCTCCCGGGCCCGGTGCAGACCGCGATCGTCGCGATGATGATGGCCGGCCGGGTCGCTCCGACGATGACGCGGCTCGCCGGAACGGTGTCCGGGCCGGTGGTGGGCGCCTACCGGTCGTGGAGCGACCAGATGCGCGTGCAGTCCACTCTCGCCGCCGCGCAGGGCCAGTCTGTGGGCCGCATCGGTTCGGCTCTCGCCGTGCTCCAGACCCGAATTCCGATCGTCGGGCAGATGAGCGCCGCGTTCCGGTCCGCGGAGGGCCCGGCTTCTGGTCTGGCCAAGTCCATCGGTGTCGGCCTCGGTGGCGCGGCCCGCGGTCTGATGGGCGCGCTCGGCGGCCCCTGGGGTGTCGCCATCGCGGCGGCCGGTATCGGGCTGTCGATGCTGGCCTCCTCCCAGCAGAAGGCCGCGCAGGCTGCCGCCGATCACCAACAGCGCATCAGCGGCCTGTCCCAGGCGCTGCGGGACTCGAACGGCGCGATCAACGACAGCGTGCGCGGGGCCGCCGCGCAGGCCGTCATGGACGCGAAGGTCTTCGACGGCAAGGCCCGCCTGGTCGACGTCATGGAGAAGGCCGGGGTCAACGCCCGCCAGCTCACCAACGCCTACCTCGGGCAGGACGGCGGCCTCAACGCCCTCCAGAGGAGCTTGCAGAGCACCGCCGACGCCAACCGCGAGCTGATCATGACCTCGGGTGGCGGCCAGTACACGTACACGCAGCAGGGTGTCGCCTACGCGAAGGCCGCTGAGGCGCTGGGGTCGGTCAAGGGCGAGATGTCGCAGGCCGTGCAGGACGCCAAGAACCTGGCGGATGCGACCGGGTCGGGTGCCAAGTCCGCCGCCGACAGTGTGGGTCCGTTCGGGAAGTTCTCCGACGCGATGCGCCGCCTCTCAGACAGTACGGCGGACGCCGACACCCGGGCCCGGGCCCTGCACGACGCGTTGAACATCCTCGCCGGCGGGTCGGTGAACCTGTCGGCGGCCGAAGCCCGCCTGAACCGGAGCGTCCTGGATGCGTCCGAGGCGTTGAGGGGGGGCGTCGACCACGCCGAGGGGTACGGCAAGGTCCTCCTGAACATGGACGGTTCGCTGTCCACGGTCACCCGCAATGGGCAGAAGCTCTTCGATGTTCTGCAAGGGCTGTCGACGAACAGCGCGGACGCGGCGCTGGCGGCGTACCAGTTCGCGGAGGCCAACGGGAAGAGCGTCCCTGAGGCGTTGCAGGCGGCCCAGAAGCAGATGCAGTCCGCCCGTGACTCCGCGATCGCCACCGGCGAAGGGTTCGGGCTGTCCGCGGAGCAGGCGGGGAAGCTCGCGGATGCGGCGGGCCTGGTCCCGGAGCAGGTGTCGATCCTCCTCCAGACCGCCGGCATGGATGCGGCGGTCGCTGAGCTGATCGCCGTGCAGCAGGCGTTGAAGGCGACGCCGGACAACAAGACGGTGACGATCGCGACGCTGTCGAACGAGGCGCGCGAGGACTTGAAGAAGCTCGGGTTCTCGATCACCGACCTTAAGGACCGGCGGGTGCAGGTGACCGCGCCCACGGACCTGGCGCGCACCGACCTGGACGCGCTGATCTCCAAGATCAGCCAGACGCCGGGCGCGAAGCATGTGGCCGTGTCGTCATCGACGGCCGAGACGATCGCGAGCCTGGAGAACGTAAAGACGGCCATCGCCGGTGTCCCGGGCGGTAAGTCCGTCATCGTGAGCGCGCCGACGGAGACAGCCCGGCAAGAGCTGCTGAACCTCGGGTTCTCCATCGAGGCCGTGCCGGGCAGCAAGAACGTGTCGGTGACCGTGCCGACCGGGTCGGCGACGAGCGGGGCCGCCACGATCCAGGACGCCATCAACGGCATCTATGGGCGCACCGTGACGGTGACGACCGTCCACAACGACATCTGGCGGACTTCCAGGCAGCCGGGCCCGTACGCGGACGGCTACCAGTTCGCGAGCGGCGGCATCCTCACGTATGCCTCGGGCGGCGTCCGGGAGAACCACGTCGCGCAGATCGCTCGCGGCGGTGAGTGGCGGGTGTGGGCGGAGGACGAGACCCAAGGTGAGGCGTACATCCCGTTCGCGTCCGGCAAGCGGGCCCGGTCGAAGGCGATCCTCGACCAGGTAGCACGCCGGTTCGGCGGCGAGGTCACCTATAACGCGTCCGGCGGGCTGTCCGACTGGTCGTACCAGCCGCTCGGTGGCTCCGGGTTCTCCATCAGCGATGTCGTGTCCAAGTCGCAGAGGAAGAGCGGAGACAAGGAAGTCTTCGACCTCGGACTGTTTGAATCGAACCTGCGTAGCTCGGTGTCCACGGCGCAGTCCTGGCGCGCCAACCTGACGACCGTCGCCCAGCGGGCCGGCACGGACGTGGCCAAGGCGTTGGAGGACATGGGCGACGACGGCGTGGAACTCACCCGGAAGATGGCCACCGGTTCGACCCGCTACGTGCAGGACATGGCGGACCAGCTGAAGAAGCTGTCGGCGACCGCCCGAGCGAGCCTGGCCGACTACACGGCGCAGCTCCAGAACGCTGTGAAGGACAACGCCTCCTTTCAGAGCGCCCTGACCCAGCTCGCTTCGAGCGGATTCGGTGCGCTCGCCGAGCGCCTGGCGAAGCAGAACGATGCGAGCGCGGAAGCTCTGGCGCAGGAGGCTGTGCGCGATCGCGGCAAGGCGGAGAAGGCTAACGCCGCCGCGGAGGCTGCGGGGAAGTCCCTGGACGGGGAGCAGCTGACCGACCTGGTGAAGCTGATTGGTGCCCTCGGCGCCGGCCGCGGCATTCACGATGTCGCGGACGTGACCGGGCTCGGTGAGGACCGGCTGATCGAGGTGGCGAACCTGGCATCCGCACAGCTGCAGAGCACAGGCGCGCGCGGTGAACGGTTCCTTTCGGATCTGATGAAGGCGAACCGAGGACTGGCTTACGCGAACGGCGGTATCTGGGAGCCGGGCGTGTACGGCGGTGCCGGGGCCTCCCGAGGGTTGATCAAGTTCGCTGAGCCTGAGACCGGGGGCGAGTCGTACATCCCGCACGCGGCGGCGAAACGCGGCAGGGCCGCGGCCGTACTCGGTGCGACGGCGGGGAAGTTCGGCTACGGGCTGGTGCCCCGCAAGCTCGTAGACGCGGGCAGCGGGCGTCCGCAGGTCGTGGTGGTGCAGCAGTCCCCCGCGATCGGCACTCAGACGATCAACGTGGCGAACAGCCCGGCCTCGGCGAACGACATCGCCGCGTCGATGGCCTACCAGCTGCGCCGGGCGAAGCGTGGTGGTCTGCGATGACCGCCGGCCTGAAGGACTTCCAGGTGGAGCTGGGCGGGGTCGTCATCGGGCACGGAACGCGCGTCCCGATAGCGGAGATCGAGGGCTTGGGCCGCGCCCCGGTCCGCGGTGATGTTGCATCCCGCCCGGGTGCGGACGGGGCGTGGGCGGGCACCGACTGGTACGAGGCGCGGACGATCCGTATCGACTGCGGTATCAAGACGCCCGGGGACCCTGCGGCTGGCGTGGATATCCTCGCTGACCTGCAAGAACTTGCTGACGCTGCCGCTGCCCGTACGGCGCCGGGGGCCGTGATGCCGCTGCGGATCCAATGGCCGGGCCGCGAAACGCGCGTCCTGTTCGGCCGGCTGCGTCGGGTCGACCCGTCGTGGGAGAACGCGGCTGCTGGCTGGATACCCCTGGATATCGAGTTCGTCGCCGTCGATCCCCGCTTCTACGCGGACACCATGTCCGCGCTGAGACTGTCCCTGTCCAGGAAGGACCTCGGTGGGCTTAAGGCGCCGCTGGTCGCTCCGCTGAACACGGGTATCTCCCTGCCGGACGAACGGCGCGGCTGGGTCCGTAACGACGGCACCCTCCCGGCCTGGCCGACCCTGCGGATCACCGGCCCGTGCATCGACCCCCGTATCTACATTCCGAAGACGAGCCAGCTCCTCCAGCTGTCCGTGTCTCTGACCACCGGCGAGTACATCGACGTCGAGACGCGGCCCGGGACGCGGTGGGCGCTGCGCAACGGCACCGAGAACGTGGCCGTGGGCATGTCGACGGACTCGCGGCTGGACCGCTTCCAGATCCCGGTGGGCTCCACCGAGCTGTGGTGGACCGCGCGCGGCTACTCGCCCGCATCCCGCCTGTCGGTGACCTGGCGAGCGGCTTTTAAATCCCTGTGATCCTCCCCTTCAAGGAATACGTGCTCATGACGTTGATCAATCCCCCTCTCCTCGTCCATGGCGGTACCCACTCGGCGCGCGCCTTCCGCATGATGGTGCGGGACCTGAGCCACGGTGCGCAGGGCATCACCGAGTCAGACGACCTCAAGGTCGCCCAGCTCGAGACGCCAGGCACTGGCGTACGTGTCGGGGATGGTTCGGCGGTCATTCGCGGGGCGATGGCCTGGGGGCAGGGCAGCTACACGCAGTACAACGTGGGATTCCACAGCGTGCCGATCGCCCCGACCGGTGCATCTGCCCGGTCGGACCTTCTCGTCCTGCGCGTCGAGGACCCGGAGTACGAAGGCGTGCGGAACCCCGAGTCTGACGACATCGGCTACTTCCACGTGATTCCCAACGTGCCTTCGAACACCGTGGAGCCGCCTGCGGGGATGACGGCCGTCGCTCTGGCACGGATCGACATCCCGGCGAACGCTCGCGTCATCACGGACTCAATGATCAAGGACGTACGGACCCTGGCGAACCCGCGGCGGGACCGGCAACTCCACACGTCAACGCCGGCCGAGGTACAAAAGTGGCAGGGGAATAGTGCCGTGTGGACGGACTGGCCACCCATATCTCGGTTCACTATCCGGGTCCCCAACTGGGCCGTCCGCGCCCGCGTTCTGATGACGACCTCGGGCCTTGAACTGATCGGCAGCCTCTACGGGGAGGCCGCCTGTCGATTGGGCAGTGTGGTGAGCGAGTCCATTCGGTTCGACGACGGAAGCCGCACTCAGGACCGGTGGATGCGCATCACCACCATCGTGGCGGACACCATCTCCATTCCCCCATCGATGCGGGGCACCGATCAAACGCTGCAAGGGCGGTTCTTTTTCACGCCCGACATCCCCGACTCCGAGATCCGCACCGACCAGCTCACCAGCATCGTCGCGGACATCGAGTTCGAGGAGGGAACCTGATGCCCACCTATCGCTACCGGGTCCATGACGCCCTCAGCGGCGAGACCCTTGCTGCCCATCTCCCCCTTTCCAACGTAGAGTTCGGGCCGTCTCTTTCAGAGCCGGGTGAATTGTCTGGAAGCGTTCCGGTGCCGTTCCAGCGCCTGGTCAGCTCCACGGTCAGCCCCGGGAACACGGTCCTGGTGGTCGAGAGGGACGACACCGTGGTGTGGGGCGGCGTGATCTGGCGAGCCGCGCCGGAAGGCGACGAGTTCCCGATCGAGGCGGGCGGGTGGGGCTCCTACCTCCACCGTCGTCATGACGTCCATGGAGAACTCGATGGCCGCGGACCGTACGTTCATGCGGATGCCTGCCAAGTGATTCGCGACGTGTGGGCGTATGCGCAGGGCCAGCCTGACGGGGATCTCAACGTGGCGGTCGAAGGGTCGGCGAGCGGCACCACGGTGGGCACGCCGGCCGAGCCGTACCGGGTCGACTGGTGGGAGGCCCCTGTCCTCGGCGACATCGTCGACAACATGACTCGGGTCGAGGGCGGCCCGCAGTGGACGGAGGAAACCCGCTACTCCGAGCACTCAAGTGGTCGGCCTATCGGTCAGATACGTCTTGGCTGGCCGCGCCTGGGAGCCCGGCGCACGGACATCGGATTCTCCTCGGGCGTCAACATCGTTCGGGTTACGCCGGTGACGTACGACGGGGACGGGTATGCGCAGGTCGTCATCGCATTGGGTGCGGGAGAGGGGCGGGGGCGGCGCCGCGCTGTCGACGCCACGCGGGACGGCCGGCTGCGTCTTGAGCACGTCCTCGAAGTATCGGGCGAGAAGAGCAGCGACCGCCTGGCGGCCCGCGCCCGACGCGAGCGGATCGCGCGGCAGGTCCTCGGCGAGGTCGGCGAGATCGAGGTTGTCGACCACCCGGCGGCGCCGATCGGGTCGTGGCAGGTCGGTGACGACGTTCAGGTAAGGCTCCACGACCAGTGGGCTGACTGGACGGGCTGGTGCCGGATCACCGGGTGGCGAATCCGTCCCCCGCAGGCCGGAGACAGCGAGCGAGTCACGCTATCGCTGGCCCGCGCCGACCGATTTGTGTACGGGGGTTGACGTGGCGAGCGACCTGACGCAGATCGCAGCCCGTCTCAACGATGTTGAACGGCGCCTGACGGGGCGCACTCGAACCGCGAGCCTGGCGTACTCCTCCGTTGAGGCGGGCGCGATCGAGGTCTACGACGAGAACGGGGTTCTGACGGGCTCGGTGGGCGTCCAGTTCGACGGGACGACCGGTGTCGCTATGTTCAACGGTCCCCCGCCGCCGAAGTGCACCGCGCCTCACGTCGCCCCTGTTCTCGGCGGCCTTCGAGTCGGCTGGGACGGAGGATTCGCTGACGCGGCGGCACCGCCCCTGAACCTGGGGCGGGTCCAGGTCCACCTGCTGCTGGCCGCGGACGAGGCGTTGGACATCAGGAACCCAGCGGCGACGATCGAGGGCGCGTCGGGAGCGACGGTGACGATCGCGGTCAGTGACTACGCATCCCGGCACGTCCGCTTGGTGGCGATCAGTACCGCTGGCGTTCCGGGACAGGCGTCAACACCAGTGGTTGCCGCCGCGCGGCAGGCCGTCGGGCAGGACCTCTTGGACGGCATCGTCTCGGAGATCAAGCTCGCCGAGCAGGCAGTTACGGAGACAAAGCTTGCCGTCGCCGCCGTTGGTTCGCCTGCGGTCGCGGCGGGGGCAATCACGACCTCGAAGATCGCGGCACTGGCGATCACGGCGGAGAAGATCGCCAGTTTGACGATCACCGCCGACAAGCTCGCTGCCAGGCTCATCACGGCGGAGAAGCTGGCTGTGAATGCCGTGACTGCCTCGGCTATCGCTGCGGGATCCATCGACGCGACGCACATCAAGGCTGGTGCGATCTCCGCTGACAAGCTCAGTCTGGGCTTCGACGGTAACCTCGTGGCCGACTCCAGTTTCGAAGGCGATGCGGCGGTCCGACGTCTAACGGTGGGGTGGAGCATCGTCAGCCCGGGCCAGGCCACGCCCAAGGCGATCCGGGCCGATTGTGCGAGCGCCTCACCGATCGACCGTATTCACACGCTCGGTGCGTTTCCTGCGACGCCGGGCACCAGGATGTGGATGGCTGCTGACTACCTGGTCAGTGCGGATTTCGTGGGCAAGGATTGCGAGATCTATGTCCGGTGGGAGGATTCCGCTGGCAGTGCCCTCGGGTACAGCAGGGTCAACGCTGAGAATGCGGCGGGCAAGGGATGGCTCTTCATGTCAGGGAGCCCCTCCTCCGTCGCGCCCGCGCAGACGGTTCTGGGCCGCATAAGGATCGCCGCGAACGCCGCCACCGCCGGGACTGTGACTTTCGACAACGTAATCGCCCGCATCGTTGTCTCCGCTGGTGGAACTGGGGCCCGGGCGGAACTGTCGCCGGATGGCATGCGATTGTTCGATCGAGACGGGGAGGAAACTATCTCCCTCGTCACTGGCAGACCTCAGTACCTGACGATTACGAATAACGGCAGACCCGTTGCCAGCATCAACGAGAACGGCGCCGCGGGGTTCGGCGACTTGGCGATAGCAGGGCAGCTGACGATCAAGGGTGAGCAGATCGATCGAAGGCTGGCGCAGGCCCCCCGGGGCGTCATCGCCTTGCACACGGTCACCCAGGCGGTCACTACGCCGGTTGGTACCGAGAGCGGTTTCGTGGAGCTACCCGTAGCGATTGAGGCAGATCGCCAGTATCGGATCGCGGTCGATGCGCTCAGCGAGCGGTCCGTTAGCGGCGGAGAGCTGCTACTACTTCTCCGGGATGGCGGCGCAAACGCGCCGACGTTGTCATCGCGGCAGGTCCAGAGCGCGGTCTTCCCCATGGGGCCCGGATGGCAGCGTGTACGTCTGGAGTTGGTGACCTCCGGGGCGACACTGGGGGCCGGTACTCATCGTCTGCTGTCAACGTTCCTTTGGAGGGGTGTGACGAGCGGGAAGATGTCGCTGTTCGGCGGGCCTGAACAGCCTGCTGTCATGTATGTCGAAGACGTCGGACCGGCAATTTCGGCAACAGGATCGCTCAATCCGGCGACTGGCCAGAACCCTATTCCTCCGACTCCGGCAACCCAAAGGTACGAGCGGACGTACGAAGCATCCTGGTCTGGCACCTACACCAACCGAAGTGCCTACAGCTCCTATCACGGAAGCCAGATGCTCCAGGGGTTCTACTCAACGACGAACGGCACCACTTCGTCACTCGCTGGATTCCCTGCCACATTGCTCTCGGATTTGAATGGAGCAGTAATTGAGAAGGCTCAGCTCTTCCTGTACTTCGAGCACTGGTATTACGCGACAGGAGGCAAGGCCGTGGTGAAGTCCCACGGACACTCCTCGCGACCGAGCGTCTTCAGTAGCGACAGCCAGGCTCTCACCATCAGCTGGACGCGTAACGAGGGCAAGTGGGTAGACGTGACCGACCTCGTCCGAAAGGGCGGGTTCCGCGGATTTGCACTCGACCCCAACTCGACGTCGAGCGACTTCTACGGACGGGCTCACGGAGTCGGTCAGCAATACCCGCCACAGTTGAAAGTGACGTACGTGAAGTAGCCATTCGGCGGACAGGGCTCTCACTGGCTTACTGGCGCCCTGTCCGTACACGTACGATCAACATCAGGCGCGCGGGGCTGTCGGGAGAGTGATGTCCGTGTCCGTGCCGCCGAGCGCAGAACCGACGCTGTGGGAGCTGCATCGCGCGGTCTCGCAGCTCCGCGAGGACCTGCGAGGAGACCTTGCCCACCTAGCGGCCCGGCTCGACCAGGTGGTCACCCAGGACGTGTACCGGGCTGACCAGCGGGCGACGGAGCAGCGCATCGGCGCTGTCGAGTCCGCTCTTGCCGGGCTCCGAGGAGAGCACGACCAGGTCGCGGAGCGGGCGGAGCAGCAGCGCCGCGAGGATCAGGCGCAGGCGGCGGCGACCCGCCGCCTGGTGCTCTCGTCGTTCGTGGCACCGCTTCTACTGATGGTGCTCCAGCTGTGGCTGGTGACACAGGGCTCGGCTCGCTGACGCGAGTTCCGCCTACCTTTTTTGATCTTGGGCGCGGGGAGAATCCGAGATCCGAACATGGCTACACCCCTGAGTGCTGATGCACTCGTGGCGGCACTGCGCGCTGAGGGCGTGCGTATCGTCGAGCGCCCCGGTTGGCGCACCCACAACCGGAATCACAAGGGGCCTTGGGGTCCTGTCCGCGGCGTGATGATCCACCACACGGTGACGTCCGGCACCGCGAACACGGTCAGCATCTGTGAGAACGGGTACAGCGGCCTCCCGGGCCCGCTCTGCCACGGCGTGATCGCCAAGGACGGCACGGTCTATCTGATCGGCAACGGCCGGGCGAATCATGCGGGAGCCGGAGACTCAGACGTCCTGGACGCGGTGATCGCAGAGAGGGCGCTACCGGCGGCGAACGAGGCGGATGCCGATGGCAACACCGCCTTCTACGGATTCGAGTGCGAGAACCTGGGCGACGGCGAAGATCCGTGGCCGGGCGCGCAGCTGGACGCCATCGAGAAGGTGTCCGCAGCGATCTGCCGGGCCCACAAGTGGGGTGCGGCCAGCGTGATCGGCCACAAGGAGTGGCAGCCTGGCAAGGTCGACCCGGAGGGCTTCACCATGTCGGGTCTGCGCCAGCGCATCGGTGCCCGCCTCGCGGGCAAGCCCGGCGGCGGAGGCGGAACCACGTACACCGTCCGCGACGGCGACACCCTGTCCGGCATCGGGCAGCAGCTCGGCGTGAACTGGCTCGCCCTGGCGCGCGAGAACGACATCGCCTCCCCCTACGTCATCCACCCCGGCCAGAAGCTGCGGGTGCCGAAGTGACCAAGTCGCGCACCGCTTCCGATGTGAACCAGCGGACGATCCGCACGGTGTTCCAGACCTTCCTGGGTCTGGCGGCTGGCTTCCCGCTGATCGTGGACGCAGCCGGTATCCCTCAGACCGCCGCGGGCGTAGCCGTCGCCCTTGCGGTGGCCGGCGCCGTCACCCGGGTCATGGCGCTGCCCGTCGTCCACAACCTGCTGCCGAACTGGCTGTACCGCAGCGATCCACCGACCTCGAATGAGGGCGGTGGACAGCTGACCGTCGTGGACAACTGATCAGGTCGAGCCCCCGGGGAACCGGGGGCTCGCTGCCGTTCACGCGCAAGCTGGTGTCGAGAGGTAGCGTCCCGCGCGGTAGGCCAGTGCGGAGGCGGGCAGCGGCTCCTCGCGGCCACTGAGCAGCACCGTCAGGATGCGGTTCCCCCTCCCAGTCTGGGGGAGGCGGCCGCCGAGTCGTCGGAGGGCTTGGGCAGCCACTGCGTCAGCGGAGCCGCGCAGGACCGGGGTGATGAGCGATGGGCGTCGTAGGGCTGCCCGGATCTGGCTGGCAACGAGCTCGTAGTGGGTGCAGCCGAGGACGACGTCGGTGACACCACGAGGGGTCCGCCGAGCGGCGTCGGCGATGGCTTCGTTGATGGCGGACGGGTCAGCGTGCTGGACTGCGTCCGCGAGTCCCGGGCAGGCGATCTGTGTGACCTGCACCCCGGCTGCGTGCATGTGGATCAGGGCGGTTTGGTAGCTGCTTCCGGTGGTTGCCGGCGTGGCCCAGATTGCGACGGGTCCGCCGGCCGCGACCGCGGTCTTCACCGCGGGTACGGTCCCGATGACAGGGATCGCCGGTTCGAGTGCCGCCTTGGCGGCGGGCAGCGCATGCACCGTGGCGGTGTTGCAGGCGATGATCAGGGCGTCGGGATCATGCGCGGCTGCGGCCTGCGCGGCGGCGAGGACCCGCTGGCGGAGGTCTGGGGCGCTTCGCGGCCCCCAGGGCATCCCGTCCGGGTCGGAGGAGAGGATGAGGTCGGCGTCCGGCCGTAAGCGCCTTACGGCCGCTGCTGCCGCGAGAAGGCCGATTCCGGAGTCGATGAGCGCGATCTTCAAGGGTCACCTCGGCGGTCTACCCGGCATCACGGCCGGGACGTCGTGAACGGTTGCCGCAGGCTGCAAGGCGGGCCAGAGTTGACCGGGGCCGCCCTCCTCACCTGTTTTGAGGAGGGCGGCCCCGGTCGTCGGCGTGGCCGCGCTGGGTTAACCAGCGCGCTTCACGTGCTCGATGAAGGGCAGCCAGGCCGTGGGCTGGAAACGGAAGGCATCCCCGTTGGGCACCTTGGAGTCCCGGACGGCCATGTCGCCGTTGGTGCAGCGGCCTCCCTGCACGCAGTTGCCCCCCTGGTCGTTGCTGAAGCTGGACGAGAACCAGTCGACGGACAGCTCGTCGGCACGGATGGACATCAGTACTCCTTACAGGCGTTTCTGATCATGCCCAGGGATTCCTCATACCCCGGCGCGATGGCTTGCAGGTCGCGGACTGCGGCTTCGTACTTGCGTACGTCCTGGTCGCGCCGGGATACACCGGCTCCGGCCAGACTTTCCATGTAGACAATCGACTTGAGCGGCTGTCTGAACTTCATGAACGTGAAGCTGCCGTTCATCCCTGGGTGAGCCCCGAGTTCGAACGGGATGACTTGGACCTTCACGTGAGGCATGGTCTCAGCGACCTCTGCGATGTACGCAAGTTGGGCCCGCATGACGTCGCGGCCACCAACCCGTCGCCGCAGCACAGCCTCATTGATGATGGCGGTGAACTCCGGCGGTGAAGCCTGCCGACGCAGGATCTCCTGCCTGGTGATGCGGACTGCGATCTTGAGATCCAGCTGGTCGGCCGGCTGGCCCTCGTTCGCTCGCCCCATGATGGCCCGGACGTACTCCTTGGTCTGGAGCAGGCCGGGCACGTATTCACACTCGTAGCTGATCAGGCGGTCAGCGATGGCCTCCAGCCCCAAGTACGCCTTGAATCCGGGCTGGATGACGTCCCGCACGTCTTGGCGCTGCCACCAGTCCTTCTTGGTCTTGGTGACCGTCGCATAGCCGCCCAGTTCGGCAGCCTTCTCCGGCGGGACGGCGTACAGCGCACACAGGGCCGCGACGTCGGCAGGCTCGACTATCCCGTTGTCCGCCGTCTCCAGCCGAGTGAGCTTCGAGGGCGCCCAGGAGAAGTGGCGGGCCACTTCGGATGCGGACTTCCCAGCGGATGTACGTGCGGCCCGCAGTTCCACGCCCAGCTGCACTCGGCAGAGCGCGGGTGAAGCGGATTCGATGACGGGCCCCTCTGAAGCCCCTGTACCAGCCGTCGAGCTGAGGTCGTTCACGATCACCCTCCCCTACGTGTCGCCTCACAGTCTGACGGCGGACATTCGAGCTGCGCAACGCGCCTTCCGTCATTTCGCGGAATGTTCCGCGAATGGCTGCAACTGCCGTCACGTGAACGGAAGTTCGAAGATGGAAGGAGTCTCGCAGAATTCTGCGAAGAGGCTTCCACCGTAGCCGTTGCGCTGCCATGCTGATCCCCGTTGAGCACGTTGGGTTCGAGTGATTCGACTCAGCGTGATCTCGACGTGTGGCGTGCCTCCAGCAGCTCAGGACCGCGTGCCACCCGGAACCGCGACCGACCGAGACGAGGTGCGGCATGCCGTTTCGCAGGACCCCCGACGAAGGCCCGACGACGAGCACAGGACGCCTGTTCCCGAGCGCCCTTGACCTTCAGTTCAAAGTGCGAGGCAGACGGATGGGTTCCGTGGACGACTCGGACGCCATGCTTCCCCGGCGCGCCCGGCTCCTGAGTAAGGCGTGGCTTCGGCTGGCCCGCCAGGAGGACTTGGTCGACTCGGTGGAGCTTGTGGTCTCCGAGCTGGTAACCAACGCCCTGCGGTACGGAAACGGCCCCGCCATCTCGTTCCGCCTCGGCGTGGAAGACGGGCTGCTGCGGCTGGCCGTCGACGACGGAAGCCCTGATCTGCCCTGTGTCCGTACGGCAGACACCTCATCCGAGCGTGGACGGGGGATGCGGATTGTCCTTCAAGAAGTCCGCAGCACCGGCGGGAACTTGGGATTCAGCCACGCCGGCACGACCACCTGGTGCACCTTCCCCATCTGCAAGGAGAGACAGTGTGTTTGAGATTGACGACGATGACTTACGGCCGTCCACACTCCATGACCGGCTAGAGGTCCGCAGCCCTCGCAGCGCGTGGGCCAAGGCGCAGGATCTCCAGCCGATGCCGCACTTCACGCAGGTCGCTGAGCAGCCCCCAGCCCGGGACACGCGGCCGAGCGCCGAGCTCTGCCCGTGGTCCACGTACAGACGGCGCCGTCGGCCGGAAGCCGGCACGGCGCAGGGCGCCTGACGTGCTTTCACGTCGCTCCTTTGCCCCTGAAGGCTCATCTCTGGTTCAGGGGGCACAGCAGCCACCGGCGAAAAAGTTTCCCCGGCTCCGGGTCGCGGTCCGCCACCCCTTCCGGATTCTGGACCGCTCGGGCTTCGGGATAGGCACCTCGTGCTCGATGGCCCTCTACTCGGGATGCGTCGCCGTCTGGGTTGCCGTGCGCCTACTACCCCTCGCCCTCTGAATCCGCCGGTACCGGTGCGCAATACCTGCGCGCCGTCGGCCCCGTCACCCGCTGCCCCGAGGGCAGCCTCAGCCAGAAAGGTCTTCTTGTGGATCAGCTCCCGTCCTCGCCCTGTCGTCACGCTCCCCCGTGTCCGCAGGTTGAGGACCGCAGCCGAGGAGAGGCGCAGATCGTGTCCGCCCATCCCGAACAGGGCTGGAACCTCTTGTGCAACGGCGCCGTCAGCTTCGACGACGATGCGCTGCTTCTTCCTGACGGGAGGATCATCGCCTCACCGCGGCCGTTCTTTTTGGGCAGGGCCGCGGCGTGACAGGCAGAGCGCGTCCTTCTGGACAGCTGGGGCTTACCGAGCGCGAAGTCCAGACCGTGAGCCTGGCCGCCGAGGGGCTGAAGATCGGCGCGATAGCCCGTCGCCTGGATGTCAGCGCCGGAGCGGTGCAGTCCAGGCTGAAGTTCGCCCGGCTGAAGACCGGCTCGCCGCGGACCACCGCCCTGGTACATCAGGCGTACGCCTCTGGCCAGGTACCCCAGCCCGCCCCTGAGCCGCCTGTGCCCCTGACCGCCGGACAGGTCCGGGTACTTCGCTACCTGGCAGAAGGGCTGACGGTCGTGGACATGCAGGCTCAGGTGCGATGGACGCAGTGGCGCCTGCGCGAGAGGTACGGCGATCTCCTGGCCGCCCTGGACGCCACCGACAGACCCGCGTACGCGATCAAGCGCGGCTGGGCAATGGGGCACCTCAGCGGAGACCAACAGACCATCTGGCAGTCGGCCCCTTCGCGGGGCATCTACGGCGTCCCGGCGCGGGTATGCGGCCCGCCCAGCCTTCGACCGCGTACGCGGGCACGGCACCGTGCCGGGACGCCTCCGATCGGAGCAACACCCCAATCACGAGGAGCGTACATGTCTGACCCACACCACTACGGGGGCCGCATCGGCGTCTTGTACGGCGGAGATTCGCCTGAGCGTCCCGGTTCTATCGCCAGCGCCGAGGCCGCCTTCAAGGCGTTACTGGGCGCCGGCATGAGGGCGGAGCTGATCGACCTGGGCGACGTCCGCGAACTCGGCACCGGCTTGCGGGGCCGCATCGACGTTGCCCTTCTCGCCTGCCACGGACTCGGCGGCGAGGATGGCAAGGTCCAGGGCCATCTGGAACAGCTCGGCATCCCGTACACCGGCTCGGGTGTTCTGGCCAGCGCGCTCGGTATGCACAAGCCGACGTTCAAGACCCTGCTGGCGGCCCGGAACATCGACACCCCCAGGTCCATCACGGTGCTGCCCGAGCACTCCGTGGAGACCACCCTGACGACGGTCGAGCTGAACCTCGGCTACCCCGTCTTCGTGAAGCCCGCGGGCGGGGGCGGTAGCCTCGGAGCCGGCATCGCCCGCGACGCGGAGACGCTGTCGGATCTGCTGCGGGCACGCCGCGACCAGCCGTACGCCGAGTACATGGTCGAGGAGTACATCGACGGCATCCCGTGCACGGTGGGCATCCTCGATCAGGGCGCCCCCGTCGTGCTGCCTCTGCTCACCTTCGAGACGGACCGCGACTTCTTCGACTACGAGGCCAAGCACGACCGGGGCCTCCGCCGCGAGACCTGCCCGGCTGCGCTGCCTGAGGAGGTGGAGCAGCGGGTCGTGGAGACCGCCTTGCAAGTGCACCGGCTGATCGGAGCGCACGGGGTGAGCCGGGTGGACTTCCTGATCTGCCCGGACGGTCGCTGCCCGGTGCTGGAGGTGAACACGGTGCCCGGACTCAGCGAGGCCGGGAACCTGGCGACGATGGCCGCTGCAGCGGGCGTGTCCTACAGCGAGCTGATCAAGCGGGTGCTGGACACGGCGTTCACGAAGGTCTCGTACGTGCCCTGACGGCGGCAGAGTGGGGTCATGACCACTGCTACAACGCACCATGTCCCCTACTTCTCCCAGTGGGAGTCCGCGTCCTTGGTGCCCGAGTTCGTCTCGGGCACCGTCTCGGCCGTCGATGATCCGCTCTGGGAGTCCTCCGGTGCCGACACGGCGGAGGAGTACGCCTTCTGGGCGCCGCGGATGTGCGGCATGGCGTGCCTGCGGATGGCGCTCGCGCACTTCGGGCAGCGTGTGCCCGCGTCGGTGCCGCTGGTCCGTGAGGCGCTGGCCGCCGGCGCGTACGTGCGCGACGGCGACAAGGTCCAGGGGCTGATCTACGCCCCGTTCGCCGCGTGGGTGACCTCCCGGTGGGGCCTGTCGGCCGAGGTCCGGACCGAGCTGTCGATGGAGGAGGTGGACACCGAGGTCTCCCGTGGCCGCCTGGTGCTCCTGTCGGTCCACAAGACGATCCGCACCCTCGATCCCGAGCCCGCGCAGCGCGGTGGCCACCTGGTGCTCGCAGTGGGGTCCGGCCCCGACCACGTCACCATCCACAACCCCTCCGGGTTCCCGGAGAGGTCACAGAAGTTCCATCAGGTACCCAGGGCGGACCTTCCCCGGTTCTTCGCCGGCCGGGGCGTCGTCTTGGGCCACGCACAGTAGGAGCAACGTGATCCCCTTCTCCCTGGCCTCCGCCGCGCTCGCCGCCGAAGGCCATCTCGCGGGCGGCGCCGATCCCGACAGCCTGATCACCGGCCCCCTGGTGTTCGACTCCCGGGACATCAGCCCCGGGAGCCTGTTCTGCTGCCTTGGCGGTAAGTCCGTCGACGGGCACGACTTCGCCGCCCAGGCGGTGGCGGCCGGGGCGGTCGCCGTCCTCGCGGCCCGGCCCGTGGACGTTCCCGCCCTCGTGGTCCCCGACGTCCTGGAGGCGATGGGCCGGATCGCGGCCCGCGTCGCCGCCGACTTCACCGGCACGGTGATCGGCCTGACCGGCTCGGCGGGCAAGACCAGCACCAAGGACCTCCTCAGGTCCGTGCTGGAACTGGACGGGCCGACCGTGGCGACCCCGCGGTCCTTCAACAACGAGATCGGGTTTCCCGTCACCGTCTCCCGGGTCGAGGCGGGCAGCCGCTACCTGCTGCTGGAGATGGGCGCCCGGGGCCTGGGCCACATCGACAGCCTGTGCGCCATCGCCCGTCCCACGATCTCCACCGTGCTGGGGATCGGGTCTGCGCACATCGGGGAATTCGGATCCCGGGAGGTCACCGCTCAGGCGAAGGCCGAGATCGTCCGGGCCCTGCCCGCGCACGGCACCGCTGTCCTCAACGGCGACGACCCGCTCGTGTCGGCGATGGCCGGTGACACCGACGCCACCGTGATCACATTCGGGTTCAGTGAGGGGTGCGACGTCCGCGCCGAGCAGGTGGGTGTGCAGCACGACGGTCGCCCCCACTTCGTCCTCGTCCACGGCAAGGACCGCAGGCGTATCGATCTGCGGGTCCACGGTCGGCACAACGTCCTCAACGCACTCGCGGCGGCGGCCACGGCCATCGCCGCCGGGATCCCCGCGGACCGCATCGCGCAGGGGCTGCGGCAGGCGGAGATTTCCAGCGGCGGCCGGATGGAGGTCACCACCCGCACCGACGGGGTCACCGTGATCAACGACGCCTTCAACGCCAGCCCTGAGTCCGTGCTCGCAGCTCTGACTGCCCTTGGTGACATCGCGGGCGCCACCCGCCGGAAGGTCGCGGTCCTCGGGGAGATGGCGGAGTTGGGCGACGAGGCGGACGCCTGGCACGACCAGGTGGCCGATCACATGGTGAGCCTCGGTCCGGCTGAGGTGATTGGCATCGGTCGCACCCACATGGATCGGATGCTGACGGCGATGAAGGCCGCCGGGCTCACCGTCTCGAAGGCCGACAAGGATGTCCCGCTGGTCGAGGAGATCCAGCGTGTGCTGCGGCCTGGTGATGTGGTCCTGGTCAAGGGTGCCAACTCGCTCGGGCTCGAAGCGGTAGCTCGGGACCTCGCCGGCATCTCCGCGCGGTAGGAGCCGTCCGGCTGGGCCCCGCTGCGCTCGTTCGGCGGCGGGGCTCAGCCATGTCCGTTTTCGGCGAATTGCCGTCGCCTGCAAACTGATGCAATTTTCGTGCACTGCCGCTGAGTTCAGTGCAAAGATTTCACCCGAGTGACCCGGCAGCACCCCGAGCGAGGAGGGCACCATGGCTCTGCGCATGCTTGGCAAGGACCCCGAGAGCAAGACGGGCGACAGCCCCACCATCTACCTGGACGACGAGCGCGACACCTACGTGGTGCAGGGCTGGAAGATCCTGGACGCTGATTGGCGGGCGCAGTTCGAGCTGGCCGACCAGGAGGACGTGATCGAGCTGCCTCGCAGGATGGTGCCCTTCTTCGAGAAGGCAGATCGGGGCGCGTCCCCCGAGGTGGGTGACAGCCCCGCGGTCTTCCTGGACAGGGCACGCGACACGTACGTGGTGCAGGGCACACGAGTGTTGGACACCGGGAGGCGTGCCCAGCTCTCCCTTCCCGATCACGAGGATGTGATCGAGCTGCCTCGCAGGATGGTGGCCTTCTTCGAGAAGGAGGATCGTGGCGCCGCCGACGTTTAGGGAGCTCCTGACTTCCGCTCAGCACTCCGCCGTGCATCTGGAGATGCGGGACGCCTACATGCCCGATCCCGCATTCGATGCGTGGCGGGAAGGCTCGCGCCAGGATCTCCTTGCCGGGGACGAAGACTTCCAGGCATGGCTGGACTTGGTGCGGGAGACCACCGCTCGTGGGGTGGTCATCCGACGGGCCCGGGTGTTCTGCACCCCCGAGAGCGACTACATCCGCTGGGAGCACTTCATCTCCGGCGCCAACGTGTCCGCAGGTGAGGACATTCGGTGGTTGTCGCGCCGCAACACCACGGGCATCGGCTTCCCGGGCAACGACTTCTGGATCTTCGACGGTTCTCAGGTCCTCGTTCAGCACTTCGCCGGCGATGGGACGATCAAGCCGGAGTGGCGGGAGCTGACCACCGATCCGGCAGTCCTGGAGCTGTGCCTCCGCTCGTTCGGGGCTGTGTGGGAGCGTGCGGTCCCCCACGCCGACTACAAGCCCAGCTAGCCCGCCTCCCATGGCATCGTCCCCTCTTCCCGCGGTAGACGAGGCCCGCCGGAGCCTTGGGGCGCGCCTGCGCGAGCTGCGCCGGGCGGGCGGCTTCAAGACGGCACGGGCCTTCGCGGCCCGTGCCGGCTGGAGCGAGTCGAAGGTCAGCCGGCTCGAGACCGCGGCATCGTCGCCGACCGAGGAAGACCTGCTCACCTACGCGGAGCACTGCGGGGCCCCGGAGGACTACGCGGATCTGCTGGCGACAGCGAGCAGCATCGAAGAGATGTACGTGGAGTGGCGGCGCGTCTTCGGTGGCGGTCTCGTCCCGGTGCAGGAGGCTGCTCTACCGCGCTACGAACACACCCGTCACTTCCGCATCTACGAGCCCGGCGTGGTGCCTGGTCTTCTCCAGACGCCCGCCTACGCGCGGGCCCTGATGGGGCGGATCATCGACTTCTGGAACATCCCTGATGATGCGGAGCGGGCCGCCGAGGTGCGGGCTGTCCGCAAAGCGTCGGCCCTTCGGGATGCCGGGCGCCAGTTCGGCATCGTGGTGGAGGAGACGGCGCTGCGATCCCGCTTCGGGGACGCCGAGACCATGGCGATTCAGCTAGGGCACCTGATGACGGTCTCGCTGTGGCAGCAGGTCAGCTTGGGCGTGATCCCCATGGGTGCGGAGCGAGTGATGTGGCCCAACGAAGGCTTCTGGGTGTACGACGGGAAGCGCGTCGTTATCGAACTGGCCTCCGCAGAGGTGACGTTGGTTCAGCCATCCGAAGTGGCGACCTACGTGCGGATTTTCGCGGAGCTCGCCCGGATCGCCGTCTACGGCAACGCGGCTCGCGCGTTGATCACCGAGGCGATCAACGCACTTGAATGACCGGCTGCAAGCACGTGCAAATTTCTTGTGCTGCGCACATGCCGCTCCCGATGCTGTCACGACCCCCGCACGCACAGCGACGCGAAGACGGTGATGCTCATGACCTCTGCCACAGCCTCGGATGCCGACACGATCGCTCTGAACGCGGCACGGGAACTCGGTGAGGCGCTGGCGGCCATCGGCATCGTTCTTCCGTCGCTGCGCGCGGAGGAGAACGTGCAGGGCGTCAGCTTCGTGAACCTGGGCGGCTGCCCGGCGGATGCGGCGTACACGCTGGCGCACTGGATCAGCGATCGCGCCTGACCCTGCGGGGTGCACGGCTCCATCATCGGATCGGACTACGGGAGGTCTTATGGACGGCGGCGGCTGGGGGACGGGCAAGGGCGGTAGCGGCGGCAACGGCCAGCACTCGGGAAACAAGGACCCAGGCACCTCGAAGCCGAGCTCGGACACGAAGCAGCCGAAGGCGGACCCGAAGCACAAGAAGGACTAGGCGCCTCCGACATGACACAGCTCAGAGCAGACGAGCAGGCCGCGATGCGCGGCCTGCTCCGCTCGATCGCCGAGGACCTGGGTGCGGCCCTCGATCCCGCGTGGGAGGAAGCCTTCTCCGCGGTTCCCCGGCACGCCCTCCTTCCTGACCTGGTGTGGGTGGGCGCCGACCTGGAGGAGTGCTCACGGCAGGCCACGCCGGATGCTTGGCTGCGGCACGCCTACGAGGACGACTCCGTTGTCACTCAGGTCAACGACGGGCAGCCTGCGGGGCCTGGGGAACGGTGGGCGTCATGCTCGGCGTCCGCGCCCAGCATCGTCTTCCGCATGCTCGTCCTGCTGCTGGTGTCCGCGGGGCACAGGGTGCTGGAGATCGGCACGGGCACCGGCTGGAACGCCGGCCTCCTCTCGTACCGTCTCGGGTCCGGCCAGGTGGTCACCATTGAGGTCGACCCGGGTCTCGCTGCCCGGGCTGTGGCCGACCTCAGGGCGCTGGGGCTGGAGCCCCGGGTGATCTGTGGTGATGGCGCCCTCGGCTACGAGGACGGCGGCCCGTATGACCGGGTCCTGGCGACCTGTTCAGTCCGCTCGATCCCTCCGGCCTGGATCGAGCAGACCCGGCCGGGGGGAATGATCCTGACGCCGTGGGAGTCACCGTGGCTCTGCTATGGCCTGCTGCGGATGACGGTGGACGACTCCGGGTCGGCCTCCGGGCCCTTCTTCCCGCACTCGGCGTTCATGCTCATGCGGGGGCAGCGCACCGACCTGCGGATCTACCGCGATGTGGTCCGCGATGACCACGTACCCGACGAGTCGACAACGGCCCTGCCTCCGTCGGCGGTGGCGGGGGACGACTGGGCCGCCTCGTTCGCGGTGGGCCTCCAGCTCGGTGACGTGTGGCACGCCTGGCACGAGAACCCGGACGTCGAAGGCGTCGTCTCCCGGCTGTGGCTGGCCACCACGGATGCGACGTCGTGGGCGGCCGTCGACTCGGACGGGAAGGACTCCGAACGGTTCACCGTGTGGGAGTACGGGCCGCGACGCCTGTGGGACGAGGTGACGGCCGCCTACCGCTGGTGGGACGCGGAGGGGTGGCCCGGCCCGGAACGCTTCGGCATGACGGTCGGCCCGGACGGCACGCACAAGGCGTGGCTCGATACCCCTGACCGGTTCGTGCCCCGCACTGGCTGAGGTTCGGGGGCCGTCCCCGTACGAGTGGAACGCCCTTGAAGCCGTCCCCGAGTGGGGGCGGCTTCGGCACTTTGACATGCAGCAGACGACGGGAGCCGATGTGACCGATCAGGAGACGGAGAAACCCGGGGCCGACGAGGAGTACCGGTTCAGGCCCGGGAACCTGGCCGCGCTGGAGGGCAGGCCCATGACCACGTGGGCGATGACCCGGCGCCTGCCGCAGCTGGTGCGCCGGGGCCTCCGGCTGGGGTGGGGTGTGGACCGGCGGGCCGTCAGCCTGCTCTTGGCCTGCCAGGCCGTATCAGCCGCTCTCGAAGCCGCCGGGCTGCTGGCGACAACGAAGACGATCACGGCGCTGATCTCGTCCGGTGACATCGGCGCACGCCTCCAGGACGCGCTTCCGTCGATCTCGCTGCTCGCGGCGGCGGCCGGTATCCGTGCTCTGCTGGGCATCGCCATCGTCAACATCTCGAACCGGCTCTCTCCCCGCATCTCCCGCGAGGCGGAGTTGGAGATGCTGAGTGCCGCGGTGAACTCGGAGCTCGTCGCCTACGACCATCCGGGCTTCAACGACGCCTGGGAGAACGCCGACCGGGGCGCCGACGTGGCGCGCGATCTGATCACCGAGTCCCAGCAGCTGATGTCCTGTCTCGGCTCGCTGATCGCCTCAGCTGGGGTGGTGCTGCTCCTGCACCCGGTCCTCCTGCCCCTGCTGCTCTTGGCCGTCCTGCCGCAGGGCATCGCCAGCATGAAGGCCGCCCGCATTCACTACGAAGCGGGCCGATCCTTGGCCGCCGAGCGCCGCACCCTGGGGCATCTGCGCTGGTACATCGCCGACAAGGAGACCGCCGACCAGGTCCGCTCGGGCACGATGGCCGGCTTCCTCCTCTCCCGCTACCGGGCGATCGGGGCCCGCCTGGACGCCACCACCGACGAGGCGATCCATCGGGGTGCCCGCTACGCACTGCTCGGGGCTGGTGCCTCGGGGCTGTCCGCGGCGCTGATCTGGGGCGCGCTGCTGGCGCTGCTGGCGACCGGACACATGAGCATCGCGGCTGGAGGAACCGCCGTGTTCGCTCTGCGTTCGGTGGGCAGCGCCCTGCGCGGCATGGTCGGCTACGGCACCCAGCTGTTCCGCACCGGGTTGTACTTCGACGACTGGGTGGAGTTCACCGAGCAGGCCGGCGGCCACCGCATCAGCCGGGGAACGACTAAGGCTGTGTCTCCTTCGGTCGTACGGGTCGAGGACGTGTCCTTCACGTACCCCAGCGCGGACCGGCCCGCGCTGGAGAAGGTCACCCTGGAGGTGCGGCGTGGGGAGATCCTGGCGCTGGTCGGGGAGAACGGCTCCGGGAAGACCACCCTGTCCAAGCTCCTGTCCGGCCTCTACCTAGCCGAGAGCGGATCGGTGACGTGGGACGGCACCGACATCAAGGAGTACGACGCCCAGAGCCTGTGGGAGCACACGGCGGTCGTCCCGCAGAACTTCGCGCGCTGGCCGCTGACGGCCCGCGACAACATCACCCTCGGCCAGCCGACGAGCCACGGCGACGAGCACGTTCTGCGCGCAGCAGAGCAGTCCGGCGCGGCAGATGTCATCGCCCGGTTCCGGTCCGGTCTGGACACGCTGCTGGCCAAGCAGTACTTCGGCGGGGAGGAAGCTTCCGGTGGGGAGTGGCAGCGCATGGCCATCGCCCGAGCATTCCACCGCGACGGGTTCCTCGTCCTGGACGAGCCGACCAGCGCCCTCGATGCCCGCGCCGAGCACCGCATCTTCACCGGGCTACGGGCCATCGCGGACGAACGCCCGATCGTCCTGATCACACACCGGCTCGCCAACGTGGCCATCGCGGACCGAATCGTCGTCCTCGACCAAGGGCGCGTCGTACAGCACGGTTCGTACGAGGAACTCTGTGCGCAGCCCGGCCTGTTCCGTGAACTTGTGGAACTTCAGAACGACCGGCCCGGCACCGTTCCCGTCCCCCGCACTCAGAGCTGAGCAAGGAGTACGACCATGGTCTTCGATCCCGATGATCCGGCTGACGAACCGCTGGAGGTGTGGGCCGCCCGCAGGGAAGGCCGTCGGCGCAAGGTCGGTGAACTGCGTGCGATTCCCCTGGCCCCTGGTCCGGCTCGAGGTGGGCACGTCCAGCCGGACCTTCCGCGGGCCGTAGTCCGCTGGGACGGCTTCGACTGGGAGCCGATCACAATCGCCCCCGACTATGCCGCAGCTCGGCGTCTCATCGACCCGACCGCCCCCGCCGAGGCCGCCCCCGTTCCCGGCTACAGCCCGGCGCCGCTGCGCGCGGGCCGGGGCCGGCACCGCCGCACCTGACCCCTCCCGATCCCGATGAAGACAGGAACCCCATGGACGCCGTATGGAAGACCATTAAGGAGCTCGCTCGGAGGTTCTCGGAGCGGGATGACGAGCGGGGTGTGACTACCGAGCAGCAGGCGATCCTCCAGGTGCTCAAGATCGGGGAGGAGTTCGGGGAGGCCGCGCAGGCCGTGATCGGCGTGCAAGGCACGAACCCGAGGAAGGGTCTCTCACATTCGTGGACGGACGTGCAGGCGGAGGTGGCGGACACCGCGATCACCGCGCTCGTCGCCCTGGCCCGGATGCGGCCGGACGACGCTGCCGAGTTCTTCGCCGGCGTGCTGGCGGACAAGTCGAGCCGGTTCCTCGGCCCTCCGCAGCCGTCGCTGGATGAGGCCGAGGAGGTGGGGGCCCTGTGACGGGCCCGTGGCTGCCGTCGTAGCGGGCTGCTGCCGGTCGATGGAAACGGGCAGAAGAGGATACGTCCAGTGCCTGGGGAGCCGTCGATGCGCGGATGGCGGCGCCGGGCATGGAGACACCCCCGAGCATCGGCGAATGGGCGGGGGTGTTCCGTACACCTCTTGGAAAGTGTGGTCCCAGTCTAACGGTGCGCCGGGGACGCTTGCGGGGGCCGCGTGCACCCCCTCCTCTTTACCCGTATTCTACTATGGAGCATTCGGGAGAGAGGTGGGGTTGTCGTGGCGAAGCCGCTGGTTATGGGCCGCAAGGAGATCGCCAAGGTGTACGGCATCGCACCCACGGCCGTGAGTGATCGTTGGGTTCCTCGCGGGGTGCTCTCGTACGAAGATGCCGTGATCGTCTCCGGCAAGCCGTACTGGCCTGGCGGCCTGGTGATCGACGTGGCGCTTCCGCCGGGGGGCCGTGGCCGGCAGCTGGATCTGGGTCTACTGGAGAAGCTGATCGAGGAGCAGGGTGCGACGTCGCGGCCGATGAAGGCCGAGGAGCTGCCGCCTCTGGTTGGTGCGCAGGAGTACGCGGAGCTGTTCGGCGTGGATCAGGTGAAGGTGAGCCAGGCGGCCCGCACGAGTGCCCGCGGCCAGCTGCCGGTCGCGGACTACTCGATGTCGGGGTCGTCGCTGTGGCTGCTGGACACGGTGCTCGCCGGCGCGGAGCACACGGTCAGGGTTTCGGCGGAGGCTCGCCGCAGTCCTGGGGAGTGGAAGCTGAACGAGTCGGTCGCGGAGCAGCTGAGGACGGGTACGTACGTGGGGCCGGGGTCGTCGATCAAGGCTCGCGGGAAGAAGGCGCTGGGGGAGGACCTCGAGGCGTAGGTTCTCTCCTCCGCTTCGACCGGCCGCCCCCGCTGGTCCCTTTCGGGGCCGGCGGGGGGTGCTGGCGTCTACGCCTGGGGCGGTCGGCCTTCGGGCTTGTCGGTGCCGAGCTGCTCGTTGAGCTTCTGCTGGACCATGTCGGTCTGGCTCTGGTACTTGTTTCCGGTCTTCGCATCGAAGGCGTCTCCGGCCTTCTCTACGCCCTGCCGGGCTGCGCCCTCGTGGCCTTTGAGTAGGCCTTTGAGCTTGTCGATCATCGACATGGCGTGTCTCCTTACGGATGTCGGCGGAAATAGCTTGGCGGCTTTTGTCCGGGCTCGCATCCGGAGGGTGCCGCGGATCCGTGCCGACTCTGGGGCGGCACGGGCGTGCCGGACGCTGATTGACACCCCCCCAAAGGAAGTAGAATTGCGATACAAGCAGGTGTTGCGGTTGATCCGCCGCGTCGGAGTGACGTAGAAATAGGCCATTACCTATGAGGGGGGAACTTCATGGCTTCCATGCAGCTCGAACTGCCGATGACGCCTCTGCGTCACCCGGACCGGGCCGGCGAGCCGCTGAGCATCCAGGATCGCTTCGAGGCGTTTCACCAGCTCAACCCCTGGATCCTCGGGAAGCTGGAAGCCATGACCGCCGACTGCGTCGAACGAGGGCTGCGGCGCGTAGGTATCGGGATGCTCTTCGAGGTCCTGCGCTACGAGTACGGCCGGGCCACGCGCGGCGACGTGTGGAAGTTGAACAACGACTACCGGTCGCGGTACGTCCGCCTCCTGCTTGAGCAGCACCCTGAATGGTCTTCGGTCTTCGAGACCCGGGGTCTGCGCAGCGCCTGAAATAGGCCACTACATATTTTCACCACCTCTTGGAGAGTCATGCCCACCCACCCCACCCCCAAGCTCCGCACCCGGAAGCCGACCGGCGTCATCCCCTGGCCGGTGATCCTCCTCGAAGGCGAGGAGAAGGCGGGCAAGAGCCACACGGCCGCCGCGTTCACCGGCTCCGACAAGACCGGGCAGGCGTACTGGCTGGAGCTCGGCGAGGACACCGCCGACGAGTACGCGAACGTCCCCGGCGCGGACTACCTGCTCATCGACCACAACGGCACCTATCTCGACATCCTCGGCCAGATCGAGGCAGTCCACGCGGAGGCGAAGCGGGCTGCGGCGGCGAAGGAGAAGCCGGTGGTCCTCGTCATCGACTCGGTGTCGATGCTGTGGCGGATGCTCGTGAACTGGACCAACGACCGGGCCAGGCGTTCGAACGCGGGCCAGAACAAGCTGAAAAGGGACCCCGACGCCGAGGTCAAGCCGTCGATGAACCTGTGGAACGACGCCGCCGAGAGGTGGAACAAGGTGATGTACCTGGTGCGCACCATGCCGGGCATCGTGATCCTGCTCGCGCGCGGCAAGGAAGTCGCGGCCGTCGACGGCAACGGTGACCCGATCCCCCGCACCAAGGACTGGCGGGTCGAGGGTCACAAGTCCCTCGCCTTCGATGCGACGGTCTGGGTGCGGCTGCGCCGCAACGAGGACCCGCAGATCGTCGGCGCCCGCTCCTTGAAGTTCGAGGTGCCGCGCGGCGAGGAGCCCAAGGACGCGCCGGGTCTGACCATCGAGCAGTTGGTGTTCGGGTGGATGGGCTGCGCGATCCACAACCAGCCTAGGGCGACCCCCGAGTTGACCGGGGACCTCGCGCAGGCATGGCTGCCGAAGGTCAACGAGGCTGCTGCGGCCGGCGTCGCCGAGCTCAAGAAGCTGTGGAAGCAGATCGAGAAGAACGAGAGCCTCACCCGCGACGAGGTCGTGGTGATCCGGGCCTCCATCGAGCAGAAGGCCGTCGCGTTGCAGAACCCGAAGCCGCTCGTGGACCCGACGAGTGATGCTGCCCGGCTGCGCGCCGCTGCGGCCGAGGAGGGCGGTCAGACCCCGCCCGACACCGCGTTCGACGAGTACGCGGCTGCCTGACCCTCTCCCCCGTTCCTTCCGGTCGGGCCTGCTGCGGCGGGCCCGACCGGTCGCACACCTCTTGGAGTCCGTTCATGACCATCACGGCAACAAGGCCAGTCCCCCGCGGGCCGGTATCCATCTGGGAGGCGGCGCACGCCGCCGATGCCCGTCGGCCCCGGTCGGTACAGACTCAGCTCGGGGCGTCGGACACGATCTGCATGCGCCGTGCCGGATACATCCTGGCAGGCACCCCTCGGACCAACAGCCCCGACAAGAAGACCGCGATCCTCGGCACGTACATCCACACGGGCCTGCTGGAAGACGCGCGGCGCGAGTACGGGTGGCTGGTCGAGCGGACGGTCCAGGACGACACGATCCGCGGGAACATCGATGTCGTGCAGTTGGACGCGGTGACGGCTGGGCGCCTGCCGAAGCGGCACCGGCCGAAGGTTGCTGCGGCGGTGCTGACGGTGGAGGACGTGAAGACGAAGTCGGGCCGGATCTGGGATCGGGTGGTGCGGTTCGGGCCAACGGCCGCCGAGATGCGCCAGGTCCTGTTGTACGCGAGCCTGCTGTGCACGGTGGGTTTCGCGGATATCCCCGGCCAGCGGTACTTGCACCGGCTCGGGCCGATCCCGGTCGAGCGGATCCGCTTCCGGTTCGTCAACCGCGACACCGGCGAGGAGTACATCGAGGAGTTCCCGTTCGACCCGTGGCTGGCCGCCGAGGCCCGCTGGTGGGTGGACCGGGTCATGGAGGCGGAGAGCCCGGAGGAGCTGCGCCGCGACCATGACGGTCCGGAGCTGTCCGCGATCTGCGACAACTGCGCCTTTCTTACTGCGTGCTGGCCCGATGCGGTGCCCGGAACACCCGCGCAGACGGCTCTCATCCACGATGACGAGGACCGGGCGAAGGCCCTGGCTCGCTACGTCCGTGCCCGCGAGCGCGGGCGGGAGGCGGAGCAGGTGAAGAAGCTGGTCCGCGCCATGGTCGATGCCTCGCCGGAGGGCAACTACGGCCCCAACCATCTCGGATGGGAGGGCGGCAAGGACAAGGAAGAGGCCGACGTCGAGGCGATGGTCGGCGCGTTCGAGGATGCCGACCTCGCCGTCCCCATGGTTCCCGACCAGGAGGCGATGATCCGGATCATGCGCCGCGCCGGCATGACGGTGCCGATGCGCAAGGCGCCGGGTAAGAAGTCGCCCCGCTCGATCAAGGTCTCGAAGGCCCGTCCGGCCGCCTGATGCCACCCCTGGCCGCCTCGCGCATACGGGGCGGCCCGTGACCCCAACGCACTCTGCTACACCGCTCATGCGCCCTTGGAGGCTCCCCCGTGACCATTCTTCGCCGCCACCTCAGCACCGGGTACACCGTGCTGCCGACGGCCACGCTCGAGGATGCGCGGTTGAGTTTCCGGGCGCGGGGCATCCTGGCGTACCTGCTGGCCAAGCCGGACTCGTGGAAGGTCGCTGCCGATCGAATCTCGAAGGCGGGCAAGGAGGGCATCGAGGCGGTCAGGACGGCGCTGCGGGAGTTGCGGGATGCCGGGTACTACCGGGTGGTGACCGAGCGCCTGGCGGACGGCACGTTCCATCGGATCACCGAGGTCTACGACCAGGCCCAGGAGTGGGCGGCGGAGGAGTTCCGGGAGGCGGAGGAGCGGCGGGCGGCGCGGCGGCGGAAGGCCGGGAGCCCGCCTTCGGCCGTCCAGAGTCCGGCCGGGCCGGCGCCTGAGGGCGAGGTGGGAACCGAAACCGGGTTTTCGGGGCTCGGTTCTCCGAGGTCTGGTTCTCCGGCCGCTGGTTCGCCGGGGCTTATAGGTAGTAACCAGAGCAAGTACTCAAAGAAGAACCCCCCAACCCCCGCAGCTGGCGCTGCCGGGGAGCCCGCTGCCGCAGCAGAGGAGACCCCGGCTGCGCCGCCGGGACTGGGGCGGTGCTCGGCGCATCCCGAGGGCGGCGGGCGTTCCTGCCGTGGCTGCGGAACGAGTCCTCGCCAGCAGAGGGCTGATGAGGAGCGTGCGAGGAAGGAGGAGGCTCGCGTCCGGGAGAGGGCCCGGGACGAGAAGGTGCTGAGTGAAGTTCGCTCCGACGGGGCGCCGTTGTCGTCGGTGGCAAGGGATGCGATCGCGGAGATCCGTGTGCGGTCGCGGGCAGCGAAGGAGGCCTCGGCTGCCGTGAATCCCCGGAACAGGAAATAGGCCACGATCTTTCTGTATCCTGACGCCGTCGCCTGATTGACACCCATACCCCGCGTAGTAGAATTACGATATGCGCGGAAGGGGCCCGCGATACCTCTTGGAGAGCACACATGAACCAGCCGCAGACCAACCAGGGCCGCGCGACCGTGGCGCCCGAATACCTGATGGACACACTGACCCGCGCCTGGGAGATCCACGTCAAGGACTCCGCCCCGCGGCCGACGATCCACCTCTACGTCGACCACTTCCAGGTCACGACACAGAAGCCCCAAGGCGCGCTGGACTGGACACTGGTCTCCGTGCGGGAGTTCACCGACCACCGACCCCGGCTCGGCCTATCGATGACCGCGATGCCGTGGCAGGTCAGCTCCGCCCTGACGGCCGTCCTTGAGCAGGTGCGGGAGCAGGAGTTCACCGACTCCCGCACACTCCAGTACAGCTGACCCTTCGACCGCGTATGGCGGCCTAGAAATAGGCTGCTACACATTCGAGGAGCAACCATGAAGTCTTCCGCCACCCCGGCTGTCGGCACGGCGCTCACCGATGACGACATCCACATGGCGGTGCGGGACCTCTTCACCCCGGGGCAGCTCGCCGAGTTCGTGGACCTGCCGTACAACTACCAGCGCGCCCAGTGGGGTGAGCAGCAGCTCCTGGGCCCCGACCGGCGGCCACAGATGCGCCGCGTGCCCGGCGAGCCGGAGGCGGGAGCCCTGTGCACCTGGACCCAGGCGGTGCGCGGCTTCACCTACCGGGTCGAGGCGGCCACCGGTGCCCGGTCGGGCCTCGTGGCCTGGGTCGACGCGTCCGAGCTGATCGACCAGCGCCTGACGCCCGTGCGCTACGGGGCACTGCGCCAGGCCGTGGACGCCGCGATGGCGCATGGACGGACCTACCACCGCGGACCAGTCCCCTTCCGGGACACGGAGGCATGGCAGGCCCTCGCCTACCGGCCGTGGGCGCGCACCGCCGCCGGCCTGGCCCTGAGGGCGTCGGCGGCCAAGGAGGCCATCACGCCCGCACCACACCCCCAGCCCGCCCTGTTCTGACCGCCCGCCCGCCGAGAAGGTGACAGCCGTGATCAATTCGACCGCCACGACGTCCTGGATGGAGCTGGCGCCGTGCGTCGGCGTCCCGGAGTTCGTCTTCGATCCGCCTTTGACCCGCAAGTCCGCCAAGGAGCTGGGCGAGATCACCAAGCCCCTGGTGCGCACCTGTCTGGGCTGCCCAGTGATGCAGGAGTGCTACGACCGCGTTCGCCCGCGGGGCTCTCAGTTCGACGGCGTGTGCTCCGCGCGGGTGTGGATCAACGGAAGGGTCGTCGATTCGGCGGAATCGGCGCCCGCACTCCCGAAGGGGCTGCCCTCGCGGGCCGGCGTGTGCGGCGAGAGCAGCGGTGTGAAGGGGCATCGGCTCAACGGTGAGCCGCTCTGCGGGCAGTGCCGCGTCACGGCGCAGCGCGCGCAGTCCCGGGCGGCGGGGGCGGCCACGATCCGCAAGCGGGGTGCGCTCAGCGCCCGCAAGGCCGCGTCCGACCACAGCCTAGCCATCAGCGCGCCGAGCCTGTGACCTGCGGGTTTACATTGACACCCCCTCTAGAGATAGTAGAATGGAGATATCAGGGAGGGGGAAAGCCCCTTCCAAACACCCGCCGGAAGGAAGCCCGTGGACAGCATCCCGATCCCCGACCCGCTCGCCGTTCTGCACGTCGCCCGGAATTACGCCATCACCGAGCAGCAGGCGGAAGTCGCCCTCACATGGGCCTCGGTCAACATGGCCGTCCAGTGGTCGGAGTTCGCCGTGGCCGCCGGACTCGACGAGGCCGACGGTGACGCGATGAGCCGCTGGAGCCAGCAGTTCCCGACCGTCCAAATCGAGGCGCTGGACGAGGCGATCGCGAGCGTTACGGCGGCCCCGGCTCCCGTACTCAAGCCAGTTGATCAGCTGCTGGCCGAAGTGCGCCGCGCTCCCGCCCCGTCCCTGTGCCGCCCGGCGAGCCCGATGCGCACCAACCGCCGTCGCGTCCACATCCGCTGAGCGCACCTCTTCCCGGCCCGCCCCGCCACCGGGGCGGGCCGCGTCATGCCGCCACCCGACACACCACATGGAGGACCTGATGGGCGCCATCACCTTTTACGACATCGCCGCCGGAGACGACCCCGACAAGGCCTTCGAGGCGATCCGCAACGAAGCCCTGTACGAGCACGGCCACCGGGAAGGCACCGGCAGCATCGCGGAGAAGGACAGCTTCGTCGTCATCGACGAACCCCGCCGATCCGAGCGCGCCGCATACCGCCGGGCTTCCGAGCTGATCGACGCCAACGACCCGCGCATCGAAAACAAGTGGGGACCGGCGGGCGCATTGCCGGTCACCACGTCCAACGCCGAGAACGGCTGGCTGTTCTTCGGCTGGGCCAACGACTGAGCCCCCACGGCGCGCCGGCACGGGCGCGCCGCCCGCACCTCTTGGAACCCGGAAGAAGCACATGTCCTTCAAGCACCTGCCGCTCCTCGGAACGGCGGAGATCATCGCGACTCTGAACCTGAGCAATGCCCAGACCCAGAGCGCCGCCTCTCTGGCGCACACCGTCGCCCGCCGCGCCTGGGCACGCCAGCCCGGACACAAGCACGGCCAGGGATACGAGGAGTTCGCCGCCGCGATACCGGCCTGCAGCTGGCTGACGATGTTCGAGGTCGGGGCGCTCCTCCAGCTCGGCCGCCGCTGCGAGGCCGACAACCTGATGGCCGCCGCCCGCCTCGTCCACCAGGCCCGCGCTCACGAGGGCGTACGCCCGTGATTCACGCTCGGCCCGGCTTCACGTCCCTGAACCTCACCTGCGCCACCCGCCGCGACCGGAGATCGAGAAGCGTCATGACCGAGTACCTCATCGAGCAGATCCGCGCCACGGCCCGGCTCCTCGCCACCAACCCCGCCCGCGACGCACACCGGCAGATCGCCGACTCCCCGGACACGAAGCAGTCTTGGCGGAACCTGAGTCCCGAGGAGCGCCGCTCGATCCTGCTCGTCGTCAGCTGGGGGACACGATCTGTCGAAGTGATCCAGGACGGAACGATGGACAGCCTCCACGCGGACGCGCTGACGTCCGTCGCACGGATCTGGGCCGAGGACCACCCCTTCGGCGGCGTCGAGGAGTTCTGCACCTCCGCGCACGAGGCGATCGAGCTCTCCCGCCTTCTGACGCTCGGCCCCGATCTGGACATGTCCCTGCGGCTCTCGCTCGCGCTGACGACCCTCATCCCCTTCGACGAGTGACCGGTACCGGCCCCGCGCAGGCCGCCCGCCAGCGGGGAATCCCGGCTGCCCTGCTCTCACTTCAACTCGACTGGAGCCTCACGTGCTCGACTTCTACATGACCCGCACGGCGCTGATCATGGCCGCAAACCTCCTGCGAGTGCCCTCCGAGCGCCGCACCCCGCTGGAACTCGCCAAGGACGCGGGGCTGCTGGAGCTGTGGGAACACACCTCCCCGGAAACGCGCCGGACGCTGCTCCTCCAGGCAGCGTGGGAGGCCCGCGGTGCGTTCCTCGGCGAAGCCGAGGATGACGCGGTGCGCTACGCCGGATACCTGGCGGAAGCTGCCGCCGACGCCGTCCGCGGCGGCATGACCCAGCGGTCCGACTTCACGCATCTCGAGAGCCCACATTTCCTGGTCGCCCAGTCTCTGGTTTTCGATCGGGAGGACACGTCGATTTCGCTCGTTGCGACGCTGACCCTCGCAGCCCGCATCCCCTCCGGGTGGTCGGCGTGAAAGCCGGATGCCGTGTGTGGCTGCGCCAGCAGGACGGCAGGAACGTCCGCGACCACGAGGGCGACCCCGTGTCCTTCCACGTGATCGAGGTCCAGACCCACCGCTGGGGAACGCTCTGCGAACTCGCCTCAGACGACCCCGTCATTCACATCCTCTACGCAGGCTGGCACCCCGCCGGCCGACTCACCCCGGATCTGACCGGAAGGACATCATCGTGACGATCACGATCACCCATACCCGCCGCGAAGGCACCCTCATCGGGGGAACGGCGCGCGGTGACGGCTCCGCCGACATCTTGAAGCTGCGCCAGTGGGGGGCCACCTTGCGGCAGCCCGCCAAGTGGTCGCGGACGCTGGGCTGCTGGTACCTGCCGTTCTCTCGTGACAAGGCCACCTACAGGCCGAACCTGGAGAGCCTCGCGGCGAAGCTGCGGGAGAAGGGCTTCGAGGTGACCCTGGAGATAGACGAGGGCGTTCGGCGTACCTTCACTGAGGCCGAGGAGGACCGCACCGAACGCGCGGGGGACCGCGCCGATCGGTTCTCGGGGTACGCGGACAACGCGGCCTCCCGCTCCGAGTCGGCGTACGCCGAATCGCACCGGATCGCGGACGGCATCCCCTTCGGTCAGCCGATCCTTCCCGGGCACCACTCCCAGCGGCGCGCTGAGCGGGACCGTGACCGCATCCACGCCGGGATGGAGAAGTCGATCCGCGAGGGTGAACGGGCCTCGTACTGGTCGGACCGGACCCGGGCGGCCGAGAACTACGAGAAGCACAGGCAGGACCCATTCCGTACCCTGCGGCGATTGAAGCGGCTGGGCGCGGACCTGCGGGAGCAGGAGCGGTACCACGCGGAAGCCGTCGAGAACGGCTACAGCTCCGTCGACCGGCACGCCCACCTCATCCAGGACCTGACGGAGGAGATCGCCCACTGGGAGAGGATCGTCCAGCAGGCGAAGGACAAGGGCGTGAAAATCTGGGAGCCCGCCGACTTCGCCCCCGGGGACTTCGTGCTCTACTCCGGCCACGCCTGGTACCAGGTGGCACGGGTCAACACGCAGAGCCTGTCCATCGCGTGGAACCTGCGGCTGGCCGCCAGGCAGGTCATGAGCCTGGAGGACGCCACGTTCAACGGCGGCCGGATCGGTACGCACACCGTGGACTACACGCAGGTCCGGGCGCGATGCCCCGAGGAGGCGATGCGCGTATTCCTCGCCGACGGCAAGGTGCCCGGCACCAAGGCGGCCCGTGAAGCCTCCGAGGCCGCGCCGGCCGAGGCCATCCGCGAGGCCCAGGCGGCGGCGAAGAAGGCCGCGCCGAAGCCGCGCACCGACCCGAGGGTCCCGAAGCGGGTCAAGGTCGAATGCCGGTGGGACGCCACCGAGGCCAAGCTGACGTGGCTCAACGGGCGCAGCCAGCCGCACAAGGACCACCCAGCGATGGTGATCAAGGCGCCGGACGGAGGGAAGTTCACCGAGTCGGTGTGGTCGGCGTCGCTGCTGTCGGAGGTCGCCGCACGGCTGGGCAAGGCGGGGTTCGCGTGCCGGGGAGGCTGGCGCGGCGGACCGGGGAGCGGCCTGGTCGCCGCCATCGAGCCCGTCCGGGCGTCGGAGCCCGAGGCTCCCGTGGCCGACGAGGTCCCGGTGGTCGAGGAGCGAGCAGTTCTGGAGCCCTCCGAGGGGACGCTCGTGGGCCTGGACCAGCCCGCCGCCTAGGGGGGTGCTGGCGGGTTGAGATGGCTTGACCCCACCCCCATGCATAGTAGAATTCAGGTATGAGGTGAGGGGGTAGGTGGTACAGCCACCGCCCCCTCACCGCCCTCCATCCGCCCCACTCCAGGGAGACATGCATGCCCGACCACCCCTACCTGAATGCCTACCTGTTCGGACTCCCGCCCAGCCCGCGCAACGTCACCTCCGCCGCGCTGGCCCTCGCCCGGATCGACACCCTGGGATGGGCCCCCCTGCGGGGCTACCCGGGCTCCGATGTGAACTGGCCCGTGGCCTGCATGCTGTGCGGCTGGCAGGGCGTCCGCTTCTACAGCCACCTGCGGCGAGCGCAGCCGCCGGGCCGCCACTCGGGGTGCGCCCCGAAGGCCGACTTCCCACCCCTCCTGGACGCTCTCGCCTCCACCTCCCGCGGCTCCTGCCCCTGCCGAACGCGTCACGCCGTCACCGCCCAGGAGTTCTTCACGGCAGCCCACCAACTGCTGCTCGCCCACAGCGATGGTGACGAGGCGAAAGCCCTCCTCCTCGCGGAGCGACTGCTTGGCGCCTGCCCCGCCACGGCCCGGCGCGGCCGGGCCGCACTGGCCACTTTCCCCCGAACCTGACCCACGAGACCGAGAGCGGCACATGACCCCCTTCAAGACGGGCGACCGGGTAGGCGTCCTATACCTGTCCACAGCCCACAGCACGTTCGTGGCCTACAACCGGCACGTCCTGGACGTCGCACCGGACGGCGAGTACGGCCAGCGCGTATGGGTGGAGATGCCAGACAACTGCGTCGGCGGCCCCGTCCTCGAGATGCCCGCCGACCCGGACCTCATCAACGGCATGGAGGCGGACCCGATCACCTCCCAGTCGACCGGAATGCTGGAGGCCAACCTGGACTGGCACGTCGCCATGCCCATTCCCGACGCCGAGGCCCCGTCCTGGCCCTCGGGGCGCCACGGCGACGTGGTCCACGTGCCGGTGACGGCACGGGAGCGCAGCACCCACGCCGCCAAGGCTGTGATGTTCGTGGAGCAGCTGCGCATCTGCGACCCGGCGGCGTACAGCCGGTGGATGGCCGCATTCAACGCGCGGGTCGCCTTGCTGGAGGCTGGGCAGTGACCGGCGCCGGCCGGACCTCTGCGCAGGCTGCGGGGGTATGGCGTGCCCGCTTCCGCAAGCCGGGCACCACGCTGGAGTGGCGCACCATCGTGCCCGCTCGGCGCATGGGCGGCCGCGGTTGGGCGCGGTCGGAGGCTGCGGCGCCACACGACGCCGCGAGCGCGAACTCGTTCGGCGACGACTGGCCGCTGGCGCGGCTGTACGAGCTGACGTACGTGCCGGTCCTCCGCTCGCGGGAGAGGGCTCTCGCCTGGGCGGCCCTGCGGGACGTCGGCGCGGTGTCGCCCTTCCGAGGCTGGGTCCCCAGCTCGGACCCCGGGGGGCCGCTGCGCGACGGCTCATGGAGGGAGCGCCTGGCGGAGGCGCACGCGGAGTTCCATGAGCGCCTGATCGGACACGGTGACGGCCTCCCGGAGATCATGGCCGCGCTCGACGGCTCACCGCAGCGGTGGGACGTCGAGGCGTACCGCGACGCTTCCGGCGCCGTCAACTGGGTCGCGATGCAGGCGGACATCCACGGTGCGGCGATGTCGATGCTGCGGCAGACGCCGTACGGCATGGTCTGGATAGACCAGGGCTGACCTGACCGAACTCGATTCCGAGCAGGGTTGACCCCCACCCCATAGATAGTAGAATTCAGGTATCAGTTGGAGGGGCCACCCTCCGACTCCAGACCCGCCCCGCCTCCCCGGCGGGGCGGGTCTCCCCGTTTCAGCACCCCCTCACCAAGGAGTAGCCGCGTGTCCCTTCAACTGGACCTCTTCGCGAACGCCGAGCCCGACCCCGCTCCGGCTCCCCCGGCGTTCACGGCCAAGTCGCCCCGAACCCCGCGCCCCACCCCCGCCGCAGCCCCCGCAGCGACGGCGGCGCTCCGGTCCGACCACAGGCCGAGGCCCACCGGAACGCACGACCTCCACTCCAAGGCATTCGCCCTCGGCGAGGCGGTCACCGACGCCTGGAACCAGGCGCACGGCGGGTCGGACATCGCCGTACCGATCGGACTCGTCGCCGCCCTCTCCCTCATACGGCAGAAGGACACCACCGGCCCCAGCCTTAAGGCACAGATCCTCGGCCTGGACGGGACCGAGCTGATCGAGATGTACCGGCACATCTGGGCGCAGCACTGGGCACACCGGCCCGACCTCATCGACCGGGCCCGCATCCTGCACGAGTGGCTCAACGACGCGAGCGCGCCGGACAAGGACCGGATCTACGCCGTCCGGCGCGTCACGCAGGCCGCCCTGCAGGGGGGCATCCTCGACCTGACGGGACACCCCGACCCGTACGAGCGGTCGCACACCGACGTCCTGTCGCACGTGATGATGCTGCTGCGCAGCAACAGCGCCCGGCAGGGCCTGGGCGAATACCACACGCCCCCGCCGATCGCCGAGACCCTGGCCGAAGTCACCGCACTGGTGGGGCTGGAGTCGAAGGAGCCTGAGGCGGGCCAGCACATCCACGACCCGGCCGGCGGAAGCGGCGGCCTGCTTCGCGCGGCCGCACAGGCGCTGCGCCGCCGCGGCTTCGACCCCGCCGACTTCCAGTGGTCGATGGTCGACATCGACCGGATCGCCGCCGCCTGCGGGGCCGTCAACATGATCGTCTGGGGCATGGGCATGCGGGTGACCGTGGCGCGTGACGACGCCCTGGTCAACGCGCGCGCCGTCGAGGATGCCATGGCTCACGCCCGGGCGGTGATCGCCGGCCGGGACGAGATGCTGGGCAAGGCGAAGATCATCGCGGCCATCCGTCGGACGCAGCGCCTCCTGGAAGAGGTCGCGGCGTGAAGGCGATCAGCTTCGGCGGAGGCGCCCAGAGCATGGGGCTGATGGTCCTGGCGGCCCGCGGTCAGATCCCGCACCGTACGTTCCTCTTCGCCAACGTGGGCGACGACTCGGAGGATCCGCGCACGCTCGACTACGTGGAGCGGGTGGCCGCGCCGTACGCCCGCGCGAACGGCCTCGACCTGCACATCCTGGACCGGGTCACGCGCTCCGGCCGCCGCGAGACGCTGTGGGGGCGACTGATGCGGCCCGGATCGCGGTCCCTGCCCATCCCGGTCCGGATGTCGAACGGCGCTCCGGGCACACGCTCGTGCACGAAGGACTTCAAGATCACGGTGACGGGGAGGTGGCTCCGCGCGCACGGCGCCGGCCCCAGCACGCCCGCCGAGGTGGGGATCGGGATCTCCCTGGACGAGATCGGCCGGGCTTCGAACCGGCACGTCGAGCCGTACGAGCAGGTGACCTATCCGCTGCTGGACTTGAAGATGCGGCGGGCGGACTGCCTGTCGGTCATCGCGGACGAGGGGCTTGAAGTGCCGTCCAAGTCGGCGTGCTGGTTCTGTCCGCTGAAGTCGAGGGCGGGCTGGTCGGAGCTGCTCCGGGATCGGCCGGTCCTCTTCGAGCGGGCGTGTGAGCTGGAGGAGACGCTGATCGCCCGGCGGGCCGCGCTGGATCGGGATCCGGTGTACCTGACGCGCACCGGTCGACCGCTGGCGGAGGCCGTATCGGCCGCGCAGGATGAGCTGCCGCTCGATGTCGGCTGCGATTCCGGGTGGTGCATGACCTAGCCACCCCCTACCTGACCTGCGGTGATCTGATTGACACCCCCCTTATGCATAGTAGAATTTAGATATGAGCTGAGGGGGAAGCCCTCAGCCACCACGAAGGGAACACACCGTGACCGACCCGGAGATCGCACTGCGCGTCGACCTCAACGGCAACATCCGCGAGCTCGACATCGGCACCGTGCGCAGCCAGCAGATCCGGATCATCGGCCGCGCCCTCCTCGACAACATCCAGGCCGTCGACTTCATCCGGCAGCCCACCGACCCCGACATCGTGATCATGGCCCGCGCCCACCGCTCCTGGCAGGCCCCCAACCTGCACGCCGCCCGAGCCGTACACGAACTCGCCGCCCCCCTTCCGCACTTGATCGAGGGTGAGGTCGTCTTCGTCGGCTACACCGCCTCCGGAGACCTCACCGGCCTACCCACCGACGCCGCCGCCGTGATCCGCGCCGCCTGCCAGAACCGCTGACCAACCACCTCTTGGAGAGCACCACATGAGCACCGACACCGCACCGCGCCTGTCCCTCGTCGACCTCTACATCGTGGGCGACCTCATCGCCGCCAGGCTCGGCGAGCCCTGGACGAAGTTCGACGACACCGCCGACGCCCACACCATCAACTTCGGGCACGCTGACGGCCACACCATCACCGTCCGGCGCCTGTGGGACGGCGTCGGTGCCCAGACCTCCCTGCGCATGGAAGGCCAGCCCACCTACAACGCCGGAGTCGTGTTCAGCGACACCGAGGCCACCAGTGACACCCTCGTCAAGGCCATCGAGGAACGCCTCCTGCCCGCCGTCAACGGCCATCGCCCCAAGCTCCAGCAGAGCGGCACCCGTTGGCCGCCGAAGGACGCGACCAGCACACAGCCCTCGGCCGAAGGTGAGTCGTCTCCGGACTCCCCCGCCGGCAGCGAGCCCGCCGAGCCGGTCAGCCCTCCCGCCGCTACCGTCGCACCGCCCGCCCCGCCCGCCCCGTCCGCCGCGAAGTCCCCGGCGAAGGAGACCCCCGCGGCCAGGGCGAAGCCGGTGACCCTCGCGAAGAAGACCGACACCCCGCGCCGCACCACCAAGACCAGTACGGCCCCCAAGCGCGCCGCGACCCGCAAGACCCCCGCCGCCGCCTGACGAGCCCCTTCGGTGCGGGCGGCGACCCCGCCCGCACCCCCAACCCGTAAAGGACCTCTCACATGACCGCTACCGCGATCGAGCCCACCGGCACCACCACGACCGGCATCGCCGCCTACGAAGGCCGCTTCGGCTGGTACGACCCCCGCGAACTGGTCATCGACCCGTTCAACCACCGCAAGACCCGGGGCGAGGACGACAACGGCACCGAACCCGACCAGGCCCTCATCGACTCCGTCATGGAGTTCGGCGTCAACGCCCCGCTGCTGCTGCGCCCGCAGACCGGGGCCCAGGACGGCGCCCTCGGAGTCGTCTTCGGCCAGCGCCGCATGAAGGCCGCGATCATCGCCGCCGAACGAGCCATCGAAGCGGGCCAGCAGATCCGCCTCGTGCCGGCCATCGTCCGCGACGACCTGCGCGACGTGGACGACGAGGCCCTGGCCCTGTCCGTCATCGAGAACGTCCACCGCCGCCAAGCCACCGCCCTCGACGTCCTGGACGCCGCAGAGCAGCTGTCGCTCATGCCCGTCGGCAAGCTGCGCAAGAAGCGCGCCGCCCGCGCCCTGGGCATCAAGCCCGAGGAGGTCGCCGCCGCCCCGCAGGCAGCCAAGCTCAGCGACCGGGCACTGCGTGAAGCCAATGCCGCCGCCTTCGACCTGGTGGAGATGGCCGACTACCACTCCGTCGAGACGCTCGGCGGGGCCCTGACCATCCTCAAGCGCGCCAAGGCGAAGGACTCGGAGGAAGGCGACTCCTCGCGCGGCCACTGGGCGCACGCCCTTGCCGAGCTCCGTCAGAAGCAGAAGGACGAGGCGGAGCGGGCCCGCCTCATAGCCGACCTCAAGGCCAAGGACATCCCGGTCGTCGCCTGGAGCGCGCACCGCGAGCACGGCACCTCGCGCAGCCTCAGCGACCTCGTCAGCGACATCGGCAACCCCATGACGGTCGAGCTGCACCAGGAGTGCCCGGGTCACGCGGTCAGCCTGATCCCCGGAGACACCGAGGTCGAGTGGCTGTGCACCGACTGGAAGAGGTACGACCACGAACTCACCGACAGCAAGAGCGCCGCAGCCAAGGCCCCCAAGTCGACGCCCGAGGAGTTGGAAGCCGTGCGCCAGGTGCGGCGCTACAACAAGGCGTGGCGGACCGCCCGCGAGGTTCGCCGCGAGTACATCACCCAGCTGTGCGCGGCCGGCGGTGAGGCGAACGACGCGACGTGGGTGCTGATCCTGTCCACGATCACCGGCACCTCCAGCAGCTACGGACGCGCAGCATCCCGCCCGAAGACGGACCTGATCAGCTCCTTCCTCGGCATGAAGGACCCGAACGAGGGCCTCACCCACTGGGAGCGCGTGACCAAGCCGTTCGAGCCGGTGATCGCCACCACCGCCAAGACGCGACGCTGGCGCCTGCTGCTGGCCCAGGTGGCCGCCATGTTCGAGAGCGAGGTCATGCACGACGGAGCGTGGCGCCACATCGACCAGGACACGGTGACCTGGCTCTCGTTCCTCAAGGAGCAGGGCTACAAGCTGAGCGAGGTCGAGGCCGAGATCCTGGCGGAGGGCATCAAGAAGCACAAGCCCAAGCAGAAGAAGACCAAGTAGCTCCCACTCCCCTTCCCGGGGGGGGGGGGGGGGGGGGGGGGGGGGGGGGGGGGGGGGGGGGGGGGGAGAGGGGGGGGGGGGGAGGGGGGGGGGGGAAGCACAACAACACGAGCACCCTTTA
>NZ_JBVHUE010000006.1:0-120819 GCF_055565515.1 Streptomyces sp. NPDC028419 | reverse complement strand
CCTTTCGGACCCAGGAGGGGAGGGGGGAGAAAAAAAAAAAAAAAAAAAAAAAAAAAAAAAACCCCCCCCCCCCCCCCCCCCCCCCCCCCCCCCCCCCCCCCCCCCCCCCCCCCCCGGGCGCACATCTGGAGGCAGACCATGAACGAGAACCCGACGGACATCAGCACCACGACCACGCCCGCGATCTGGCACCGGCCCGAATTCCAGGGCAGGGAGAAGGAACTCATCCACCTCGCGGCCGGCGCCAAGCTCGCCGGAGTGACCCGGTCGGCTGTCAGCAACTGGGCGGCCCGCCACCCCGGCTTCCCCCGCCTCGTCCTGGAGACAGGGCCGCACACCCATCGCACGAAGTACGTCTCGAAGGCCGAGTTCATGACGTTCGCGCGCCTGCGCTCCACGACGGTCACCCCGCGGAGAGCGCCCTCCGCGCACAGGCCGGGCGCCGTCATCGACGCGGAGCACCTGGCGTACTGCGAGAGGCAGGTGGCCAGACTCCGCGACCGTGAGATTCGGCAGGCGGCCAAGCTCTCGGAGACCCGGCGCGCACTCAAGGCGGCGCGTGTACGTCTCGCCGAAGCGGAGGCCACAGCGAGGGAGGTCTAGGGAAACGCCGTTTCTCAAGCCCAGTTGACCCCCCTCTCATGCATAGTAGAATTTAGATATACGCGAGAGGGGGCACCACCACAAACCCCCACCAAAACCCACCACCCCGGAGCACACGCAATGACCTATTTGAAAGAACGCACCATCAACATCAACGGCGTCACCGTCACCATCCGAACCAGCAACCGCACCACCCTCGAACTCGACATAGCCAGCACCGGCAACATCATCGTCCGAGGCCCCGAAACCACCACCGACGAAGAAGCCCACGACCTCGTCAACCGCCGACGCCGCTGGATCTACCGCCAGCTCACCCACTTCTGCGAGACCGCACCCGACAACCCGACCAAGACCATCAAGAACGGCGAAACCTTCCCGCTCTTCGGCCGCCCCCACACCCTGCGCATCACCCGCGAAGGGCCCGGCGCCAGCGCCGCCACCGCCTACACCCACCCCGACCTCGGGCCGACCCTCGACCTCCGCCAGCACGCCACCACAAACGAGGACGATGCACGACGAACCCTCATCAACCTCTACGCCGACGAAACCCGAGATTGGCTGAAAAACCACGGCAGCCGCATCACGCAACTCACCACGAATCCCGACATCGAGCTCAAGGTCTCCTGGCGAGCCCGCACCCGCTGGATCACCCGCCACAAGGACGGAAGCCTCACCCTTCACTGGGCCCTCAGCCAGCTCCCCGCCATCCACCTCCGCGAACTCCTCCACCGCACCCTCGGCATCCACTCCATCGCCGACGGCCACGAACTCGACACGCACCTCCAAGCACTCTGGCTCGGCCGGCTCCAGCTCGACCCCGCCCCCGAACCCCTCACCAGCCCCCAGAGCGACACCTGCCCGAAGTGCCACGTCCTCCCCGGCCGCCTCCACACCAACATCTGCACCGTCGCGCGATGCGCCCTCACCGGGCGCCAGCGCAGCGGCTGCACCCACCCCGGCACCAGCTGCCTCACCCTGTGGTCCGGACGCTGGCCCGGCGAAGAGGAGTGCGAGGAGTACGGCTTCTACTACCGGGAGGGGCCCGCGGGAGCCGAGCCCTGCAACGCCGACGACGAAAACGCGGCCCACGACCTGAACCGGCTCTACCGCGAGTGCACGTGGGACGTACGCCTCCAGCGCATGAACCTGTCTGATTAGTCGGGCACTGCGAATCCCGAGCGGTAGTCAAGACTTCGCGTTACCGCTGGCCGGCAGGCTCGGCCGTAGCCCAAAGCCGGAAGATCACCGATCGCGGGGGACAGAAAGCGGCCCCGGGGTATCGCTGCGGAGGAAGTGGGCCAGGCCCCGCACGGTTCGGTTCATCCCTGGATTCAGGTGGAACGACTCACGATCAGGCTTGTCCCCCGTTTGTCCCCCGCTAGAGACAAATCGGGCCTCTGGGGAGGTCCCCAAAGGCCCGATTGAAAGAAAACACCTGGTCAAACATGGTGGGCGCGGACGGTTTCGAACCGCCGACATCTGCTTTGTAAGAGCAGCGCTCTACCCCTGAGCTACGCACCCGTGGATGAGTGGACAGCCTACATGGCGGGCGGACCCCGGACGCAAACGCGATCCCGTGGGGGAGAATGGGCGAGGGCATGGTGGACGCGGTACGGGAGAGGGATTGTGACGACGGCTTCCCGGCGGTGGTTCGGTGGGCGGGACGAGAGCCGGCGGGCGGAGGCGCAGGCCGCCAAGGACGCGGCCGCCGCCGCGTTCTACGAGCTGGACACCGCTCAGCGGGATCTGCGGATCTCGATAGAGACGATCACGGCCGCGGACGGGTCTCCCGCCGGTCGGCGGGCCGTCGAGGGGTTCGCGGAGCTGGGCCGGCGGATCGACGAAGTCAGTCAGGTCTACATCGAGGCCGTCGACGCGCACGACCTCGACCGGGACGACCTCGACGGGGCCGTGGCCGCGCGCGCCAAGCGGGAGCTGGAGCGGGCCCGGGACGAGCTGGTGCGGGTCAAGGGCGAGCTGGAGCGGTTCGACCAGGGGCTGCGGCCGCTGTTGGACAACGCCGAGTCGCAGCTGGCGCGGGTCGCGCCCGCCCGGGAGCGGGCCAAGGCCGCGCTGCTCGCGGCGGCCAACGCGCTGGACGCCGTACGGGCCGGCGGCCTGCGCGCCGACGATCTGGCCGCGCGGCTCGCGGCGCTCGGCCCGGAGTTGACCATGCTGAACCAGGGCGCCGCGCAGCACGGGGTGCCCGCCACGGTGCAGCGCGCCGACCGGATCCTGCGGGACGCGGAGGCGGTGCGGGCGGAGGCGGAGCGGCTGCCCGAGCGGGCTGCCGAGATGGACCGCCGGCTGGTGAGCTTGCGGACGCGGGCGCAGGCGTTGCGCAACCGCGCGGACCGGGTGGATCCGGTCCTGAGCGAGCTGCGGCGCCGCTTCAGTGCCGACTGCTGGCAGGACCTGCAGCACGTGCCGGAGCAGGCGCTGGCCTCCGTACGGCAGGCGGAGCAGCGGCTGACGGAGGCGGGACAGGCCCGGCAGGAGCAGCGCTGGGAGGACGCCAGCGAGCTGATCGCCACCGTCCGCGAGCTGTTCGACGCGGTGGACGAGGCCGTGTCGACCGCCCAGGACCGGCTGACCCGGCTGGAGGCGGTGGCCAAGGATCCGGAGGGCGAGGTCCAGCGGACCCGGTTCGCGATCCGGGACGCGCAGCGGCTGGCGATGGAGGGGCGCAGCGTGCCCGATCCGCGGCACGCGCGGCCGCTGGACGAGGCGGTGGCGCGGGTGGAGCGGGCGCTGGCCGCTCTGGAGGGGCGGCATCCCGACTACTGGCACTTCCTCCAGGAGATGGAGGGCGTCCGGGCGTCCGTGGCCGGGGTCGTCCTGGAGATGCGGGGGCGGCGCGGCACGGCCTGAGGTCCCGGTTGTCCGGCGGCGGGCATCGGCGGATGCTGGAGGTGCCGCAACGGAGCAAAGCCGGAGCAGAGGAGGCCGTCATGGCCGCCCACCCTTTCCGCAGGCCCCGCAGCAGGTCTCAGGCGACCCCTGCGTCTCCCACAGCCCCCATGTCCCCCACATCCCCCATGTCCCCCGCATCCCCCGCGCCCCCCGGTCCGCCTGAGTCCTACGCGGCCCATGCGCTCTACGGGTGCCACGAGGCGCACGAGCACTACGCGCCGTACGTGGCCCACGAGCCCTACGCGACCCACGCTCCGCAGGGCTCCCCCGGGCTGGCGCGCCGGCTGCTCAATCCCGTCAACGCCCAGCTGGACGAGCACCTGCCCGCCGACCACAAGCTCAGCAAGGTCTACCGGGTCGGCGCCGGGCTGACCGGGCTGCTGCTGATCGTCTTCGGGATCCTGGGGCTCATCAACCGGATCGGGTTCTTCGGCACCCGTGGTGACACGGTGCTCGCCCTGAACACCAACGGCACGCTGAGCGTCCTGTCGATCTGCATCGGCGCGCTGCTCGTGCTCGGGATGGTGATCGGCGGCAGCTTCGCCTCCACCCTCAACATCACGCTGGGCCTGCTGTTCATCGCGAGCGGGTTCGTCAATCTCGCGCTGCTGGACACCGGCCTGAACTTCCTGGCCTTCCGGATCCAGAACGTGCTCTTCAGCTTCGTCGTCGGCGTGATGCTGATGTGGTTCGGGATGTACGGGCGGGTGGGCAGCGCCCTGCCGCACGACAATCCGTACTGGCGCGCCCGCCACCCCGAGCAGGCGGCCAGGGAGGACCGGGCGCGGGCCTTCGGCCCGGTCTCCCCGAGGGCGCCCCGGAGCGCTTAGCCTGTGCGCATGCCCCGTTACGAGTACCGCTGCCGGACCTGCGAGGACGTCTTCGAGGTCAGCCGGCCCATGGCCGAGTCCGCCGCGCCCGCGAGCTGCCCCGCCGGACACGGCGACACCGTCAAGCTGCTGTCGGCCGTCGCCGTGGGCGGCACCAGCTCCGCCCCCGCGCCCGTACGCGCGGGAGGCGGGGGCGGAGGCGGTTGCTGCGGCGGCGGAGGCTGCGGCTGAGCGACGCCTCCGACGGGCGGGCGGGCGACCGGAGCCCGGACCGCCGCCCGCCGCCCGCCGCCCGCCGTCAGGCCCGCTTGCGCGACAGCGTCAGGCCGTCCGAGATGCCGAGCATCACGGACTCCATCCGCTTGTCCGCCACCACGTGCTCGTTGAAGGCGCGGACCCCGGCCGCCGAGCCGGTCGCGTGCTCGTCCAGCACCGTGCCGTGGAAGAGGGTGTTGTCGGTGACGATCAGGCCGCCCGGACGCAGCCTCGGGACCAGCTCCTCCCAGTAGGAGATCTGGCTCTGCTTGTCGGCGTCGAGGTACGCGAGGTCGATGTGCTCCTCGAACGGCATCGCCCGCAGCGTGTCCAGGGCGGGCCCGATCCGCAGCTCGACGCGGTCCGCGACCCCGGCGGCGGCCCAGGCCTCGCGCCCGTACGCCGTCCACTCCTCGGAGACGTCGCAGGCGATCAGCCGGCCGTCCGCGGGCAGCGCCTGGGCCATCGACAGCGACGAGAAGCCGGTGAAGGTGCCGACCTCCACGATGTGACGGGCACCGGTCAGCCGGACGAGGAAGGCCAGCAGCGGCCCCTGCTCCTCGGCCGACTGCATTCCGGCATCGTCCGGGAACTTCTCGGCCGTGGTGACGACCAGCCCGCGCTGGACCTCGTCCAGCGGCGGGTTGTGGGCGAGCACGTACGCGTACAACTCATCGGTCATCTTGGTGCTGTTGCCTTTGCTCATGCGCTCAGTCTGCCCACCGCGCGGCCGAACTGACGGACAATCTCCTCACCCGCCACGACTCCCTTGGTGGTCAGCGCGCGCACGTGCGGGGCGTGCCACTGCGCCTCGGCCAGCTCGCCGTGGCCCGGCCGCCACCCCTCGTCGGCCGCTTCCAGCAGGTCCGCGTCCAGCAGCGAGTCCCCGGCGGCCAGCGTGTGCGCGGCGCCGGTGCGCCGGGCCACCTCCCGCATCGCCGCGCTCTTGGTCAGCGGGCGCGGGACGGCGTAGATCTTGCGGCCCTGGAGCGAGACGGTCCAGCCGCGCGTCTGCGCCCACTCGGTCAGCGCCTTCAACCACTCCTCGGGCACCAGGTCCCGCTCCACCACCAGGTAGGCGAAGAGGTCCTCCGCGACCCGGGCCTTGCGCAGCCACAGCGGATCGGCGGTGTCCAGCAGGTGCCCGTGCACCTCTTCCAGCGGCGCGCACTCCTGCGCGAGCCGCTTGCCGACCTGGCGCCGCCAGTCGCGGTCGGGCGCCCCGTCCACCAGCAGCTGCCCGCCGTTGGCGCAGATCGCGTAGGGCGCGGGCCGTCCGGGGAAGCGGATGCGCTGGTACTGCTTGCGCGTGCGCGTGGTGGTCGGGACGAACACCACGCGGGAGTCGGCGGTGAGTTCGGTGAGCAGCGCGGCGGCCGTCTCCGTCATGAAGGACAGCGGACGGCTCTCGTGCACCTCCACGCACAGCAGCCGGGGGGCCACCGGGTCCGGCATGGTCAGCCCGAGGGCGGCCGCCGAGTAGATGAGCGTACGGTCGAGGTCACTGGCTACCAGAACGGTCACTTGGAGGACACGGCCTTTCCGTCGGCGCCCGTGGCGCCACGTGTGAAGCGGGGATGGATGAGTCCTACGCAGGTGTAGGGGAGCCCGTCGGCCTCTTCGACCGGTACCCCGCGCTGCTCGGCCAGCAGGCGCACGTGGTCGAGGTCGGCTCCGGCGCCGCGCCGGGCCAGGATCTTCCACGGCACGCGGCGCAGCAGCACCCGGGTGGTCTCGCCGACGCCCGGCTTGACCAGGTTCACGTCGTGGATGCCGTACTCCTCGCTGATGCGTTCCACCGCCGCCCAGCCCTCCCAGGTCGGCGAACGGTCCGCGGCCAGCAGCTCCTTGACCTCGGCGTCGACCGCGTCGGCGACCTCGTCGAAGCGGGCGGCGACGGTGTCGACGAAGTCGACGGAGACGTCGGCCCCGGCCAGCTCGCGGTAGAACTTCGCGCCGTGGAAGTCGTCCGGGCCGACCAGGTCGGAGCGCAGCACGGTCCGGGATATGAGCCCGGAGACGGTCGAGTTGAGGCAGGCGGAGGGGATCAGGAAGTCCTCGCGGGTGCCGTACGTCGACACGCAGCCGCCGGGGTCGGCGAGGACGACGATCTCCGGGTCGAAGCCGGGACCGCCCGTCTCCTCGCGGTGGGCGTCGAGGGCGGCCTTGAGTTCGCGGGTGATGGCGCCCTTGCCGGTCCAGCCGTCGACGAAGACGACGTCGGCCGGGTCGTGGTGGGCGGCCAGCCAGCGCAGGGCGTTGGCGTCGATGCCCCGGCCGCGCACGATGGAGACGGCGTAGTGCGGCAGGTCCAGGCCGTGCCGGTGCTGCGCCCAGCGGCGCATGAGGACCCCGACCGGGGTGCCCGCGCGGGCCAGCGAGACCAGCACGGGGCGCGGGGACCGCTCGGCGAGGACCGTCTCGGTGACCGTGCCGACCGCGCGCGCGATGCGGGCGGCGGAGGCGGTCAGCGCGCTCCGGTACAGCTCCTGGTACTGCGGGCTGGGCTGGTACTCGACGGGCAGGGACTCGGCGTAGTGCGCGCCGCCCGCCTGGATGGCTTCCTCGCGCTCCTCGGTGGGCGCCTCCAGCTCCAGGTCCGAGAGGTCCTGGAGCAGCCAGCCGACGTCCGCGGCGGGGTAGGAGGAGAAGGCGGGTCCGCGCAGGGGCTCGGGCAGCATGATCGGCTCCCGCCGGTCGTCGGGTACGGGGACGGGCGCCGCGGCGGCCATGGGGGCCGGTACGGGCACGTAGGACGGTACGACGACCAGCGCGACCCGGTCGGTGTGCGGGGCGAGGCGGGCCAGGAGGCCGTCCGGGGCGTGCAGGGCCGGGGTGTCGCCGACCGAGTCCACGACCACGACCACGGTGTCGAAGCGCGCTCCGGCGGAGCCGGCGGCGACGTTGTAGGCGTAGCGCTCGCCGGGCCCGTCGGCCGGGTCGTCGTGGGCGGGGAAGACCAGCCGGGTGCGGATCGCGTAGCCGGGGTCGTCGACGGCCAGGACGGGCGAGCGGGTGGTGGTGGAGAAGCGCACCTCGGCGGCGGCGCCGCTCTCCTCCAGGGCCAGGGCGAGCCGCAGCGGGGCGTACATCAGCTCTTCGTTGCCGAGTACGAGCACCCGCCCCGGACCCCGACCCGAACCCCGACCGGGGCCCTCGCCCAGGGCGCGGGCGAGCTGCGCCCCGAGGGCGGGCAGGGCCGCCTCCAGCCGGGCCCGGTGGGCGGGAGTGAAACCGTGCCGCCCCCCGTCGGGGAGCCCGGCGGGCCAGTCGAGGCGGATCCGGTCCACGGGGGCGACGGCGGCCGCGGGGGCCGCCGGGGCCGCGTCGGCCGTGCGGGACTCGTACTCCTCGACCAGCCGCGTGCCCCGCTCCAGGACCCCTTCCGGGAGCCGTACGGTGCCGCTCGCCAGGGCGATCAGGTCCACCCGGGCGCCGAGCCCTTCCGCGAAGGCGGTGAGCCGGGCGCGGTCGGCGGCCGAGCGCATGTCCACCAGGGCGACCACGACGTAGTGGCCGCGGGGGTGGCGTTCGTGCAGGTCGCGGATGGTGTTCAGGACGGTGTTGCCGGTGGAGAACTCGTCGTCGACCAGCACCAGGGGACCGGTGCCCGCCAGCAGCTCCGGGTCCTGCGGCAGCAGCAGGTGCGAGGTGGCGTGCGAGTGGGCTTCCTCGAACCCCCCGGCGGGCGCGACGCCCCGCACCGGGCGGCGGGTGGAGTGCAGGTAGGGGGCCGCGCCGAGGCCGTCGGCGACGCTGTGGCCGAGCCCGGTCGCGGTCTCGGCGTACCCGAGCACCACGGCGGAGGCGGCGGCGTCACCCAGCAGCTCGCGCACCCGCAGCCCCAGCCCGTAGCCGGCGCCGTGGACGACCGCAGGGGAGCGCGGGACGTGCTTGCCGAGCACCTGGGACACGAGCAGGTGCGCCCGCTTGGGGTTGCGGCGCAGCGCCAGCCCGAGCAGCTCGTCGAGCCGGGGCCCCGGAGCCGGGGCGTCCGGGGCGTCGGGGCCGGCCGGGGCCTGCGCCTCCTCCAGGGCGACGCCCAGCCGGTCCGCGACCCAGGTCCCCGACCACACGGCGGTTCCCGGCGGCTCCTGCGCTCCCGACGGCACTCCTGCTCCCGACCACACCGCTTCGATCTTCTTGCCCTTCCTCGTCGTCGACACCGGCCGGACCCCGGTTCAGACCCTGAGTCCGGCGGTGAGGAGATCGACGAAGCCGACCTCCTCCTTGGCCACACCGAAGACCTCCGCGCGCAGCATGGTGCGCTCGGCCCAGGCCCGGTGGGGCTTCACTTCGTTCATTTTGTTCGTATAAGCCGACCTCATCACTCCACCACCACCGCGCTCGGGGCGCAGGATGTCCTGGGCGTCGCTGAACTCCTCGTGGGAGACCACCGACAGCGCGTGCACGGGAGTGACGTGCGCGGGATGGATGCAGGTCTTGCCGAGCAGGCCGTTCGCCCGGTCGAGTTCGATCTCGCGGAGCAGGCCGTCCAGGTCGTGCTCGATGAGCGCGGTGCGCAGCTCCTCGACGCCCTCTTCCAGGAAGGGGCTGCGGCGCAGCTGGGGCTTGAAGAGGCGCTGCTGGCTGCGGAAGTACTCCCAGACCGGGCCGGTGACGGTGAAACCGGTGCCGTCGGCCCGGCTCAGGACGTTGACCACGTCGGCGATCACGCCCGCGACGATCTGGACGTCGTAGGCGGTCATGTCGGGGGTGCGGCGCAGCCCGTAGGCCGAGCAGAAGTCGGTCACGCCCAGCCGCAGGGCGAGCACCTGGTCGCGGTGGGCGTTGACCGTGCGCGAGATGCCCGCGAGGGCCTCCACCCGGGTTTCCAGGTGGAGCAGGTCGGGGGTCTCCAGGACGGGCATGGCGTAGAGGTGGCGCCCGCCGTCCTCCTGGGCCTCCCGCACGGCGTCGAGGAAGGCGGTTCCGCGACTCTCCGTGAATTTCGGCAGTACGAATCCGGCCAATCGGCGTGCCGACCGGCCGAGGCGCCGCACGAGATCGGATATCTGTTCGGGCTCACGGATCCGGATGAAGAGCAGCGGGGGCTCCTGCGCACTCGCGTCGATCTCCGCGAACTGCCGGATGAGGTTCTCCTCGGCCCCCGCCACATCGGCGTCGCTGATGGAATCCTCCAGGCAGAGGACCATGGAGACGACTCCGCGGTCCGCCTGCTTGGCCACGTCGGCCGCGAGGTGGGGTCGGGTGGCGGGGCTGTAGAGGGTGGCTCCCAGCGCCGCCGCGAGGGTACGGGCGGGCGAGTCGGCGGTGAACTCGACCGGCTCCTGATGGAAGAGGCCCTCACGGACGGTGGGCGATATGTGCCCGAAATGACGCATGTGCTTCCCCCGTACTGCCTCGGCGGCCCCAGTGGCATGGCCGGTAATAGTACGTACGAATGAGTTCCAAGAGTTCCTCAAGCACATGAAGTTCGGGTAACCCTCTTGCACCATGCACAGCTCGGCGACCACTCACAAGGGCCGCGCACGACACTCCAGGGGGCCCGCATTGTCCCGGCCCGCCCCGGGAGGGCAGGATGACCGGCATGACGCACGCGATGCAGAAGGGCTCCAACGTCCCGGTGACCGCCGCTGCGGTCCGGGCGGTGCTGCGCTGGACCGGTGGACCCGAGGTGCCGGACGTGGACGCCTCGGCGCTGCTCGTGGGGACGGACGGCCGTGTGCGTTCCGACGAGGACTTCGTCTTCTACAACCAGCCCCGGCACCCCTCCGGCGCGGTCTGGCGGCTGGGCAAGAAGCGGGTCGGCGACGCGATCACCGACGCCGTCCAGATGGACCTGGTCTCGGTGCCCGCCTGGGTGGACCGGGTGCTGGTGGTCGTCTCGGCCGAGGACGTGCCCTTCCAGCGCGTCGGGGACCTGCGGATCCTGCTCTACGACGCCACGGTGAGCGGGGGCGCCGAGCCGCTGGCCTACTTCGACGTACGGCCCGAGACGGGTGCGGAGACGGCCCTGATGTGCGGGGAGGTCTACCGCCGGGGCGACGGGTGGAAGTTCCGCGCCCTGGGCGAGGGGTACTCCAACGGCCTCGTGGGACTGGCCACCGATCACGGGATCTCGGTGGACGACGGCGCGGGGGAGGCGGAGGCCGCGCCGACCGGCCAGGGGGACCGGACCGCCGCGATGCGGCCGCAGACGCCCGCCACGGCGCCGACGGTGCCCCCGGTGGGCCCCACCCAGGCCCCGCCCGCCGCGGAGCCCGCCTACGGCTACCCGCAGCACGTGTCGCCGGCGCCGGTCGGCGACCCGTCCTTCCGGCTGCCCGTCCAGGGGCCGCAGTTCCTCCGCCGCTGAGGCCCGCGGGCGGACCTCACGCCTTGGTCGTTTTGTAACCCCGCCCCCACTGGAGCCCCCAGCCGTACAGCCGGTCCAGCTCGGCCTGGAAGCCGTAGACGAATTTGACCTCGCGCCGCACGACGAGCTCTCCCTTGACCTTCTCCAGCGAGACCACCGCACAGGAACGTGCCTGCGGCTGCCGCTCGTCGAGGGAGATCTCGATCCGCGGCCCGGTGATCGGGTAGAGGGTGACCAGGGCGTGCGTCCGGTCGAAGGCCGGGGTCTGGTCGTAGATGTAGACGAAGACCAGGAGCCGCTTGATCTCGTCCGCGTGGTCGAGGTTGACGTAGAGGGTCTCCCCCGAGGCCGAGCCGAAGCGGTCGTCGCCGCTGAGCTTGACGTAGGGCGGGTCGTTGATGTCGCCGAGCAGCTTGCCGAGCGGCTGTACGACCCCCCGGGTGCCGTCGGTCAGTTCGTACAGGCAGCCCAGGTCCAGGTCGACGTTGACCACGCCCTGGGTGTGCGCCTGCACCATGTCCGGTTTGAAGAGCTTGAACGGATGGCGCAGGCGCTGTCCGCCGGCGCCGGACGACCCCCCGAAGTCCGAGGTGCGCATCCGCCAGGACAGGTTGACGCGCAGGTTCCCGTGCACCGCCCCCTGCTTGGTGAGCGAGACCGTGGAATGGCGCTTCGTCAGCTCTATCGCGTTCGACGAGGCGCTGCCCGACTGGAACTGCGACGCGCGAGCGCCCCTGAGACCGTCGAAGAAATCGGTGAAGCCCATGTCCATCCCCCTGGCTGGCCCGGTACGGGACGGGGCGGCGCGGGAGTACCCCGAGCCGCCCCGCAGTTGAGCGTTCCGCATTACCGCCGCGATCATGCCTCGGCGGCGGACTCCTGCAGTGCCAGTCGCTTGTTGCGGCGGACCGAGGACCAGAAGGACCAGGCGATCAGCACCACGCCGACGAGGCCGGTGATGACCTCGTGGATCTCGATCTGGATGGTGACGAGCAGGATGATGGCGAGCGCGCCGATGGCGTAGTGCGCGCCGTGCTCCAGGTAGACGTAGTCGTCGAGGGTGCCCTGGCGGACCAGGTAGACCGTCAGCGACCGGACGTACATGGCACCGATGCCGAGGCCGAGGGCCATCAGCACGATGTCGTTGGTGATCGCGAAGGCGCCGATGACCCCGTCGAAGGAGAAGGACGCGTCCAGGACCTCCAGGTAGAGGAACATGAAGAACGCGGCCTTGCCGGCCATGGCGACCGCCGAGACGCTCTTGCCGGTCCGCTTGGCCTCTTCCTCGGCCTCGTGCTCGGCCTCTTCCTCCTCTTCGAGCTTGTTCTCGAAGTAGCCGGAGAGACCGCCGACGATCATGTAGGTGATCAGACCGGCGATGCCGGAGACCAGTACGGTCTGCGCCTTGTCGACCTCCAGGCCGCCGTGCTGGTGGGCGTGGGCGGCGAAGGTGAACGACGTGATCAGCAGGACGATCAGCGCGATGCAGGCCGACAGCATGTCGATCTTGCCGAGCTTGGCGAGGGGACGCTCCAGCCAGGCGAGCCACTTGATGTCGCGGTCCTCGAAGATGAAGTCGAGGAAGATCATCAGCAGGAACATGCCACCGAAGGCCGCGATGGACGGGTGTGCGTCCGTCACGAGCTGCTGGTAGCGGTCCTTGTCGGTCATCGCGAGGTCGACGGCCTCGAAGGGGCCGATGCTCGCGGTGATCGCCACGATCACGACCGGGAAGACCAGGCGCATGCCGAACACGGCGATGAGGACGCCGATGGTCAAGAAGATCTTCTGCCAGAAGGCATTCATCTTCTTCAGGATCCCGGCGTTGACCACCGCGTTGTCGAAGGACAGCGAGATCTCCAGGATGGACAGGATCGCGACGATCCCGAACGCTTTCCACCCCCCGTAGAGAACCGCCGCGGCCAGGCCGAGCGCGGTAATCGCGAACGACCAGCCGAAGGTTTTCAGAACCACGGGCACCCCATCGTCTTGTACGGCTTTACGAAACGTTGACCCCGAAGTCTAGAGCGATGCCCCGCAGGCCCGACGCGTACCCCTGCCCCACCGCCCTGAACTTCCATTCGGCGCCGTAGCGGTAGACCTCTCCGAAGATCATCGCGGTCTCGCTGGAGGCGTCTTCCGAAAGGTCGTAGCGCGCCAACTCCTGGCCGTCCGCCTGGTTCACGACGCGGATGAAGGCATTGGTGACCTGGCCGAACGACTGCCCGCGGGCATCGGCGTCATGGATCGAGACCGGGAAGACGATCTTGTCGCAGGCCGCCGGCACCTTGGTGAGGTCGATCAGCACCGACTCGTCGTCGCCCTCACCCTCACCGGTGAGATTGTCCCCCGTGTGTTCGACGGAGCCCTCGGGGCTCTTCAGGTTGTTGTAGAAGACGAAGTACTCGTCACCGAGCACCCGGCCGCCCGCGCAGAGCAGGGCGCTGGCGTCGAGGTCGAAGTCCGCGCCCGTGGTCGAGCGCGCGTCCCAGCCGAGGCCGACCAGCAGCCGGGTCAGGTTCGGTGCGGCCTTGGAGAGGGAGACATTGCCCCCCTTGGCGAGTGTGACGCCCATGATGTGGTCCTCCCCGGAGATGTGCCGGCGACGGTACGCCGATGAAGAACATCCGGCGCCGTACACGACTGTGCACGGCGCCGGACGGTGACCTGCTCTTGCCCCTCGGACCCGGCCCCCCTCGGGCCCGGGCTCACGCTCGGTCTCAGACGTTGACGCCGAAGTCCTGCGCGATGCCGCGCAGGCCCGAGGCGTAGCCCTGGCCGATGGCACGGAACTTCCACTCCGCGCCGTTGCGGTACAGCTCGCCGAAGACCATGGCGGTCTCGGTCGAGGCGTCCTCGGAGAGGTCGTAGCGGGCGAGCTCGGTGTTGTCGGCCTGGTTCACGACGCGGATGTACGCGTTGCGGACCTGACCGAAGCTCTGCTGGCGGGCCTCGGCCTCGTAGATCGAGACCGGGAAGACGATCTTGTTGACGTCGGCCGGGACGCCGGCGAGGTTGACCTTGATGGCCTCGTCGTCGCCCTCGCCCTCACCGGTGGTGTTGTCACCGGTGTGTTCGACCGAACCGTCGGGGCTCTTCAGGTTGTTGAAGAACACGAAGTTGGCGTCGCTGGCGACCTTGCCCTGGTCGTTGGTCAGGATCGCGCTGGCGTCGAGGTCGAAGTCGACGCCGGTGGTGGTGCGAGCGTCCCAGCCCAGACCGACGATGACCGCCGTCAGGTTCGGCGCGGCCTTGGTCAGCGAGACGTTGCCGCCCTTGCTGAGGCTGACTCCCACGGGTCCTCCATTGGTTTCGTGTGGGGCGGGGCCCCGTCGTGCGGTTGCTACCGGATCAACGCTTCGATCCTAGTGACGGGTTCCCGCCCGTACGGGGTTTTCGTACGGAAACGTGCGATAGCGGCTCAGATGCTGTCGAGCGCCTTGATGTACTCGTTCAGGTCACGCGCGTCGGGCAGCCCGTTGACGACGGTCCAGCGCACGATGCCGTCCTTGTCGATGATGAAGGTGCCGCGGACCGCGCAGCCCTTCTCCTCGTCGAAGACGCCGTAGGCGCGGGAGGTCTCGCCGTGCGGCCAGAAGTCCGACAGCAGCGGGTACTCCAGGCCCTCCTGCTCGCCGAAGACGCGCAGGGTCGGCACGGAGTCGTTGGAGACCGCCAGCAGCTGTACGTCCTCGTTCTGGAACCGCGGCAGCTGGTCGCGCAGCTCGCACAGCTCACCCGTGCAGACGCCGGTGAAGGCGAAGGGGTAGAAGAGCAGGACCACGGCCTTCTCGCCGCGGAAATCGGCGAGCCGCACGGTGGCTCCGTGATTGTCCTTCAGTACGAAGTCCGGGGCCTTGGTGCCGACCTCGATCGCCATCTCTCGTATCCCTTCATTGAGCCGTTCGGGTGAGGCCCAGCCTAGGCGAGGCCCCCACAGGACCGTATGCGCCCGGGGGTAGGAACAGCAGAAACCCCGCCGGCCGGGGCCGACGGGGTTCCTCCACTTGTCTGGGCGCGTGGCTAGCGCTTGGACTTGGCGGCCTTGGGGGTGACCAGCTTGCTGGCGGCCCATTCCTTGCCGACGCTGACGCTCTTGGTCTGCGCCAGGCCCGCCGTCTGGGCGGCCTCGCTGATGTCGCTGGCCTCGACGTAACCGGGACGACCGGTCTTGGGGGTCAGCAGCAGGATCAGTGCGCCGTCCTCCACCAAGTTGATGGAGTCGACCAGCGTGTCCGTCAGATCGCCGTCTTCGTCCCGGAACCAGAGCAGCACCGCATCGGCGACGTCGTCGTACTCCTCGTCGACGAGATCACCCCCGATGTGGTCCTCGATGGCCTCACGGAATTCCTGATCGACGTCGTCGTCGTAGCCGATCTCCTGGACCACCTGTTCGGACTCGAAACCCAGCCTGGAAACCAGACTGGTCTCCGCGTGGTCCGCGGTCGCGCTCACGGGGTGCCTCCTGCTCATGTATCGGTGAATGTCTTCGGCGGCGCGCGTACGCGCAGCATTGGGCGTAGTCCACACGGACGCGGCGGATCGCGCAAGTACCCGGTGGCCGAGACCGTCGAAACAGTGACGATTGCGGCGGTCTCGCCGCAACTTTAAGCCTGCCCGCGCGAACCCCTCGTGATTCATCCCACACCATTGGGACGCATTCGGCACCCGATGGGGACTTTGACACTTGTTTGAAGGACGAACGGCCTTACGAAGGCGCCGAACGACTTGGGCGTAAGGTTGCGATTTGGCCGGACCCGCTCCCCACCCCTTGAGTGTGGCCTGATATTCCAGCTGTTACCCAGCGGTACAGATGACGATTTCGGCCGAGCGGTAGACGATGGGAGCCGGCGCCCCAAGGCACGACTCCCCCGACAGCGAAGGAACAGCGTGGCTTCCGCATCCGATCGCAACCCGATCATCATTGGCGGCCTGCCGAGTCAGGTCCCGGACTTCGATCCGGAGGAGACTCAGGAGTGGCTCGACTCCCTCGACTCAGCGGTCGACGAGCGGGGCCGTGAGCGTGCCCGCTACCTGATGCTGCGGCTGATCGAGCGGGCCCGCGAGAAGCGCGTGGCCGTGCCCGAGATGCGCAGCACGGACTACGTGAACACCATCGCGACCAAGGACGAGCCCTTCTTCCCCGGCAACGAGGAGATCGAGCGCAAGGTCCTGAACGCGACCCGCTGGAACGCGGCCGTGATGGTCTCGCGCGCGCAGCGCCCGGGCATCGGGGTCGGCGGCCACATCGCGACCTTCGCCTCCTCCGCCTCCCTCTACGACGTGGGCTTCAACCACTTCTTCCGGGGCAAGGACGAGGGCGACGGCGGCGACCAGATCTTCTTCCAGGGCCACGCCTCCCCCGGCATCTACGCCCGCGCCTACCTCCTGGACCGGCTCTCCGAGCAGCAGCTCGACGCGTTCCGCCAGGAGAAGTCGAAGGCGCCCTACGGCCTCTCCAGCTACCCGCACCCGCGGCTGATGCCGGACTTCTGGGAGTTCCCCACCGTCTCGATGGGCCTCGGCCCGCTCGGCGCGATCTACCAGGCCCGGATGAACCGGTACATGGAGGCGCGCGGGATCGCGGACACCTCCAAGTCACACGTCTGGGCGTATCTCGGTGACGGCGAGATGGACGAGCCGGAGTCGCTCGGCCAGCTGTCGATCGCCGCCCGCGAGAACCTCGACAACCTGACCTTCGTCGTCAACTGCAACCTGCAGCGCCTCGACGGCCCGGTGCGCGGCAACGGCAAGATCATGCAGGAGCTGGAGTCGCAGTTCCGCGGCGCCGGCTGGAACGTCATCAAGCTGATCTGGGACCGCTCCTGGGACCCGCTGCTGGCCCAGGACCGCGACGGCATCCTGGTCAACAAGATGAACACCACCCCCGACGGGCAGTTCCAGACGTACGCCACCGAGTCGGGCGCGTACATCCGTGAGCACTTCTTCGGCGGGGACCACCGGCTGCGCGCGATGGTCGAGAACATGTCCGACCAGCAGATCCAGCACCTGGGCCGCGGCGGGCACGACCACAAGAAGGTCTACGCGGCCTACGCGGCGGCCAAGGCGCACAAGGGCCAGCCGACCGTGATCCTGGCCCAGACGGTCAAGGGCTGGACGCTGGGCCCGAACTTCGAGGGCCGCAACGCGACCCACCAGATGAAGAAGCTGACGGTCGACGACCTCAAGCGCTTCCGCGACCGGCTGCACATCCCGATCACGGACCAGCAGCTCGAAGGCGGCGCCCCGCCGTACTACCACCCGGGCCGCAACTCCCCCGAGATCCAGTACATGCACGACCGGCGCAGCGCCCTGGGCGGCTACGTGCCGACCCGCGTGGTGCGCGCCAAGCCGCTGCAGCTGCCGGGCGACGCGACGTACGCGGCCGCCAAGAAGGGCTCGGGACAGCAGTCGATCGCCACCACCATGGCCTTCGTCCGCATCCTGAAGGACCTGATGCGGGACAAGGAGATCGGCAAGCGGTTCGTGCTGATCGCGCCCGACGAGTACCGCACCTTCGGCATGGACGCGTTCTTCCCGAGCGCCAAGATCTACAACCCGCTGGGCCAGCAGTACGAGGCGGTCGACCGCGACCTGCTGCTCGCCTACAAGGAGTCCCCGACCGGCCAGATGCTGCACGACGGCATCTCGGAGGCCGGCTGCACGGCCTCGCTGATCGCCGCGGGTTCGGCGTACGCGACGCACGGCGAGCCGCTGATCCCGGTCTACGTCTTCTACTCGATGTTCGGTTTCCAGCGCACGGGTGACCAGTTCTGGCAGATGGCCGACCAGCTCGCGCGCGGTTTCGTGCTCGGCGCGACCGCCGGCCGGACCACCCTGACGGGTGAGGGCCTCCAGCACGCCGACGGCCACTCCCAGCTGCTGGCCTCGACCAACCCGGGCTGCGTCGCCTACGACCCGGCCTACGGGTACGAGATCGCGCACATCGTCAAGGACGGCCTGCGCCGGATGTACGGCCCGGCCGCCGAGGACGTCTTCTACTACATGACCGTCTACAACGAGCCGATCCAGCACCCGGCCGAGCCGGCGGACGTCGACGTGGAGGGCATCCTCAAGGGCATCCACCGGATCTCCCGCGGGACCGAGGGCAGCGTCCCGGCGCAGCTCATGGCCTCGGGCGTGGCGGTGCCGTGGGCGCTGGAGGCGCAGCGGATCCTGGCCGCCGAGTGGAACGTCCGGGCGGACGTCTGGTCGGCGACCTCCTGGAACGAGCTGCGCCGCGACGCGGTCGAGGTGGAGACGCACAACCTGCTCCACCCGGAGGAGGACGAGCGCGTTCCGTACGTGACGCGCAAGCTGTCCGGTGCCGAGGGGCCGTTCGTGGCCGTCTCGGACTGGATGCGGGCGGTCCCGGACCAGATCTCGCGCTGGGTGCCCGGTGCGTACACCTCGCTGGGCGCGGACGGCTTCGGCTTCGCGGACACGCGCGGCGCGGCCCGTCGCTTCTTCCACATCGACGCCCAGTCGGTGGTGCTGGCGACGCTGACCGAGCTGGCCAAGGCCGGGCGGATCGACCGCTCGGTGCTCAAGCAGGCCATCGACCGCTACCAGCTGCTGGACGTCACGGCGGCCGACCCGGGCGCGGCGGGCGGGGACGCCTAGCCGTCACGGTCGCGTTGTCCGGCGGGGCGTCGAGGGCCCAACAGGTGGCTGGCCCTCGGCGCCCCGCCGTCGTTCCCTACGATGCCCCGCATGAAGGAACAGCCCGCGCAGCTCCGCTGGGAGCGCCGTACCCAGCTCCCCCTGCTCGTCTGCGCGGTGGCCTTCGGCGTCGCGTACGCCCTTCCGATCATCGTTCCCGACGCGGACGGCTCCGTGCACGAGGGGTGCCTGCTGACGGAGTGGGTGGTGTGGAGCGTGTTCGCGGGGGACTACGCGGTGCGGCTGGGGTTGGCGGCGGACCGGCGGTTGTTCGTGCGCACGCACTGGCTGGACCTGGCGGCGGTGCTGCTGCCGATGATCCAGCCGCTGCGGCTGTTGCGGTTGGTCTCGACGCTGCTGCTGGTGGGGCGGCGGGCCCGGATGGCTCCGCAGGTGCGGCTGACCACCTATGTGGCGGGGGCGGTGGTGGGGCTGCTGATGTTCGGCTCGCTGGCCGTGCTGAGCGTGGAGCGCGACGCCCCGCGCGGCAACATCCGCAACCTCCAGGACGCGGTGTGGTGGTCCTTCACCACGATGACCACCGTGGGGTACGGGGACCACTCCCCCACGACGGGTCTGGGGCGGCTGGTCGCGGTGGGCCTGATGCTGTCGGGGATCGCGCTGCTGGGTGTGGTGACCGCGAACATCGCGGCCTGGTTCATCTCCCGGTTCGAGCGCGACGACCACGCGGAGCGGCTCCAGGCGGCCGCCCTCTTCGAACTGACCGAGGAGGTACGGGCCCTGCGCGCCGAGGTCGCCCGCCTCGGCGGGGCGACCCCGGGCGCGGGGGCCGACGTACCGGCTCCGCACCCGGAGCCCGCGGCGGCTATCGCTCCCACACCTTGAACGCCCTCACCTGGTAGGGGGACTGGGGCAGCCAGGTGCCGTCGCCGGGGTAGGTCTGGAACTCGCCGGTCTCGATGCACTCGGCCGACTGGTAGGTGGTCACCGGCCGTCCGGTGCGGTTGGCGAGTGCCTGCGCGCTCTTGCCCGGCGGCAGCGAGACGCAGTCGTTGGTCGTCAGGTCGGTCAGTTCGTGGATCTGCTTGGTGCCCTTGAAGTCCGGCTTGGCCCAGAAGCAGAGCTGCCCGGTGGCGCAGGCCCCCAGCGGCGGCGGCCCGGCGGCGTGGGCGGCGGAGGCCGCGCCGGGGAGCAGGGTGGTGGCGGCCAGGAAGACGGCGGCGAGCACGGTGGAACTCGTACGCATGACGGGTCAACTCCTTGTGGTCACAAGGCACTCGTACGGGTGGCCCGGTGGGCCGAGAGGTCCGTTGCGAGTGCCGCTGACACCACGCTGACCTGCGAAGACGGTCGGGCGGAAGACCCCTCGGGCCGGTCCACCCGGATAGGCGACAGCCCCGCCGGACGGGTCCGGCGGGGCTGCGCGGGCCGCGTAGTTGACGCCTGCGCGGCGGGTGGAGCGTGGGTCAGATGTGGGCCGCGCCCGCGCCGGCGGCCGCGTTCTCCCCGCGCCTGGTGAAGCCCGCGACCACGGCGGCGACCACGGCGACGCAGCCGGCGACGACGAAGGCGGTGTGCATGCCTGACACGAAGGTGTCATGGGCCACCGCCGTGATGGCCCGTGCGAGGGCCTCGGGGGCCCCTTCGGGGACCGGCGCCGCGCCCACCGTGACGGCGCCCGCGGCCTGCTCGGCCTGTTCGGGGGTGAGCGGTGGCAGCCGCGCCGCGCTCCACTTGTCGGCGAAGGAGGAGGACACCTCGTTCGCCATGACGGCGCCGAGCACGGCGGTGCCGAGGCTGCCGCCGACCTGCATGGCGGCCTGCTGGAGCCCGCCGGCGACCCCGGAGATCTCCAGCGGGGCGTTGCCGACGATGACCTCGGTGGCGCCGACCATGACCGGGGCGAGGCCCAGGCCCATGAGGCCGAACCAGACGGACATCGTGACGGTGCCGGTGTCCGGGGTGAGGCGGGACATCCCGAAGCAGGCCACGGCGGTGGCGACCATGCCCGCGATCAGCGGGAGGCGCGGGCCGATCTTGGTGATCGCGAGGCCCGCCAGGGGCGATCCGACGATCATCATGCCGGTGAGCGGCAGCAGGTGCAGGCCGCTGTCCACGGGGCTCATGCCGTGCACGTTCTGCAGGTAGAAGGTGACGAAGAAGAGCCCGCCCATGAAGGCGAAGGCCATCAGGACCATGAGCACGACGCCCGCGGAGAGCGGCAGCGAGCGGAACATGCCGAGCGGGACCAGCGGCTCGGCGACCCGGGTCTCCCAGAAGGCGAAGAGCCCGAAGCAGATGAGGGACCCGGCAAGGAAGAGCAGCGTCTTGCTGTCGCCCCAGCCCCACTCGGAGGCCTTGATCAGGGACCAGATCAGCGAGAACATCGCCGCGGACAGCAGCAGGATGCCCACCACGTCGAAGGACCGGGGGGCGTTCTCGGCGCGGTGGTCGAGCAGGATGAACAGGCCGAACCCGAGGGCGAGGATGCCGACGGGCACGTTGATGAAGAAGACGGACTGCCAGTTGACGTGCTCGACGAGCAGCCCGCCGACGATGGGGCCGCCGGCGGTCGAGGCGCCGATGACCATGCTCCAGATGCCGATGGCCATGTTGAGCTTCTCGGCGGGGAAGGTGGCGCGCAGCAGGCCGAGCGCGGCGGGCATCAGCAGGGCGCCGAAGACGCCCTGCGCGACGCGGAAGCCGATGACGAACTCGACGCTGGAGGAGAGGCCGATCGCGGCGGAGGACGCGGCGAATCCGGCGATGCCTATGAGGAAGGTCTGACGGTGGCCGAAGCGGTCGCCGAGCTTGCCCGCGGTGATCAGGGAGACCGCGAGGGCGAGCAGGTAGCCGTTGGTGATCCACTGCACCTGGGCGAGGCTGGCGTGGAGCTCATCGGTGATGGCGGGGTTGGCGACCGCGACGATCGTGCCGTCGAGGGTGACCATCATGACGCCGAGCGCGACGGCGAAGAGGGTCAGCCAGGGGTGGCCGCGCAGACCTGAGGGCCTTCCCGCCGCGGCGCCCTGGTCGGGCAGCTGCTTGTCGAGGCTGATCTGACGAGTCATGCGGACAGGATAGTGACAGCGACTGACACTTCACAGACGGCCCAACAAGACAGTCACTGTCACGTCGGTCACAGGTACCCTGACCGCCCACCCCGACCCGTAGCCCGACGAAGAGGACCCCCGCGGTGATGACCGACCAGCGGACCGGCGCACCGACGGCGCGCCCCGCGCCCCACACGCCGCCGCCCGCCCCCGCCGGCCTGCGCGAACGCAAGAAGCGCCGCACCCGCGACGCCCTGCTGCGCGCCTCCCTCACGCTCTTCACCACGCGGGGCTACGAGGAGACGACCGTCGACGAGATCACCGAAGCCGTCGAGGTCTCCCAGCGCACCTTCTTCCGGTACTTCGCCAGCAAGGAGGAGGTCGCCTTCGCCGTCCAGGACCTGGTGGAGTCCCACTTCGTGGCCGCCCTCGCCGCCCGGCCGGCCTCCGAGGGACCGCTGGTGGCCCTGCGGGCCGCGGTGCTCACCGCCTGGGACACCATCGAGGAGGCCGTCGGCGAGGTGGTCCCGGTCGACCTGCACATGCGGGCCTACCAGCTCATCGAGTCCACGCCCGCGCTGCTCGCGGTCCACCTGCGCCGCTCCGCCGAGCTGGAGGAGCGCACCGCCCGGCTGATCGCGGCGCGCGAGGGCCTCGACCTGGACGCCGACCCTCGACCCCGGGTCGTGGTGGCGGCGTTCTCCGGGGTGATGCGGGTGACCGGGCGGCTCTGGGGCCAGGGCGAGGACACGAGCGTCGCCGCGATCCGCCGGATGACGGAGGACTACCTCGACCAGATCGGCCCCGCCCTCGCCACCGATTGGCGCCCGATTCGTACCTGAACGAGACGGTCCGGAACCCCTCGGTGACGGCCGTGCCCGAAGGCCCGTGACCCCTGTCACCCGGCGTCCCGCAGGCCGGAAAGGTCTCCTAGGCTGTCTCCCAGTGAACCTCTCCGGCCTGCACGGCCCCGCCTCCCCCGCCACCTCGACCAGCCCCGGCACGGTGCACGCCCTGCTCGCGCTCGCGGTGGTCTTCGTCATGCTGGCGACGACCGGCTGGACGGCCGTGCACCGGCCCGAGGAGAACGTCTCCGTCCGCAGAACGGCCCTGGCCGCCTGGGCCGGCGCCCGGATCGGCGGCCGCCCGGTACCGCCCGCCGACGCCCCCGTACGGACCGTCGCGCGCTTCTTCTCCGAACTCGACGGCGCGGAGCGGGGCCGGCTCGCCGACACCTATCCCCTGGTCGTCGGCAACCTCGACGGGGTACCCGCCCAGACCCGCTTCCGGGCCAACCGGCGCTCCCTCGCGCAGGCGAGCCGGACCGAGGAGGTCCGCTCCCAGGACGTGGCGTTGACCCCGGCCGACCGGGACGAGGCGATGCGGCGGCTGCACCGCCTGGAGTCCCTGGCCGACCCCTCGCGGCAGATCCTCGTCTTCGACCCGACCGGCGAGGGCCTGGTGGCCGAGGTCTTCGGCGACCTGGACCGGGCGCAGCGCGTCTCGGTCGTCGTGCCGGGCGTCGACACCGACCTGATCACCTTCGAGCGCTCCCAGCGCCGCTACAGCGCTCCCGTCGGCATGGCCGAATCGCTCTACGAGGCCGAGCGCACGACCGCTCCGGACACCCGGACCGCGGTCATCGCCTGGGCCGGTTACGTCAGCCCCGACGGGCTCGGCGTGGACGCGGCCACCGGCCGGCTGGCCGCGCAGGGCGCCGTACGACTGGAATCGCTGACCGCGGCGCTGCCCGGCGCGGCGCCGGTGACGCTGTTCTGCCACAGCTACGGCTCGGTGGTCTGCGGGGTCGCCGCCCCCGACCTGCCGCGCCGGGTGAGCGACGTGGTGGTCTCGGGCAGCCCCGGCATGCGCGTGCAGAACGCGGCCGAGCTGCACACCTCGGCGCGCGTGTGGGCGATGCGGGACGCCGGGGACTGGATCGCGGACGTGCCGCACCTGGAGCTCGGCGGGGTGGGGCACGGGGCCGATCCGGTCTCGGCCGCCTTCGGCGCGCGCCGGCTCTCGGCGGCCGGGGCCAAGAGCCACACCGGCTATTTCGAGCCGGGTACCGGCTCATTGGAGAACTTCGCGCGAATCGGAACCGGTTCGTACGCTTCCGCGGTGTGCGCGAGCGGGGACGACTCCTGCCGGCGGGGAATTTCCGGCACAGAAGCGGGCTGAAGCACGTAGACGGCTGGAAAACGACCCCCACAGTCAGGGGACGCACAGGCCCGCCGCCCTTTACGATGAGCCGCATGGGTGACGTACTGGCCGGAAACCATGCCGTCTGGGAGTTCGACTCGGACTCGGTGCTCATCCGCTTCGAACGGGGGATGTCCGCACTGCGCATGCCGCGGCTCTGGCATGCGCTGGGTCAGCGCCGCATTCCCCACGAGGCGTTGTCCGAGGTGAGCGTGACCGTGACCGCGGGGAAGCGGGACACGGTGGTCCTGCGTGCCGTCCCGCGGCCCGGGGCCGATCCGCTGATGGACGCCGCGGCGGGACAGCTGAAGGACCTCTGCGACCCCTACCGGCTGGTGCTGCCCGCCGACCGGGCGCCGCTGGCCACCGCGCTGGCCGACGGGCTGCGCGCCCGGCTGGGCCCGGACCCCGCCGAGCCGGCCCCGCGCTTCCTGGTCGAGGCACCGAAGCCGCCGCTCCACCTCAAGGGGTACGACGCCCGGGCGACCCTCGACGAGAGCGGGGTGAGCCTGCGCTGGTCGCGCACCGGCGCCTCCAGCACCAAGTGGAAGTCGGGCGACCAGCATTACCCGCTGGCCGCGCTGACCGGGGTCGAGTGGCGCACGCCGGAGAATCCCGGCGGGTACCTCCGGCTCAGATCGCGCGAGGACGACGCGGAGGAGCGGGCGCCGGAGCACGACCCGGCGACCGTGCTCTTCTCCCTGGGCTACGGGGCCGTGCACGAATCGCTGCCGTTCGCGGCCGCGGTGCTGGCGGCAGTGCGCAGCCGGACGCCGGTGGCGGCCGGACCGCTGACGGCCCCGGCCCCGCCGGAGCCGGACCGGATGCGCCACCTCGGCGAACTGCACGGGGCGGGACTGCTGACGGACGCCGAGTACGGGGCCCTGCGCGACCGGTACGCGTCGGAGGCGTAGGCCGCCGCGGCGCCGGCCCCGGCCCCGGCCCTCAGGACTCGCGGGCCGCCGAGGTCGAGGTCATGTCCGGGTAGCGGTCGCCCGCGACGCGGGAGGCGATCGGCTCCAGCAGGGCCAGCTCGGCCTCCGTCAAGACGATCCGGGTGGCCGCCGCGTTCTCGACGAGGCGTCCGCGCTTGCGGGTGCCCGGGATCGGGACGACCGTCAGGCCGTGGACCGATGCCCGCTGGTGCACCCAGGCCAGCGCGACCTGCGCCGGGGTGGCCCCGTGCGCCGCCGCGACCTGGCGCACCGGCTCCAGCAGCGCGGCGTTGGTCCGCGCGTTGTCCCCGGTGAACCGCGGCTGGTAGCGCCGGAAGTCGCCCTCCGACAGCTCCGCACCGGCGTCCGCGAACGCCCCGGTCAGGAAACCGCGCCCGAGCGGGGAGTAGGGCACGAAGGCCACGCCCAGCTCCGCCGCCGCGGCCACCGCGCTGCGCTCCACGTCCCGGCTGAACAGGGACCACTCCGACTGGAGCGCGGCGATCGGGTGCACCGCGTGCGCTTCGCGCAGCTCGGCGCCGGTGACCTCGCTCAGGCCCAGGTGGCGGACCTTGCCCTCGGCCACCAGCTCCGCCATCGCGCCGACGGACTCCGCGAACGGCACCCGCGGGTCGCGCCGGTGCATGTAGTAGAGGTCGATGACGTCCACGCCGAGCCGGCGCAGGCTGCCCTCGACGGCCTGGCGGACGTACGCCGCGTCGTTGCGCACGCCCCGGTACTGCGGGTCGTCGGTCCGCTCGATCGCGAACTTCGTGGCCAGGGTGATCTCGCCCCGGTGCGCGGCGACGAACGGCGCGAGGAACTCCTCGTTGGTCCCCCGGCCGTAGACGTCGGCGGTGTCGAAGAGGGTGATCCCGGCCTCCAGGGCGGCGCCCAGGGTGTCGCGGGCCGCCGCCTCGTCGGTGTCGCCGTAGAACTCGCTGATGCCCATGCAGCCGAGCCCCTGCACGCCGACCAGCGGGCCGCCCTTGCCCAGTTCGACCTGTGCGATCCGGTCGGTCGGAGTGTTCGAGGTGCTCGGAGTGCTCGGAGTGCCCGAGGTGTTGCCGGTGGTGTTCGTCATGACTGCGCCTTCCCCTGTCCCTTGTTCGCGTGCCCGATGTCCGCGATCTCCGCGGTGTCCGCGGTGTCTGCGGTGTCCGCGGTATCCGCGTAGAAGCCGATCTTGTAGTCCAGTACGGCCAGCGCGTCCGTCAGCTCGTCGATCCGCGCCCGCACCTCCCGCCGCGTCCGCTCCAGCAGTTCCCGCCGCTCCCGGAAGGTGTGCTGCCCCTCGCGGACCAGTTCCGCGTAGCGGACCATGTCCGCCACCGACATCCCGGTGGCGCGCAGCTTGCCCACGAAGCCGAGCCAGTCGAGGTCCTTGTCGCTGAACCGGCGCTGGCCCGCGTGCGAGCGGTCCACGTGCGGCATCAGCCCGATCCGCTCGTACCAGCGCAAGGTGTGCTGGGTCAGTCCGGTCCGGGCCTCGACCTCGCTGATCGTGTACCGCGTCTGCGGCTGCGTCAGGCTCATGACCACCACGCTAAAACCCTTGAGTGCACTCCAAGCAAGTAGGCTCGGCCCCATGGAGAGCACGGAGATCATGGAGAGCCTGCGGATCATCGACACCTGGCCGGTACCGACCGCCGCGGCGGCCGTCGTACGCGCCGACGGGACCCTCGCCGGTGCCCACGGGCCGGTCGACCACCGCTTCGCGCTGGCCTCCGTCACCAAGCCGCTCGCCGCCTACGCCGCGCTCGTCGCGTACGAGGAGGGGGCGATCGAGCTGGACGAACCGGCCGGCCCCGAGGGGTCGACCGTGCGCCACCTGCTCGCGCACACCAGCGGCCTCGCCTTCGACGAGCACCGCGCGATGGCCCCGGCCGGGGAGCGGCGACTGTACTCCAACGCCGGCTTCGAGGTGCTCGGCGACCACATCACCAAGGCCACCGGCATCCCCTTCGCCGAGTACCTGCGCCAGGCGGTGCTGGAACCGCTGGGCATGACCTCGACCACCCTGGAGGGCTCCCCCGCCAAGGACGGCGTCTCCACGGTCGCCGACCTCGTCCGCTTCGCCGCCGAGCTGCAGGCCCCCCGGCTGCTGGACGTCCGCACGGTCGCCGAGGCCACCGCCGTGGTGCACCCGGGCCTCAAGGGCGTCCTGCCCGGCTACGGTCACCAGTCCCCCAACGACTGGGGCCTCGGCCTGGAGATCCGCGACGGGAAGTCCCCGCACTGGACGGGCGCCGGCTCCTCCCCGCGCACCTTCGGCCACTTCGGGCAGGCCGGCACCTTCCTCTGGGTGGACCCGGACGCCCGCGCCGCCTGCGTGGCGCTGACCGACCGGCCCTTCGGGCCGTGGGCGGTCCAGGCCTGGCCGCCCTTCACCGACGGGGTGCTCGCCGCGCTGGCCGGGCGCCGCTGAAAGGACGTTCGACGGCGGTGTCGAACGGGTGACACCACCGGGGCTATGCCCCCATCCGACCCGATTGCCGTGGCCCGCGTCCCGGTTCCGGCCCCGTTGCGTCGATAGATTCCGGTTCCCATCCACCGTTGATCTTCGGGGAGAACCGGGTGCGCACCCGCAGCATCGTGGTGACGGCCGCCACCGCCGCCCTCACCACCGGCATCGTCGGACTGCTCGCCGTACGGGGGGTGCCGGGCGCCGCCCTGCGCACCGAACCCCTGCGGGCGAACGGGTCCGGCGCCTCCTTCGAGGACGGGGACACCGCCGGTTTCAGCATGCTCGCCGTCTCCTGGGACGAGCCCGACCGGGCCCTCGACGCAGAGATCCGGGTCCGGACGAAGTCCGCGCGGACCGGGGCCTGGTCGCCCTGGACCGTGCTGGGCACCGAGCGGGGCGAGGGCGCGCGCGGGGTGTCCGAGCCGCTGTGGGCCGGGCCCTCCACCGGGGTCGAGGTCCAGGTCGCGGACCACGGCGCTGCGCTGCCCCCCGGACTGCGACTGGACCTGGTCGACCCCGGCGCCGACCCGGCGGCCACCGACCCGACCGCGGGGGACGCGGGGGACGCCGTACCGGCCGCGTACCCGGCGGGCGCCCCCGCCGCCGCCCGCCCCGACGTGGTGTCCCGTTCCGGTTGGGGCGCGCGGGAACAACCGGGCAACGACCCCGTGTACGGCCAGGAGGTCAAGGCGGTCTTCGTGCACCACACCGCGCAGACCAACGCCTACGACTGCACCGACTCGGCGGCCCTGATGCGCGGCCTGCAGACCCTGCACGTGCGCACGAACGGCTGGAAGGACCTCGGCTACAACTTCGTCGTCGACAAGTGCGGCACCGTCTTCGAGGGCCGTCGCGGCGGCGTCGACCGGCCGGTGACCGGCGCGCACACCCTCGGCTTCAACACCGACACCATGGGCGTCGCGGTCATCGGCGAGTACTCCACGCAGGAACCCTCCGACGCCGCGATGACGGCGGTGGCCCGGCTCGCCGCCTGGAAGCTGGGCCGGTACGGGTACGACCCGCAGGGCAGCGTCACGCTGACGTCCGGGCTCGACAACGGCAAGTTCCGGGGCGGCGTCCAGGCCCGCTTCGAGCGGATCTCCGGCCACCGCGACGCGTTCTCCACCGAGTGCCCGGGCACCGCCCTCTACCGCCGGCTCCCGGCGATCCGCTCCCGCGCCGCGGACCCGTCCGGGGACCCGCTGGGCGGTTCACTCGACGGGCTGATCGGTTCCCTCGCCGGTCACCACGGCTGACCGGCAGGCATCCCTAGGCGACCGGGCCTACGGCAGTTCCCACAGGAGCAGCTCCCCCGGGGAGCCCGCGACGACCTCCAGAGCGCTCTCCTTGGTGATCCGCACCGAGTCCCCGGGGCCCAGCTCCACGCCGGGCGCGCCGTCGTCCGCGCCGTCGAGCCGCAGGTCCCCGCGGACCACGTGCAGGTAGACCCGGGGCGCGGCCGGTACGGCGATCCGCTCGCCCGCGCCGGGCCTGCGCACCCGGAGCACCGCGCCGGCGGCGGGGACCGCGTAGGGCGCGTCGTCCGCGAGGTCGCGGACGATCTCGTACGCGGGCCCCTGCCCGTCCGGGTCGCCGGACCCGCCGTCGCCCGCGCCGTCCGGGTCGAAGGCGCTCGTCGGGGCCAGCCACATCTGGACGAAGCGGAGCGGCACCTGCGCGTCGTTGCGTTCGACGTGGCGGACGCCGTCGCCCGCGCTGAGCCGCTGCACGTCCCCGGCTCGCACCACGGTGGCGTGCCCGGTGCTGTCCCGGTGGGTGAGCTCGCCCTCGGCGACCCAGGTGACGATCTCGGTGTGCCGGTGGGAGTGCTCCTCGAAGCCCGCGCCGGGGGCGAGGTACTCCTCGTTGCAGGCCCGGACCGGGCCGAAGCCGAGGTTGTCCGGATCGTAGGAACGGCCGAAGGAAAAGGCGTGCCGGGTGCTGATCCCGGCCTGCTCGTCCCCGCCCGGGTACCGGTCCGCGCCGCGTCGTACTTCCATCATGGGGGCCACCGTAGCGGCCCGGCCGCTCCTGGCCCCGGGGCCGGGCCGCCGACCCGGCACTCCGCGGCGGGGTCCGGATAGGGCAGTCTTGTCCCGTGCCCCAACCCGAACGTGAGCAGCCCCCCGCGCATCCCACGCATCCCGCCCACCAGGTGCATCCCGCCCATCCCCATGCGGCGACCCTGCGGCGGCTGGAGAAGTCCTCCGGGCGCCTCGCCGCGAACGCGATCGCCCGCATGGACGAGACGCTGTCGTGGTACCGGGCGATGCCCCCGGAGAACCGCTCGTGGATCGGCCTGGTCGCGCAGGCGGGCATCGCCGCCTTCACCGAGTGGTTCCGGCACCCGGAGACGCCGCAGGCGATCTCCACCGACGTCTTCGGGACCGCCCCGCGCGAGCTGACCAGGGCGATCACCCTGCGCCAGACCGTCGAGATGGTCCGTACGACGATCGAGGTCATGGAGTCCGCCATCGAGGAGGTGGCCGCCCCGGGCGACGAGTCGATCCTGCGCGAGGCGCTGCTGGTCTACGCCCGGGAGATCGCCTTCGCGACCGCCCAGGTGTACGCGCAGGCGGCCGAGGCGCGCGGCGCCTGGGACGCCCGGCTGGAGTCCCTCGTGGTCAACGCGGTGCTGTCCGGCGAGGCGGACGAGGGCGCGCTCTCGCGTGCCGCGGCGCTCGGCTGGAGCTCCCCCGACCACGTGTGCGTGGTGCTGGGAACCGCCCCGGAGGGGGACAGCGAGCTGACGGTGGAGGCGATCCGGCGGGCCGCGCGGCACCACAAGCTCCAGGTGTTGACCGGGGTCCTCGGCGACCGGCTGGTCGTGATCGCGGGCGGCAGCGACAATCCGATGCAGGTCGCGAAGTCCCTGATCGGGCCGTTCGCGGCGGGGGCGGTGGTGGCCGGTCCGGTGGTCTCGGACCTGCTCAACGCGACGAAGTCGGCGCAGGCCGCCGCGGCCGGACTGAAGGCGTGCACGGCGTGGCAGGACGCCCCGCGCCCGGTCCTCGCGGATGATCTTCTTCCGGAGCGCGCGATCGCCTCGGACCCTTCTGCGCGGGAGCAGTTGGTGGAGGAGATCTACAGACCGCTCGAAGAGGCCGGATCCGCCCTGCTGGAGACGCTGAGCGTCTACCTGGAGCAGGCGAGCAGCCTCGAAGGGGCGGCCCGGATGCTGTTCGTGCACCCGAATACGGTGCGGTACCGGCTCCGACGTGTGACCGACGTCACCGGCTGGTCGCCGTCGGATGTCCGCTCGGCGTTCACTCTGCGGATCGCCCTGATCCTGGGGCGTCTGGCCGACGGCGAACAGCCGTCCTAGACTTTTGTCGGACATCAACAATTACCCCGACGGTTCTTCGTCCCTGTCCCCACGGGCGGCGCAGGCCGAACTCAAGAGAGAGTGTGAGGGTGCTCGTACTCGTCGCTCCCGGCCAAGGCGCTCAGACGCCCGGCTTCCTGACTTCCTGGCTCGACCTCCCCGGTGCCGCTGACCGCGTCGCCGCATGGTCGGACGCCATCGAGCTCGACCTTGCCCACTACGGCACGAAGGCCGACGCGGACGAGATCCGCGACACCGCCGTGGCCCAGCCGCTGCTGGTGGCGGCGGGTCTGCTGTCCGCTTCCGCGCTGGGCTCCCCGACCGCCTTCGGCGCGGTCGCCGGTCACAGCGTCGGCGAGATCACCGCCGCCGCCTACGCCGGTGTGCTGAGCGAGGCGGAGGCGCTGTCCTTCGTCCGCACCCGCGGGCTGGGCATGGCGGAGGCCGCCGCGGTCACCGAGACCGGCATGGCCGCCGTGCTCGGCGGTGACCCGGACGTGGTCGTCGCCCACCTGACCGCGATGGGCCTCACCCCGGCCAACGTCAACGGCGCGGGCCAGATCGTGGCCGCCGGCACCGTGGAGCAGATCGAAGCCCTGGTGGCCGACAAGCCCGAAGGCACCATGAAGGTCGTCGCCCTCAAGGTCGCGGGCGCCTTCCACACGCACCACATGGCACCCGCGGTCGCCACGCTGGAGAAGGCCGCCCAGGCCCTCGTTCCGGCCGACCCGGTGCTGACGTACGTGTCCAACAAGGACGGGCAGATCGTCACCAAGGGCGCCGACGTCGTCGCCCGCCTCGTCGGCCAGGTCGCCAACCCGGTCCGCTGGGACCTGTGCATGGAGACGTTCGCCGCACAAGGCGTCACCGGGATCATCGAGCTGTGCCCGGGCGGCACCCTGACGGGGCTGGCCAAGCGCGCCCTCAAGGGCGTACCGACCGTGGCGCTGAAGACGCCCGACGATCTCGAGAAGGCCGCTGCGCTCATCGCCGAGCACGCGGTCTGAGAGAAGGAGCCCACACAGCATGTCGAAGATCAAGCCTGCAAAGGGTTCCCCGTACGCGCGCATCCTCGGTGTCGGCGGCTACCGCCCCACGCGGGTCGTCCCCAACGAGGTGATCCTGGAGACGATCGACTCGTCCGACGAGTGGATCCGCTCGCGCTCCGGCATCGCGACCCGGCACTGGGCCTCGCCGCAGGAGACCGTCGCCGCGATGTCGGTCGAGGCCTCCGGCAAGGCGCTGGCCGACGCCGGGGTCTCGCCGGAGCAGATCGGCGCCGTGATCGTCTCGACGGTCTCGCACTTCAAGCAGACCCCGGCCGTCGCGACCGAGATCGCGCACCGGATCGGCGCGGGCAAGCCCGCCGCGTTCGACATCTCCGCCGGCTGCGCCGGTTTCGGCTACGGACTGACCCTGGCCAAGGGCCTGGTCGTCGAGGGTTCGGCGGAGTACGTCCTGGTCATCGGTGTCGAGCGGCTGTCCGATCTGACCGACCTGGAGGACCGCGCGACGGCCTTCCTCTTCGGTGACGGAGCGGGCGCCGTGGTCATCGGCCCCTCGGACGAGCCGGCCATCGGCCCCACCGTGTGGGGTTCGGAGGGCGACAAGTCCGACACCATCAAGCAGACCGTGCCGTGGGACGAGTGGCTCGGCAAGGACGGCGGCGGCAAGTTCCCGGCCATCACGCAGGAGGGTCAGGCGGTCTTCCGCTGGGCCGTCTTCGAGATGGCCAAGGTGGCCCAGCAGGCGCTCGACGCGGCCGGGATCACCGCCGACGACCTGGACGTCTTCATCCCGCACCAGGCGAACATGCGGATCATCGACTCGATGGTGAAGACTCTGAAGCTGCCGGAACACGTCACGGTCGCCCGTGACGTCGAGACCACCGGCAACACCTCGGCCGCCTCGATCCCGCTCGCGATGGAGCGGCTCCTGGCGACCGGGGCGGCGAAGAGCGGCGACACCGCGCTCGTCATCGGCTTCGGGGCGGGCCTCGTCTACGCAGCCACGGTCGTTACCCTCCCCTAGGGCCCGGGATCCCTTCCCGACCTGTACCAGCAGAGTTAGCTATCTAAGAAGGAGCGCCACATGGCCGCCACGCAGGAAGAGATCGTCGAGGGTCTCGCGGAGATCGTCAACGAGATCGCCGGTATCCCCGTCGAGGACGTCGAGATCGGCAAGTCCTTCACCGACGACCTGGACGTCGACTCGCTGTCCATGGTCGAGGTCGTCGTCGCCGCCGAAGAGCGCTTCGACGTCAAGATCCCGGACGAGGACGTCAAGAACCTCAAGACGGTCGGCGACGCCGCGGACTACATCCTCAAGCACCAGGCTGCCTGAGCCTGACGAGCGTTTGTCGCCACCCGGCGGTGGCGCCGTGACAATTCAGCACCCTCTTACACGTGGAGAAAGAATTCCTGTGAGCCCGACCAATCGCACCGTGGTCGTCACCGGTATCGGCGCAACCACTCCGCTGGGTGGCGACAGCGCTTCGACCTGGGAAGGTCTGCTTTCCGGTCGTTCCGGGGTCAAGCCCCTCGAAGGCGAGCGCTTCGCCGAACTCCCGGTCCGCATCGCGGCTCTGGCCGCCGTGGACCCGGGCGAGGTACTGCCCCGCCCGCTCGCCCGCAAGCTCGACCGCTCGGCGCAGTTCGCGCTGATCGCGGGCCGCGAGGCCTGGGCCGACGCGGGCTACACCGGCCCGGCCGGTGAGGACCCCTCGGTCGATCCCGTGCGCCTCGGCACCGTGATCGCCTCCGGCATCGGCGGCGTCACCACCCTGCTCGACCAGTACGACGTGCTGAAGGAGAAGGGCGTGCGGCGGGTCTCCCCGCACACGGTCCCCATGCTCATGCCGAACGGCCCGGCGGCCAACGTCGGCCTCGAGGTCAACGCCCAGGCCGGTGTGCACACCCCGGTCAGCGCGTGCGCCTCCGGTGCCGAGGCCATCGGCTACGCCGTCGAGATGATCCGCACCGGCCGCGCCGACGTGGTCATCGCGGGCGGCACCGAGGCGGCGATCCACCCGCTGCCGATCGCCGCGTTCGCCAACATGATGGCGATGTCCAAGAACAACGAGAACCCCACCACGGCCTCCCGCCCCTACGACAAGGCCCGCGACGGCTTCGTCCTCGGCGAGGGCGCCGGCGTGGTGGTCCTGGAGTCCGCCGAGCACGCCGCCGCGCGCGGCGCCCGGGTCTACTGCGAGGTGCTGGGCCAGGGTCTGTCCGCGGACAGCCACCACATCGCGCAGCCCGAGCCCACCGGTCGCGGTGTCGCGGCCGCGCTGCGCAACCTGCTGGACAACACCGGTCTGGACCCGGCCGAGCTGGTCCACCTGAACGCGCACGCCACGTCCACCCCTCAGGGTGACACGGCCGAGTTGAAGGCCCTGCGCAAGGTCCTGGGCGACGACCTCGACCACATCGCGATCTCGGCGACCAAGTCGATGACGGGTCACCTGCTGGGCGGCGCGGGCGGTGTCGAGACCGTCGCGACGGTGCTGGCGCTGTACCACCGCATCGCCCCGCCGACGATCAACGTCGACGACCTGGACGACGACATCACGGCGGACATCGTCCGCGACGAGCCGCGCAAGCTGCCCGTGGAGGGTCCGATCTCCGCGATCAACAACTCGTTCGGCTTCGGCGGGCACAACGTGTCGCTCGCCTTCCGTACCGTCTGATCCCGCACGTAGTACGCGAGAAGGCCCGCTCCGGATTCCCGGAGCGGGCCTTCTCGCGTGTTGCCGCGGAAGAGGCTCAGACCACCTGGTGGAGCCAGCGCACCGGAGCGCCCTCGCCCGCGTAGCGGAAAGGTTCCAGTTCGTCGTCCCAGGCCTTCCCGAGGAGGGCGGCGACCTCCGCCTCCAGGTCGCTCTCGCCGAGGACCGACCGGGCGAGGGCGGCGCGCAGCCGGTCCTCCGGGATGAGGATGTCCCCGTGCATGCCGGTGACGGCGTGGAAGATGCCGAGTTCGGGGGTGGAGCTGTAGCGCTCCCCCTCGGCGGTGGAACAGGGTTCGGCGGTCACCTCGAAGCGCAGCAGGTGCCAGCCGCGCAGCGCGGAGGCGAGCTTCGAGGCGGTGCCCGGTTCGGCCTGCCAGGAGAACTCGGATCTCCATGTGCCCGGGGAGGCGGGCTGCCTGATCCAGTCGAGGTTCACCCGCACTCCGAGTACGCCCGCGACCGCCCATTCCACGTGCGGGCAGAGCGCGCGCGGTGCGGAATGCACGTACAGAACTCCACGTGTCGTCACCGGGACCTCCAGTGTGGGACGAGGTCGGGAATAAACTCCTGAAAACGGACAGATTGTGACGTGATGTAATTTACCGGAAATGATCTGACATTGCGGCAAGGGACGTGCGGCCGAAACGCCACGGGAAAAAGCTACCGTGCGCCGGGGGTCGTGGTGTGACGTACGGTCGCTCCGAGCCCCGTAATCACACAGCTTTCACTCAGCAGGACGCCCCCGGGGTACGCCGGACGACGAGGGAGGGACCTCACCCATGCGCACCACCACCTCCGCGCGCCGCCGCAGTCGGAAGTCCGTTCTGCGCGCGGGCGCGGCGGCGGCCGTGCTGACCCTGGGCGCCGCGGGCTGCCAGGATCCCGGGGGCGCCGCGGGCGGTGAGCGCGGGGCGCAGGCCGCGCCGCGCTGGAACACCGCTCCCGCGTCGATCGCCGCCGTCGGGGACTCCATCACCCGCGGGTTCGACGCCTGTTCGGTACTGGCGGACTGCCCCGAGGTCTCGTGGGCCACCGGCAACGATCCCGAGGTGCACTCGCTGGCGACCCGACTGCTCGGCGAGGCCCTGACCCCCGAGCGCAGTTGGAACTACGCGGTCACCGGGGCCCGGATGGCGGACCTGGGCGGGCAGCTGACGGCCGCGGCCGCGCAGCGTCCCGACCTGGTCACGGTGATGGTGGGGGCGAACGACGCCTGCCGGCCCACGGCTTCGTCGATGACCTCGGTCACCGATTTCCGGGAGGGCTTCGAGAAGGCCCTGGCGGGGCTGCGCGCGGCCGCGCCCACGACCCAGGTGTACGTGTCGAGCGTGCCGGACCTGCAGCGGCTGTGGGAACAGGGCAAGGGCAGCGCGATGGGCCGGCAGATCTGGAAGCTGGGGATCTGTCAGTCGATGCTGGCGGACGCCGAGTCGGTGACGCCCGCGGCGACGGCGCGGCGCGAGAAGGTGCGGGCGCGCGTGGTGGAGTACAACGAGGTGCTGCGGCAGGTCTGCGCGAAGGACGAGCTGTGTCGCTACGACGGCGGGGCCGTCTTCCAGTACCCGTTCACGACCGAGCAGTTGAGCCACTGGGACTGGTTCCACCCGGGCAAGGACGGCCAGGCCCGGCTGGCGGAGCTGGCGCACCGCCAGGTGACCTCCGCCAAGCCGCCCATCTGATCCTCCGACCGGTCGATGGTCGGACAAGTGGACCGGGGGCGGGGGTCAGGGCCCGCCCCCGGTCCGGTTCATGGGTGATTTCCGGCCAGCCGGCCGTCGGTGGAGATCAGGCGCCGACCTCGAGGGTCGCGGTCAGCCGCGCGTCGGCGTGGGAACGGCTCGCGCGCACCTCGTACGTCCCGCCCACGCGCCGCCAGGCCCCGGCCTCCTCGTCCCAGATCTCGAAGGCCCGCGCGGGCAGCGCGATCTCGACCTCGACGCTCTCGCCGGCGTCCGCCTCCAGGCTCGCGAAGCCCGCCAGCCAGCTCTCCGGGCGTTCCACCGGGTCGCCCACGGGCGCCAGGTAGACCTGGACGACCTCGCGGCCGCGGCGGGCACCGGTGTTGCGGATCCGGACCCGGGCCGCGTCGGCGGTCACCTCCAGGGACTCGTAGGCCCAGTCGGTGTAGCCGAGGCCGTGCCCGAAGCAGAAGGCGGGGCTCGCGCCGGCCTTCTCGTAGGCCCGGTAGCCGATGTGGAGCCCTTCGCGGTACTCCAGCCGCCCCTCCCGCGGGACCACTTCGGTGACCGGCGCGTCCGTGAACGCGGCGGGCCAGGTGGTGGGCAGGCGCCCGCCGGGCTCGCGCTCGCCGAGGAGCACGTCGGCCAGCGCGGCCCCGCCCTCCTGCCCGGGGAACCAGGTCAGCAGGATCGCCGCCACCTCGTCCCGCCAGGGCAGTTCGACCGGGGAGCCCGTGTTGATGACGACCACGGTGTTCGGGTTGGCGGCGGCGACGGCGCGCACGAGGTCGTTCTGGCGTCCGGGCAGCTCCAGGTCCGTGCGGTCGAAGCCCTCGGACTCGACGCGCTCGGTGGTGGCGACGACCACGACGGCGGTGTCCGCCTCCCGCGCCGCGGCCACGGCCTCGGCGATCAGTTCGTCCGCGTCGCGCCGCGGTCCGAGGTGGAGCAGCGAGAACATGATCGCGCGCAGCGGCAGCGCGCTCATGTCCGGGACCTGGTAGGTCAGCGAGACCTCGACCGGTTCGCCCGCCGCGAGGACGGCGCGGGCCCGCACCCGGGGCGCGCCGAAGAACGCCTCGAAGGGGTCGGACTCGCCGCCCGGGCGCTGGACGCCCGCCCAGACGCTCTCGCCGTCGACCGCGAGGTCGAAGGCGCCGAGGCCCCGGGTGCCGAAGGCGTGCTCGCCGCTCTCGCGGGGGACGAAGGTGCCGGTGACCTCGATGGAGGCCATCGTCTCGTACGTCACCCCGGCGGGCAGGTCGTCGCCGATCCACTGGACCTGGCCGGACGGCAGGCTGCCCTCGCCGATGACGGTCCCGGAGTCGTCCCGGCAGACCGCGCGCAGCTCGAAGCCGGCGTCGGCGGGGGTGGGCTCCTCGCTGGGGTCGGCGCCGACGCTGAAGGTCAGCGCGCCCTGCGGGAGGGCCGCGGTCAGGCCGACGAGCGGGGAGACGATCCGCTCGGGGAAGACGGTGGCGCTGCCGCCGCCGAGGACCCGGGCGTCGCGGGCGGCGGCTCCGGACAGGGCGATCCGGGCGCGCTGCCCGGTCGCCAGCGGCAACGCGGCGTTCTCGTTGCGTACGAGGACGAAGCCGCGGGCGGCCAGTTCGCGGGCGAGGGCGTGGCCGTCGACGGCGGTCGGGGCCGTGGTGACGACGGCCGGGGCGCCTTCGAGCAGGCCGACCCGGGCGGCGAGGCGCAGGACGTTGCGCACCGCGTCGTCGACGGCGGACTCGGGGACCTCCCCGGCCCGGACGGCCGCGGCGAGCGGGGGGCCGTAGACGGTCTGCGGTCCGGGCATGGCGACGTCGAGACCGCCGAGGATGTCGCCGGTGGTGGAGCGGGCGGCCATCCAGTCGGAGACGTTGGCGCCGTCGAAGCCCCACTCGCCGCGCAGCACCTCGTTGACGAGGTAGCGGTGCTCGGACATGAAGCTGCCGTTGACCTTGTTGTAGGCCGTCATGATGCCCCACGGGTGGGCGTTGGTGACGATGGCCTCGAAGGGCGCCAGGTACAGCTCGCGCAGCGGGCGCGGGGCGATGACGTTGTCGACGGTGAAGCGGTCCGTCTCGGCGTCGTTGCCGACGAAGTGCTTGACGGTGGTGCCGACCCCGCCGTCCTGGACGCCCTGGACGTAGCCGGTGCCGATGGCGCCGGTCAGGTACGGGTCCTCGGAGTAGCACTCGAAGTGGCGCCCGCCCAGCGGGGAGCGGTGCAGGTTGACGGTGGGCGCGAGCAGGACGTGCACGCCCTTGCGGCGGGCCTCCTGGGCGAGCAGTCGGCCGGCCCGGCGGGCCAGCGCCGGGTCCCAGGCGGCGGCGAGCGCGGTCGGCGAGGGCAGCGCGACGGACGGGTCGTCCGCGGTCCAGCGGACGCCGCGGACGCCGATCGGCCCGTCGGAGAAGACCAGGGAGCCCAGCCCGATCTCGGGGAGGGCGGGCAGCGTCCACATGTCCTGGCCGGCGAGCAGCCGGGCCTTGGTGTCGAGATCGAGCTTGCCGAGTGCGGCTTCCACCGCGTCCTCGCGGGTCCGGTCGGCTCGGGATTCCTGGGGGGTGCTGAGGGCTTCGCCTGCCACGGCCTGCCTCCTCGTCGGGTGCTGCTGGGTGCGGGTGACCCCATCGTGGACCTGTTCCCTGTAGAACGGTAGGGTTCGTGATGTGTTCGTTATTTCACGGACATGGCGTACGGTCCTGCTGGCGCGATCGACACGGAGGAAGGCGGGACGGATGGCCAGGGCCAGGAGCGAGGAGCGGCGCGGGGACATCCTGCGCGCCGCGGTCGAGGTCATCGCGGAACGCGGCTACCGGGGCGCGTCCCTGGCCTCCGTGGCCGAGCGGGTGGGGCTCACCCAGCAGGGCCTGCTGCACTACTTCCCCACCAAGGAGTCCCTCCTGGTCGCGGTCCTGGAGGAGCGCGACCGCTGGGACACCGGCGGCGGCTCGCGGACCTCGGGCGAGCACTGGCGCCTGGACCTGCTGGCCTCGCTGGTGGAGTACAACGCGATGCGCCCCGGGATCGTGCAGACCTTCTCGGCGCTGCTGGGCGAGAGCGTGACGGACGAGCACCCGGCGCGGGAGTTCTTCACCGAGCGCTACGCGCAGGTGCGCGGGGAAATGGGCGCGGCGCTGCGCGCGGAGTTCGGCGACCGGTTGCCGTCGGGACTCACCCCCGAGGAGGCGGCGCCCCTGCTCACCGCGGTCATGGACGGCCTCCAGTACCAGTGGCTGCTGGCCCCGGAATCGGTGGACATGCCGGCGGCCTTCCGGTCCTTCCTGACCCTGCTGCGGGGGGCCTAAGCCGTCGGGGCGCTGGATACGAGGTGCGTGCGGCCCCAGGCGCCCAGCGGGGCCAGCGCCTCGTTCAGCTCGATGCCCAGCGGGGTCAGGGAGTACTCGACGCGGGGCGGGACCTCGTCGTACGCCTCGCGGTGCACGATGCCGTCGGCCTCCAGCTCGCGCAGCTGCGCGGCGAGCACCTTCTCGGTGACGTTGGGGATCAGCCTGCGCAGCGCGCCGAAGCGCCGCGGCGCCTCGCCCAGGGCCCACAGGATGAGCACCTTCCACTTGCCGCCGATGACGTCCATCGCCGCGTCGATCCCGCAGTGGCTCGATCCCGGCCTGCTCGTCGCCGCCATCCCGCGTCCTCCCCCTCGCCCGCGCACGCACCCGCGGGTGGGCACCCACCTCGGGGTAAGCACCCACTTCGAAGTACGTACTTGATCATCCTTCGGCCCGCCCCAAGGCTAAGGGCCATGACCACGACACACACCACACCGTCCGCACCTACCCATGTCACCCTGCTCGGCACCGGGGCCATGGGCTCCGCCCTGGCCCGCGCCTGGCTCGCCGCCGGGCACCCCCTGACCGTCTGGAACCGCACGCCCGCCCGCACCGCGGCGCTCGCCGCCGAGGGCGCCGCGGTCGCCGCCAGTGCCGCCGACGCGGTGGCCGCGGGCACGCTGGTGGTCCTGTGCCTGCTGGACGACGCCTCGGTGGAGGAGGCCCTGGACGGGGTCGACCTGGCGGGCAAGGACCTGGTGGACCTGACCACCGGCACCCCGGCGGCCGCGCGGGCCCTGGCCGCCCTGGCCGCGGCCCGCGGGGCCCGCTTCCTGGACGGCGGGATCATGGCGGTGCCGCCGATGATCGGCGTCCCCGGGGCCGGGGGCTACGTCTTCTACAGCGGCGCGCGGGAGCTGTACGAGGAGCACCGCGCGGCCCTGGAGGTCCCGGCCGGGGCCCGGTTCGTCGGCACGGACCCCGGGCACGCGGCCCTGCACGACGTGGCCCTGCTGAGCGCGATGTACGGGCTGTTCGCCGGGGTCTCGCACGCCTACGCGCTGATCCGGAGCGAGGGGATCGCACCCTCGTCCCTGGCCCCGCTGCTGTCGGAGTGGCTGGGCGCGATGGGGCACTTCGTACCGGGGGCGGCCGAGCGGCTGGAGTCGGGCGACTTCACCTCGGGGGTGGTCTCCCACCTCGCCATGCAGGTGGCGGGCTCCCCGACGCTGCTGCGCACGGCCGAGGAACAGGGGGTCAGCGCGGAGCTGATCGCCCCCTATCTGGAGCTGATGGCGCGCCGGCTGGCCGCGGACCCCGCGCACGGGGCCGAGGACACGGCCGGCGCGATCGAGCTGCTCAGCCGTTGAAGCCGCCGTCGACCCCGCCGGTCGGGCGGCCGTATCCCGCGGGCTGGGTTCCGTATGCCGTGGCCGGCGGACCGTAGTCCTCGGGCGGCGGGCCGAAGCCCTCCGCGCGGGCGCCCTCGCCCGCGCCGGCGCCGCCGCCGGAGTCGGGCTCCGGGTCCGCGGTGAGGTCCCGGACCATCAGGGTGGCGCCCGCGACCGCGCCGGGCATCAGGAACACCGCCACCAGCGGCACGATGAAGGCCAGCACCAGCGGTACGCCGAAGCCGAGGGCCAGCATCCGTCGCGACCGCAGCAGGGCGAGCTGCCCGGGGAGCTCCACCCGGCGGCGCATGAGGGCGATGCTGGTCAGCTCCTGGGTGAGGAAGTAGCCGGAGACGCAGAAGCCGAGGGCGGGGACGACGGTCTGCCCGATCACCGGGATGAAGCCGAGGGCGAAGAGCAGGACCCCGTAGAGGAGCACCCGCCCGAGCAGCCGCACGCTGTCGCGGGCCGAGATCCACAGCTCCCGCCACAGGGAGAGACCGGATTCGGGCACCTCGCCGCCCTCGCCGCGGTCGACCTCCTCGGAGAGGGACTCGTAGAACGGCTGGCCGATCAGCAGGGTCACCGCGGTGAAGGTGATCACCGCGAGGAAGAGGCCGAGCCCGAAGACCAGGGCGGTCAGGAAGCCGCGGAAGACCGCGAGCCAGGGCGAGGACCAGTCGTCGGCGAAGGGGGTCACCCAAGCGACGAAGTCGTCGGCGCCGAAGCCGAGCCCGATCATCGCGCCCGCGTACAGGACCAGGGACACCAGTCCCGGCAGCAGGCCGAAGCCGAGCCAACGCCCGTGTCCCAGCACCCAGCGCTGCCCGGCCAGTAGATAGCGGAATCCCCCCGCAAGATCACTCATCGGGCCAGCTTACGGCGCGGGCCGCACCCCCTCGGCGGGGGTGCGGCCCGTGCTGCGTACTGGGTGCGGAGATCAGACCGCCAGCTCGACGGTGATGTTGCCGCGGGTCGCCTTGGAGTACGGGCAGACCTGGTGGGCCTTCTCGATGAGGTCCTTGGCGGTGGCGGCGTCCACGTTCGGGATGGAGGCCGAGATCTTGACGATGATGCCGAAGCCCTCGTCGTTCTTGCCGATGCCGACCTCGGCGGTGACGGTGGAGCCGGAGATGTCGGCCTTCTCGTTGCGGGCGACGACGCCGAGCGCACCCTGGAAGCAGGCGCTGTAACCGGCGGCGAAGAGCGCCTCCGGGTTGGTGCCGGCGCCGCTGCCGCCCATCTCCTTCGGCGGGTTCACGACGACGTCGAGCTGACCGTCGCTGGTGGCGACGCGGCCGTCACGGCCGTTCTCGGCGGTGGCGACAGCGGTGTAGACGACGTCGGACTGCTGGATCGACATGTAAGGAAATCCTCCTGGTAAGTCGCCGCGACTCGCGCCCACGATCGCGACGGTCTGGGGTGAGCCTAACCGGTGAAAGAAACGATCATCTTTCCGGTGTTGTCACCGCGCAGCAGACCCAGGAACGCCTCGGCCGCGTTCTCCACGCCCTCGACGACCGTCTCGTCGTAGGTCAGCTCACCGGAACGCAGCCATCCGGCCACGTCCTGGACGAACTGCTGCTGGAGGCCGGCGTGGTCGCCGACGAGGATGCCCTGGAGCCGCAGCCGCTTGCCGATGACCAACGCGAGGTTGCGCGGGCCGGGGGTCGGCTCGGTGGCGTTGTACTGCGCGATCGCGCCGCACAGGGTGGCCCGGCCGTGCACGTTGAGGGAGCTGATGGCCGCTTCCAGGTGGTCGCCGCCGACGTTGTCGAAGTAGACGTCGATGCCCTCGGGGGCGGCCTCCTTCAGCTGCTCGGCGACGGGGCCGTTCTTGTAGTTGAAGGCGGCGTCGAAGCCGTACTTCTCCGTGAGGGTGGTCACCTTCTCGTCCGAACCGGCCGAGCCGATCACCCGGGACGCGCCCTTGATCTTCGCGAACTGGCCGACGAGGCTGCCGACCGCGCCCGCCGCGCCGGAGACGAAGACGGAGTCCCCCTCCTTGAAGGAGGCGACCTCGAAGAGGCCCGCGTAGGCGGTCATGCCCGGCATGCCGAGCACGCCCAGGTAGGCGGAGAGCGGGGCGAGCGAGGCGTCCACCTTGACGGCGTGCTTCGCGTCGAACTCCGCGTACTCGCGCCAGCCCAGTCCGTGCAGGACGTGGTCCCCGACCTCGAAGCCCTCGGCGGCGGAGGCGACGACCTCGCCGACCGCGCCGCCGTCCATCGGGGCGTCGAGCTGGAACGGCGGGATGTACGACTTCACGTCGTTCATCCGGCCGCGCATGTACGGGTCCACCGACATGTGGAGGTTGCGGACGAGGATGCGGCCGGCCCCGGGGGTCGCCGAGAGCGGCACCTCGCGCAGCGCGAAGTCGGTGGCGACGGGCCAGCCCTGCGGACGGGCGACCAGATGCCACTCGCGGCTGACGGCAGGAATCTCAGACATGAAGCGCTCCCGGAGAGAAATTACTTAACGACCTGAAACAACCATGCTCCTGGATATTTCATGTTGTCAAGTAAATGGGTACGCTGGTTCCATGCCCAGTCGTCGCACGGACCCCCTGACCGTCGAGGTCGTCGAACTCATCGGCACCGTCGTGGCCCGCTACCACGAGGAGTACGAGCACGCGGCCGCCAGCCACCAGCTGACCGGCGCCCAGGCGCGCGTCCTGGGGCTGCTCTCCCTGGAGCCGCTGCCCATGCGCAGGATCGCCCAGAAGCTCAAGTGCGAGCCGTCCAACGTGACCGGCATCATCGACCGGCTGGAGGGCCGGGGCCTGGTCGAGCGCCGCCCCGACCCGGCCGACCGGCGGGTGAAGCTGGCCGCCGCCACCGACGAGGGACTACAGACCGCCGACCGGCTGCGCGAGTCGCTCGACTTCGCGCGGGAGCCGCTGGCCGGGCTCTCCGCGGCCGAGCGGGCGGTCCTGCGGGACCTGCTCAAGCTGATGCTGGGCTGACCTCCCGGCCGGCCCCGCGCATCGGCTCAGCACCACCACCAGGGCCAGCACTCGTCCGGGTCGGTCTGCGACGGGCTCGGCGAGGGCTTCGGCTTCTTGGAGGGCTTCGTGGAGGCCGAGGGGCTCTGCGGGGACCGCGTCGACGTGCTCGGGCCCACCGGCCCGTCCGGCCCGGAGGTGCTGGCCGACGGCCGGGCCGAGGCCGAGGCGCTCGCCGAGGCCGAGGCGCTCGCGGAGCGGGAGGCGCTGGCCGACGGGCTGGCCGAGGCCGAGGCGCTGGGCTTCGCCGAGGCGCTCCCTGAGGGCTGGGACGCGCCCGTGTCCGAAGGGTCCCGGGTCGAGAGCGGCTGCTGCGCGCCCGCGCCGTCCTTGAGCATGACGTCGGACGAGCCCTGCCGCCCGTCGGTCGTGAGCCGGGCCAGCGCGAAGGTGACCCCGACGGCGAGCACCAGGCCCAGCCCCATGGTCAGGGCGGTCCGGCGGCGACGCCGGTGCACCCGACGGCGGGCTCCGGCGCGGCGGCTCGCCTGCGCGTCCTCTCCCGCGGCGCCGGCCGGGGCGCCGCCGTAGGGAAGGGCGCCGTAGGAAACGGCGCCGGGCGCGGCGGCACCGGGCACGGCGGCGAACTGCGCGGTGGGGCCGTCGGGGTGGGCGGGCTGGCCGGCGTACCCGGGCGGTGCGGCGGGCGCGGGCGTGTCGGTCAGGTACTCGATCGGAGTTCCGCAGCCGGCGCACGCCAGTGCGCCGTTGAGGTGTCTCCGGCAGGCGTGGCAATAGTCCATGGGGCCCGCAGGCTACGTGGTCGTCTGCAACATCCGTATCGCGGGGGTGTAAGGATCCTGTGTGCAATTCTGGGGCACATGGCCGCCGCCCCCGCCTCCCGTCCCACGCCCCGCTTCGGCCCGGAGGACTTCCAGTTGGTGCTGTTGCGCCGGATGTCCGACTTCCAGCCCGAGCTCGCCGACCGGGCCCGGATCCGGCTCGGAGCCTCCCTCGCCGAGCAGCGGGAGGCGAACAAGCGGTGGCAGGCGATGGTCCGCTCGCCCCGGGCGCGCGGGGCGCTGAGCCGCTACCGCTCGGTGCTGGGTCCGGCCGAATCGGTGGCCCGGCGCAGCATCGGGGACCTGGAGTGCGAGGCGCTGCTGTGGCCCGTACCGCTCTGGCCCGACCTGCGCTTCGAGGTGCTGGCCGCGCCGGACGGGGCGGTGTGGAACGAGTGGCTCGTACGGGCGCCGGGCGCGCCCGGGCCCGTACTGGCGACCCTGGACGACCTGCTGCCGTGGTCGGCGACGGTGGACGAGGTGGCGCGGGCCTTCGCGCCCGCCCGCCCGATGGAGGGCACCGCGCCGACCCGGTGGCGACTGGCCTTCACCGGGCCCGACGCCACCGGGGCGGCGCGCCCCTGCGTGGCGGAGTTCACCTACGGCCTGCTCCAGCGGGTCGCGCACGCGTAGCCGGCGGACCGGGGCCTCGCGCGACCGTCACCTCACGTGCCCAGGAAGGCGCGGACCCCGGCCGAGACCCCGTCGTCGCCGAGGAAGTCGTTGTGCTTGAGGCAGCCCGCGTGGGTGTTCAGGGCGCCGGCGAGGGCCACACTGCTGTCGGGGTTGATGACCTCGTCGCAGGAGGACCAGAAGGTCGCGTACGAGACCGCGCCGGGCGTCTCGTCGCCCTCCGCGAGCTTCTTCTGCACGTAGGAGCCGGGGCTCATGTCACGACAGGCCTGGTCCCAGATGACGCAGCCCCAGCTGATGTAGGTGCCGTGGTTGGGTCCGGCGAGCGAGATCCAGTGGTCGACGACGGGGGCCCCGCCGCCGAACTTCACGTACCAGCGGGTGACGAGCGAGCCGAAGGAGTGCGCGACCACGTCGACCCGGGCGGCGCCGGTCTGGCGGCGGACCTCCTCGACGTAGGTGGCGAAGCGGCCCGAGAGCACCTCGTTGACGGACTGGTGGGTGTCGTAGCCCCAGGAGAAGAGCTCCGCGTCCGCGTACCCGGCGGCGCGCAGGTCCTCGCGCAGCGCGCCCCACACCCCGGGGTCCGCGTTGTAACCGTGGACGAAGATCACCGGCACGTGGCGCACCGCCGGGGCGGCGGCCCGGAGCTCGGCCCGGTGCGCCGCCTGGGCCGGGAGCGGCGCCACGAGCGCGAGGCAGCAGGTCAGGCAGAGCGTCAGAAGGGTCAGGAACTTCTGGCGGGCCGTCAGCATCGGGTCCCCCTTACCTTGTTACGCACGGGTAGCACGGAATGTGGGGGCATCGTGTCGCCTGTCGGTACAGAAAACCACCCCCGTGCAGCACCCTCGCGGGCCCCGGAGAGCCCCTGACCGCACCACGACCGGAGCATCACAACGGGCAATATGTCCGAATTACCCCAGAAGATACTGATTGCGGCCGGTATTCATCGGCCCTCGCATCAGCGCTCTCGGGAGGACCTGCCGTGACCGTCAGTCTTGAGCAGCTGCGCCGCTGCCACGTCGCCGTCGACCTCGGGGCCGCCAGGACCCGCGTCTACGTGAAGGGCGCCGGCCTGGTCGTCGACGAGCCGAGTGTCGCCGCCGTGAACACGCGGACCGGCGCCCTCATCGCCGTAGGAACCTTCGCCGAACGGATGACCGGGCGCACACCGGACTACATCCGGGTGGTCCGCCCCGTCTCCGGCGGAACCGTCGTCGACATCGAGATGGCCCAGCGGATGCTGCGTCACCTCCTCGGCGAGAAGCTGCGGCGCGCCCTGCGCCGCAAGCCCCGGCTGCGCGCCGCCGCCTGCACCCCGCACGACGCGGACCCGCTGGCCCAGCGGGCGACCGTGGAGACCCTGGTCGGGCTCGGCGCCCGGCGGGTCGAGCTGGTGGACACCCTGATCGCGGCGGCCGTCGGCTGCGGCCTGCCCGTGGAGCAGCCGACCGCGACGATGATCATGGTGTGCGGGGCCGCGGCCACTCAGGTCGCGGTGCTCTCGCTCGGCTCGATCGTCACCGCCGAGCGCGTTCCGGTGGGCGGCGACGCCATCGACCACGCCGTCGTCCAGCACCTGCGCCACGCGCACGAGCTGATGCTGCCGAGCCAGGCGGTCCGGCCGCTCCAACTGGCCCTGCACGGCAACGGCATCACCCAGGACGGCCCCGCCTCCACCCTGATCCACGGCCGCGACGTCGCGACCGGACTGGCACGTTCCGTGCAGGTGGACACGGCCGCGGTGCGCGATGCCATCCACACCCCGCTGACCGCCGTCATGGACGGAATCGGCAAGGTGCTGCGGGACTGCCCGCCCGACCTGGTCGCCGACCTGACGGACCGGGGGATCATGATGGTGGGTGGCAGCGCCCTGCTGCCCGGCCTGGACCAGATGCTGCGCGACGCCACCGGGATGCCCGTGCACATCGCGGAACGGCCGGACGTGTGCGCCGTACTCGGTCTCGGCGCGATGCTCGAAGGGAAGATCACCCCCATGGTTCTGAACCCCTTGGCCGAATGAACCGGACGAGCCGGGCGGACCAGCCGGAGCGGCCCGACCGGTCGGACCGGTCGGGCGATCCGGAAGCGGGACTCCCGGTCCTGCTGGAGGCGGTGCTCAGCGTCGGTTCCGACCTGGAGCTGCACGCCACCCTCCAGCACATCGTCGACTCGGCGGCCGAGCTGTGCGCGGCGCGCTACGGAGCGCTCGGGGTCGTCGACCCCGAGCACGTCCGGCTCACCGAGCTGTTCACGGCGGGGATGACCGAGGCCGAGCGGAACGCGATCCCCCGGCTGCCGGACGGCCGCTCGGGCCTGCTCGGCACGCTCATCAGCGATCCGCGCCCGCTGCTGATCACCGAGCTCGGCAAGGATCCGCGCGCGGCCGGCTTCCCGCCCGGCCACCCGCCGATGCACACCTTCCTCGGCGTGCCCATCCGGGTGCACACCGAGGTCTTCGGCAACCTCTACCTCACCGAGAAGCGCGGCGGCGGAGCCTTCACCGAGGACGACCTCGCGCTCGTCCGGGTCCTGGCCGCGCAGGCGGGCATAGCGATCGGCAACGCCCGGCTGTACGAGACCGCGCGCCGCCGGGAGCGCTGGATCGAGGGCGCGGCCGCCGTGACCACCACCCTGCTCGCGGGGCGCCCGGCCGCCGACGCGCTCATGTGCGTGGCCGAGCGGGCCCGGATCCTCGCGGACGCGGCGGCCGGTGTGGTGCTCCAGCCCACCGCGGTGGGCGGCATGGAGATCGTGGCCGCCTCCACCGAGGGCGATCCCGGGGACCTGGTCGGCACGGCGATCGCGCCCGGCTCGGCCGTCCTGGAACAACTGCTCGGCGGCGAGCCCGTCTTCATAGACGATTCGGCGACCGACCCCCGGATGACCACGCACGTCCGGGTGCGGTTCGGACCGAGCATGATGCTCCCGCTGCAGAGCGGCGGGCAGCTGATCGGCACGCTGGCGCTCCCCCGGCACCGGGGCGGGAAGCCGTACGACGCCGTGGACCGGCTGCTGGCCTCGCAGTTCGCCTCCCAGGCCGCGCTGGCGCTCGTCCTCGCGGACGCGCAGTACGACCGCGAGCAGCTGGCCGTCTACGAGGACCGCGACCGGATCGCCCGGGACCTGCACGACCTGGTGGTCCAGCGGCTGTTCGCGACGGAGATGATGCTGGAGAGCACGCGCCGCCGGTCCTCCACCGCGCCGTCCGGGGACACGGTCGGCGAGGAGCTGGGCCGGGCGGTGGACGAGCTGGACTCCACCATCCAGGAGGTGCGCACCGCCATCTTCGCCCTCCAGCAGCCGCCCACCGACGCGCCGACCACCTTTCGCGGACGGGTGCTGCGGGAGACCGGGGGCGCGGCGGTCCTCTTCGGCTTCCAACCGTCGGTGCACTTCACCGGGGCGGTGGACGCGCTGCTCTCCGATCCGGTGGCGGCCTCCCTGCTGGCGGCCCTGCGCGGAGCGCTGGCCGCGGCGCACCGGCGCAGCGAGGTCACCTCGATCGAGGTCACCGTGACGGCGGAGGCGGAGACCACCGCCGGCCCCGGCCGGGTCACCCTCACCGTCTCGGACGACGGCATCACGGACCCGGGCGCCCGCGGCACGGAAGTGACCTGGCGATCGGCGCTGTAGCGCGGCGGGGGCGCCACCCCCACTCCCAGCGCCGCACCACATCCAGCCTCACCGGAGCTCCCTGGGCCGGGCCACATCCAGCCTCACCGAGGCTCCCTGGGCCGGGCCACTCTCAGCCTCACCGAGGCTCCCTGAGCCGGGCCACCCTCAGCCTCACCAAGGCTCCCTGAGCCGGGCCACCCTCAGCCTCACCGAGGCTCCCTGGGCCGGGCCACCCTCAGCCTCACCGAGGCTCCCTGGGCCGGGCCACCCTCAGCCTCACCGGGGCTCCCTGGGCCGGGCCACTCTCAGCCTCGCCGGCGTTTGAGGCGCGGGTCCGGGCGGAGCCCGGGGCGGCCCGCCAGGGCCGTTGTCCCCTGCGGGGCTCCTGGGGCTCCGCCCCAGACCCCGCGCCTCAAACGCCGGCGAGGCTGGGTTCGGCGAGGCTGAGGGGGGGGCGAGGCAGCCGTGCGGAACAGGGCCTAGGGCTGGGGCCGGCTGGCGGCGCGCAGGGCGATGCGGGTGCTGGACTGGGCCACCCCGGCCTCCCGCTTGAGCCGGCGCAGCAGGGTGTCCAGCGCCGCCGGGTCGGCGGCCCTGGCACGGACGAGGTAGTCGTGCTCGCCCGTCACGTGCACCACCTCGGTGATCCCGGGCAGGCGGGTCACCCGCTGCTCGAACTCCTCGTTGGTGGTGTCGGGCCGCAGCGTGACGTCGATGAAGACGACGAGGCCGCCGCGGGTGTCGGCGGCCGGGTCCACGACGGTGGTGAAGGCGAGGATCACCCCGTCGCGGCGCATCCGGCGCACCCGGTCGGCGGTGGCGTTGGCGCTGAGCCCGACGCGGACGCCGAGGTCGCGGTAGGAGATCCGCGCATCCTGCTGGAGGATGCCGAGGATCTCCCTGTCGAGGCGGTCCATACCGCGATTGTCGCAGCCACGGCCGATATCCACCGCCGTCCCGCGCCCCGGCCGCCCGATGCTCGGCCCATGGACCTGATGAACCCCGCCCTCGCCGGCGCGGCCGCCGGACTGGGCGTCGCGATGCCGATGGGCGCCATGAGCGTGCTCCTGCTCCAGGAGGCGATGCGCTCGCGCCGCGCGGCGGTCGCCGGGGCCGCGGGAATCGCCGTGGTCGACTTCGCCTACGCCGCCCTGGCCACGGCGCTCGGCCCGTGGGTCGCGGCGTCCCTGGCCCCGGTCGAGGCCTGGGTGCGCCTGCTGTCCGCCGCGATCCTCCTGACGATCGCCGCCCACGGCCTGTGGCGCCACCACCGCTCCCCCGCACCCCCCGATCCCGCCGGAACCGGAGCCCCCGCTGCCGCCCCCGGAGCCACGGCCACCGCGACGATCACCGCCACCGCCACCGCGCGCCGGGCCTTCACCCGGTACGTCGGCCTCACCGCCGTGAACCCCACCACCGCCCTCTACTTCGCCGCCCTCACCACCGCCCAGGGCGCCCGCATCGGCACCGGTCCCGCCGGAGCCGCCTTCGTCGGGGGCGTGCTCCTCGCCTCCCTCCTGTGGCAGCAACTGCTCGCCGCCGTGGGCTCCTTCGCCGGGAGCAGGATCTCCGACGCCGCCCGCGCCTGGACCTTCCGGCTCGGCTACGGCCTGATCGCCCTCTACGCGGTCAAGATCGCCCTGCCCCTCCCCTGACCCCGCCCGGCCGTCCGACCACCCAGTACGCTGGCGCCGTGACGACCCGCCTCTCGGCCCGCGCCGCCATCGACTCCGTCTGCGACCCCGACAGCTTCACCGAACTCCCGGTCCCCGAGCGGGAGTCCCGCCCGGACGGACCGCTCGGCTGGGACGGTTACGACGACTCCCGGGCCCGCGCGGCCGCCCGTACCGGCGAGCGGGAGTCCGTCGTCACCGGCACCGCCCGCGTCGGCGGGCGCGAAACCGCCCTGATCTCCTTCGAGTTCGGCTTCCTCGGCGGCTCTCTCGGCGAGCGCACCGGCGACCGCCTCGAAGCCGCCTACGCCCACGCCCGGGCCCACCGCCTCCCCCTCCTCTCCCTGATCGCCACCGGCGGCTCCCGGATGCAGGAGGGCATGCTGGCGCTGACCCAACTCCAGCGCGTGGCGCGCCAGTCCGTCCTCAACCGGGCCGCCGGGCTGCCGCAGATCGCCGTGCTGCGCGACCCGACGACCGGCGGCGGCTGGGCCACCCTCGGCGCCGGCGCGGACGTCGTACTGGCCCTGCCCGGCGCACAGGTCGGCTTCGCCGGGTCCCGGGTGCGCCCGGCCGACGCGGATCCGGCCGCCTACACCGCCGAGGCCCAGTACGCCGCCGGGCACGTGGACGCCGTCGTGCCGGCCGGGGAACTCGCCCGGACCGTCGGCGACTGGCTGCGCCTGCTCGGTTCGCCGCACCCCGGGCCGGTCGATCCCCCGGCCGCGCTGGCGGACGTACCGCCGCCGGCGACCGGGTGGGAAGCCGTGCGCCAGGCCCGTCATCCGGGTCGGCCGCACGCCCTCGCGTACCTGGACGCCCATTTCGACCTGCGGCTGCCCCTCTCCGGGGACCGGGCGGGCGGTACCGATCCGGGGATGCTGTGCGGCTTCGGGCTGCGCGCGGGCCGGGCCGTCGCGTACGCCGCCCAGTGCGGCACCGCGATCCGCCCGGCCGGGTACCGGACGGCCGCCCGCGTCATCCGCCTCGCGGACCGGCTCGGGGTGCCGGTGCTGACCCTGATCGACACCCCGGGCGCCGCCAACGACGCGGCGGCCGAACACGCCGGGGCGGGCGCGGCCATCGCGGACGCCTTCGCCGCGCTGGCGGCGGCCACGGTGGCGGTGACCACCCTGCTGATCGGCGAGGGCGGTTCGGGCGGGGCCCTGGCGCTGGCCGCGCCCGGCAACACCTGGGTCACCCCGGACAGTTACTTCTCCGTCATCGCGCCGGAGCTGGCGGCGGCCATCCTCAAGCGCCCCGCGGAGCAGGCCCCGGCCACCGCGGACCAGCTGCGCCTGCGCCCGCAGGACCTGGTGGACCTGGGGGTGGCGCGCGGCATCGTCACCCCGAAGCCGTGACGCGCCCCGGCCGCGGACCGCACGGCTTCCGGTAGGTACCGCCGGGAACCGCCCGGCGGCGCTGACCCGGGAGCCCCCCTGTCACGCACCGCCCACCACCGCAGGTCTCTCGACGCCGCCCTCCAGCAGGGCGGCCCGCTCCCCCTCATCTTCACCGTCACCCTCTACGACCTGCGCTTCAGCGCCCGGCTGCGCGCCGAGGCGGAGCGGGCGGGCCGTCGCGTCCGGCCCGCGGCCGTCCGCCGCCGGTCGGTCACCCGCCGGCTGCCGTGGCTGCTGCGCGACCCCTCGGTGGCCCGCTGGGCCGCCCAGGAGGAACGGCGCGCCCGCGCCCGGCTGCGTACGGTCGTGCGCGCCGCGGTGCGCACGGCCGGGGCGGGCGACCCGGACGTCCGGCCGGCCCGGCACCGCCGCGGCGCCCTCCGGCTCGCCTGAGCCCGGGGCGCGTGCGCCTCAGCCGGCGCGGCCGGAACGGGCGAAGCGCGCCGGGGTGGTCCCCACGTGCCGCCGGAAGTGGCGGGTCAGGTGGGCCTGGTCGTAGAAGCCCGCCGCCCCCGCCACCTCGGCCGGCGCCATCCCCGCGAGCAGCAGCCGCCGCGCGGCCTCGATCCGCCGCCCGGTCAGGTAGGCGTGCGGGGGCAGCCCGTACGCCTGGCGGAAGACGCGGATCAGGTGCGTGGGGTGTACGTGCCCCAGCACCGCGGTCGCCTCCGCCAGGGTGATCCCCTCGACGAGGCGCGCGTCCAGGAGCTCGCGCAACCGCACGCCGAGCCCCGCGCCCGGGGGCGCGTACGGCTCCCGCTGCCGCCCGTTCAGCCGCTCCCGCAGCCGCTGGGCGATGAAGGCGAGCCGGGACTCCGCCTCCAGCCGCTCGGCCGTGGGGCCCTCGTGCGCGGAAGCCGCCTCCCCCAGCAGCAGGTGCAGCCCGTGCACCCGCTCCCGCAGCACCGCGTCCCGCAGCAGCGGGGACCCGACGGCGGCTCCGGTCAGCGCGGGGGCCAGGACGTCGGCGTCGAGGTAGAGCACCCGCTTGCGGAAGCCCGCCTCGGTGACGGTCCGCCCGTCGTGCGCGACCCCGGGCGGCAGCAGGATCACCGTGTCCGACGCCCCGGCCCGGGGCACCCCGACGCCGTGCCGTTCGCGTTCCAGGGCGAAGTCGACCCGGCCGCCGTCGAGGACCATCAGCGTCCAGGTGTCGTGGACGTGGGCGGGGTAGGCGTGTGCGGTGAACCGGGCGTGGAACACCTCGGCGATGCCGGGGACCGGTGGATGCCACGCGTGGACGCTCACGTCAACAACGTACAAGACGCCTCCCGCGCGGCCCGGGCAGGCTTCCCCCATGACGACACACGGCAGTTCGGAGCGGACCGGCACGAGGGTGGGGAAGGTGGGGAAGGTCGATGTCGCGGCGAAGCTGGCCGGCTTCGACGACCACTGGGCGCCCCGGCGGATCGCCCGCGTCAACGACTACGACGTCCGGGCGGCCAAGCTGCTCGGTTCGTTCGTCTGGCACTCCCACGAGGACACCGACGAGCTGTTCCTCGTGGTGAGCGGGACCCTGACCCTCCTCCTGCGGGACGCGGACGGGGCGGGCACGGGCGAGAGTTCGGTGGCGCTCGGTCCCGGCGAGCTCTTCGTCGTACCGCGCGGGACGGAGCACTGCCCGGTGGCCGAGGAAGAGGTCTCGATCCTGCTGTTCGAGCCGACGACCACGGTCAACACCGGTAGCGCGGGCGGCGACCGCACCCGCGAACCGGTCCCGGCATGACGGGTCGCGCCGGTCAGGCCTGCGGCGAGCGGGCGTCGTAACGGGCGAAGCCGCGCCAGCGCAGTCCCAGCAGGACGAGCCCGAGCACGCACGCGAGCCCGCCGCCGGTGATCGCGATCCCCGGCGAGGTGAGCTGGGCGACGGAGCCGGCCAGGAAGTCACCGAGGCGCGGGCCGCCCGCGACGACGACGATGAAGACGCCCTGGAGACGGCCGCGCATGTCGTCGGGGGTGGCGGCCTGGAGCATCGTCGTGCGGAACACCATCGAGATGGTGTCGGCCCAACCGGCGAGGCCGAGGAAGAGCAGGCCCAGCCAGAGGTTCCGGGTGAGCCCGAAGACGGCGATGGCCAGGCCCCAGGCGCCCACGGAGATCAAGATGGCCAGACCGTGCCGCCTGATCCGGCCCTGCCAGCCGGAGAAGAGCCCGCCGAGCAGCGAGCCGATCGCGGGCGCGGCCACCAGCAGCCCGACGGTCTTGGCGTCGCCGCCGTACCAGAGCAGGGCGATGGCCGGGAAGAGCGCCTTGGGCTGGGCCAGCACCATCGCGCACAGGTCGGAGAAGAAGGTCATCCGGATGTTGGGGCGGGTACCGAGGAAGCGCAGCCCGTCCAGGACGGAGGCGCGCCCCCGGCCGTCGTCCGTCCGCTCGGGGCGCATGGCGGGCAGCCGCCACATCGCGTAGAGCGCGGCGGAGAAGGCGACGGCGTCGATCAGGTACGCCGCCTGGTACCCCCACCAGCCGACGATCAGGCCGCCGAGCATGGGGCCCGCGGTGAAGCCGAAGGTGGTGGTCAGGGAGGTCAGCGCGTTCGCGGCGGGCAGTTGCTCCGCCGGCAGCAGCTTGGGGATCATCGCGGCTCGGGCGGGCGAGGTGAGCGCCCCGCAGACCGCCTGGAGCGCGACCACCAGGTAGAGGAACCAGACCCGGTGGTAGTCGAGCAGCGCCGCGCCGGCCAGGGCCACCGACAGGACGGCGGCGGCCGAGGAGCTGTAGAGGCCGAGCTTGCGCCGGTCGACGGTGTCCGCGACGGCGCCGCCGTAGAGGCCGAAGACCACGAGCGGGACCAGCGAGAAGAGCCCGACGAGCCCGACGTAGAAGCTGGAGCGGGTGATGTCGTAGACCTGGAGCGAGATCGCCAGGGCGGTCATCGCCTGGCCCATCCAGGAAATGGTGTTGCCGGCCCACAGCCGCCGGTAGTCGGGGGAGGTCCGCAGGGGCGTGAGGTCGGCGAATATGCGCCGTTTCGGGCCGGCGGCGGGGCCGGGGCCCGGGCCGTCGGGGGCCGCGTCTTCGGACTGGGTCCGTGGGGTCGTACGAGTCACATCGGATGCTAACCGTCCGCCCCCGCGGCGCTCGATCGATTTCCGGCCCGTGGACGCGCCGCGCGCCCGCCCGCCCCGCGCCCTCCTCTCCCTCCCCTTCGTCACCACCGGGCTCCGGGCCCCCGCAGGACCCGCCCCCCGGCCGCTAACTCGCCACTATCACCGGACATTTGACCGAATCGACGTGCGCTCACCCCCTGTCGTTCAGCTCATGATGAAACGACTCGAATGTCCAGGGAGGCGCAGTGATCGAACCTGGCAAGAGCACTCCGAGCAACACCGTCCGCGGCCCCGGGATACTGGGGCGCACCGGGACGGTCCCCCTGACGGTCGGCGTCGAGGAGGAGTTCCTCCTCGTCGACGCCCGCACCTTGCGACTGGCCCCGGCCGCCCCTCAGGTCCTCGCGACGGCCGCCGGTGATCCGACCCAACTGCACGCCGAGGGCACCCGCTACCAAGTGGAGATCTCCTCTCCGATCGCCGACTCGGCCACCGCTCTGCGCGAGGACCTCACCGCGCTGCGGCGCAGCCTCGCGAAGGCCGCCCGTGCGCACGGCTGCCGGTTGCTGGCCAGCCCCTCGCCCGTCATGGCCGCGTCGGGGCCGCTGCACCTGAGCGACGACGAGCCGCGCCAACGCGAACAGGCCCGCCGCTACGGCTCGCTCACCCAGACCCTGGTCAGCTGCGGTCGCCACATCCACGTCGGCACGCTGGACGTGGACACGGCGGTGGCGGTGGCCAACCGCGTCCGGCCCTGGCTGCCCACGCTGATCGCGCTGGCGGCCAACTCCCCCTTCTGGGACGGCCGGGACACCGGTCACGCCAGCTGGCGCGCGATGGCCTGGTCCACCTGGCCCTCGGCCGGACTGCCCCCGCACTTCAGCTCGACCGCGCACTACCGGCGCTCGGTCCAGGCGCTCCTCGGCTCCGGGGCGGCCCTCGACACCAAGATGGTCTATTGGGACCTGCGCCCCTCGGGGAACTGGCCGACCTTGGAGATCCGGGCCCCCGACATGTCCCCGGACGTCGACGGCGCCGTCCTCCAGGCCGAGCTGGCCCGCGCCCTGGTCGCCACCGCCCTGCGCGAGCTGGCCGAAGGCCGTCCCGACCCGGTGGTACGGGAGGACGTACTGCGCCTCGCGCGCTGGCGGGCGGCCCACGACGGGCTGGAGGGCTTCGGCCTGGACCCCTACAGCGGGGCGGAGGTGCCGGCGGCCGACCTGGCGGAGGCCATGCTCGACCTGATCGCCCCGGAACTGGCCGCCGCGGGCGACCTCGACCACGCGGCCAAGGCCCTGGCCGGACTCCTGCGCGACGGCTCGGGCGCACAGCGCCAGCGCGTCGCCTTCGCCCGCCGCGAGAACCTGGACGACGTACTGCGTCAGCTGGCCGACGAGACGGAGGACTTCTGACCCGTTTTGGCCCCTCCATGAGTCGTCCGGGGCGGCCTGGCCGTGAGACGCTGGGTACACACGCCATTCCCCCCCGGCGGGCGCGCCTCTCCCACTTGTGGAAGTCAGGGTGAGCAGATGCCCCAAAACCGGAACCGGCGACTACGGATCCACTCACAGGTGAGCGCGGAAGCGGCCCGGCGCGGCGGCGAACCCGCCGTGCTGGACGCCTGCACCGCGGCCGTGGCAGCCCTGCCGGTCTCCGGGGCGGCGGTGACGGCGATGACCCGGGGCGGGAACCACCACCCCGTGTGCGGCACGGACCGGATCAGCGAGCGGCTGGAAGAGCTGCAACTGACGCTGGGCGAGGGACCGTGCCTCGATGCGTTCGCCCTCGGCGCGGCCGTGCTGATGCCCGACCTGCGCGCGAGCGAACCGGGCGCGCGCTGGCCGATGTTCACGGACGGGGCGCTCGCCGCGGGCGCGGGCGCGGTCTTCGCCTTCCCGCTGCAGATCGGCGCGATCGGGCCGGGGGTCATGGACCTCTACTGCTCGCGGCCCGTCGAGCTGGATCGGGGGCAGCTGTCCGACGCCATGGCCTTCGCCGACACGGCCGCGCTGCTCCTGCTCGATTCCCGCACCACCACGCCGGACGCCACGGCCACCGCCGACCGGGGAGGCTGGCTCGAGGCACCGGGCGGCTACCGGGCCGAGATCGATCAGGCCACCGGAATGCTCACGGTGCAGCTCGGCGTCGGCATCGAAGAGGCCTTCCTCCGGCTGCGCGCCCACGCGTACGCCCACGGCCTCCGCCTCACCACAGTGGCCGCCGATGTGGTGAGCCGCAGGCTCCGCTTCCATCCGGACGCCGAGCCGACCACACAGGAGTCCTGATGAACCGACCGACAGAGGAATCCCCCGCCACCACGGCGAGCACCACCAGCCTGGCGGACACCGAGACCGAGCACCTACTGGCCAAGACCTTCGTCGAGCTGGCGGACAACCTGGTGGCCGACTTCGATCTCATCGACTTCCTGCGGCTGCTCACCGACCGTTGCGTGAGCCTGCTCGGGGTGAGTGCGGCCGGTGTGCTGCTCGCCGACCGGGACGGCCACCTGCGCGTGATGGCCGCTTCGAGCGAGCAGGTGCGACTGCTGGAACTGTTCCAGCTCCAGAACGACGAAGGACCGTGCCTGGAGTGCTTCCAGCACGGCAAACCCGTGACGGTCCGCGACATCGGCGCCGAAGCCGACCGCTGGCCGCTCTTCGCCTCCCAGGCCGTCCGGAGCGGTTTCTCGTCGGTCCAGGCGGTGCCCATGCGGCTGCGCAACGAGATCGTCGGCGCGCTGAACCTCTTCCGCGGCGCCGGGTCCGGCCCCATCGACCCCGCGTCGGCCACGATCGCCCAGGCCATGGCGGACGTCGCCACCATCAGCGTGCTCCAGCAGCGCACCACGCTGCGCAGCACGGTGCTGAACGAGCAGCTCCAGACCGCGCTGAACAGCCGCGTCCTCATCGAACAGGCGAAGGGGAAGCTCGCGGAACGCCTCGGTATGGACATGGAGCAGGCGTTCAGCGCCCTGCGCGACTACGCGCGCTCGCACAACCGACGACTGGTGGAGCTGGCGGCCGCCGTCATCGACGGTACGGAGCCGCTGCCCGGCCTGGAGGGCTGAGCGAACCGCGGCCCCCGACCGCCGGACCCGGACCCTCAGGCGGACCGGTCCCGGTCCCGGTCCTGCCCGCGGTCGCGCCGGTCCTCGCGGTCCCAGCGGGCGCGCCGCTGACGGCCGTAGCGACGGCTCCAGCGGTCCACCCGGTCCCGGTCGTCCCGGTACTCGTCGTAGTCCTCGTAGTCCCAACGGCCTTCCCGGCGACCGCGCCAGCGGCCGCGGCGGTGGGGAACGAGCGCGTACCCGAGGAGGACGGCGGCCACCCACCAGACGGGATGGGCGAAGCCGAGGGCGAACACGGCGAGGATCACGACCACGATGAACAGAGCCACGGCGAGCCTCCGGAGCGGAACGGAACCGACGCTGCCGGGGACTGGGGCTTCGCCATCGAGCGTAGCCCTCGCACGGACCGCCTGCATACCCACCCAGGTCACGCGAACAAGCCATCTCATAAGGGGTGTTGACGCTCAGGACGAACGGGCGTTCACTGTTGGCGCGGCGTCATGCCGGCCCCGGAGCATCCGGGCGGCGCATGAGACCTCCCCCGTTCCGCCCGGACCCCGCGGAGCCCACCCTTCACGCAGGACCTCACCGAAGGAACCCCATGGGCATGGGCCGGACGACCAAGACTGCGTCAATGACCATCCGCGGATGGCTCGTCCGCTCCCTCGGCGGAGCCACGGACCTCCCCCTGCGCACCCTTCCCGGCGAACCGCCCGACCGGAGGGGCGACGGCCCCGAACGATCGACCCCCGGGGCCCGGCATGCCCGCCGGCGCTGACCCCCGTCCCGTGCCGCCGCAGAGCGTCCAAGATCCCCGGCGGCACCCGCACGGCGACGCCCCGGACACCGCGGACGCCTTCCGGCGCATCGCCGCCCTGCCCGAAGGCCCGGAGCGGTCGGCCCTGCGGCAGGAGGTGGTGTGCGCCTGGTTACCGATGGCCGCACGCCTCGCCCGCAGGTTCAGCAACGGCCGGGAGCCCTTCGAGGACCTGCGCCAGGTCGCCCAACTGGGCCTGGTCAAAGCCGTGGCCCGGTACGACCCGACCTACGGCACCGCCTTCGAGGCCTTCGCGGTACCGACGATCATCGGCGAGGTGAAGCGGCACGTCCGCGACAACCTGTGGGCGGTGCACGTGCCGCGGCGCGTCAAGGAACTGCGCGTCCAGGTCCGCGCGGCGGACCCGGAACTGTGTTCCCCGGCCGACGGACACGGCCCCGCGGTGTCCCGGATAGCCGCGGCGACCGGCCTGACCGAGCAGGAGGTGCGGACGGGCCAGGGGGCCCTGGGCAGCTGGACCACCCTGTCCATCGAGACGGCGTTCGGCCGCTCCCAGGACGAGCACCCGCTGGCCGAGACCCTCGGCCGCACGGAGCCCGGCTTCGACCGGATCGTCGACCGGGAGGCGCTGCGCCCGCTCCTGCGGGCCCTGCCGGAACGGGACCGGCGGATCCTCTACCTGAGGTTCTTCCGGGAGATGAACCAGAGCCTCATCGGCGAGGAGCTGGGCATCTCCCAGATGCACGTGTCCCGACTGATCCGGCGCATCTGCGACTCCCTGCGCGACCAGGTGGCGGCCGACACGGCCGACGCGGCCTGACACCCGTCTGCCAGCCGAGATGCTGGTCAGAACGTTTCTGCTCAATCAAGCGATGGTGGGGCGGGTGGGACTCGAACCCCATCACATGACCCGTCTCACCTGGGGTTTACTTCTGCCACATGCCAGCAGTGCTGATCTGCGACCTCAGCCCGAACCGGCGACCAGTGCCTCGCCGAGCGGGGTGCGCCGGTAGAGCACCGACCGTCCGGACCGGGCGCGGACGAGCAGCCCCGCACCCCGCAGGATGGCGAGGTGGTCGCCTACCGCGCCGGGTGCCATGGCGAGGCTTCGGGCGAGGTGACTGGTACTGGCCGGGGCGTCCAGCGCCAACAGCAGCCGGGCCCGAGCCCGGCCGACCAGAGCGGTCAGCGCGTCCGGTCGGGGGACGGTCTCCTGTTCGCCCCACAGGGCGGCGGTGCCGCGGGCTGGATAGACCAAGGTCCTGGGCCAGGGGTCTTCCAGGTGGGCGGCGATATGCCCGACGAAGACTGAAGGGATCAGCAGGAGCCCGTCGCCGGCGAGGCGGACTGTTCCGCCTCGGAAGAAGCCGATCTCGATACCGCCGGCGCGCCAGGCGACACCCGGGTGCAGGCTCTCGATGGTCGCGGCCCATCCGTGTTCGCCGATCACCCCCACCCGGTGCACGACATCGCGCTCACAGATCGCGCGCAGTTGCGGCCAGTCCGCGGCGAGCAGCTCGTGCCACGCCTGGTCCATCGCCTCGGCAATCCTGGAGACGGCGTCCGCCGAGTCCAGAACTGCGCGTACGCGGGGATCACGGGCGAACGGGCCGGTCGCGGCGGCGGCGAATTCGTGGCGAGCCGCTTCCAGCGGCGTGGCCCGGATCACGGCCAGGTCGTCAGCCCAGGTCTGGTTCAGGCCGCGCGGGGGCGGGGCGACGAAGTTCGGTCCGCCTTGCGGGGTCTGCAGCGCGAGGGCGGAGTTCAGTTCGGTCTCGCGACGAAGCCGTTCAAAGGCCGGCATGAGCCGGGCGGCCCAGGCTCGCGGCAGCGGCTGGCCTTGGCCGACGAGCGAGCGCAGCAGTAGGCAGAGGTCCAGTGCGGGCGACAGCGCGAAGCGGCTGCGCAGCAGGTCCTCGACGGAGACTTCGAAGCGCAGCACCCTGCGAGGCTACCGCGGGATGTCTGTTCCGATTCGTCCAGCGACGAATCATTGGTGGGTGGCGTGGGCACACGGCGAGGCTGGGCGTCATGATCCCAACCGCCGAATCCGCGCAGGGCACCCGCCGTGCCACCTACCGGGAGGTGCTGGCCGATCCGCGATTCCGACTGCTCTTCTCGACCCGCACCGTCGCGATCACCGCCGACGCGATGCGGATCACCACGTTCTCGGTTCTGGTCTTCGCGGCCACCGGCTCCGCGCTGTTGAGCGCACTGGCCTTCGGCATCGGCTTTCTCCCGCAGTTGTTCGGCTCGCTGCTGCTGGGCTCACTGGCCGACCGACTGCCGCCCCGCGCGCTCATCGCCGGCGGCTACGCCTTGGAGTGCGCCGCCGCCCTGCTGCTCGCCCTGGTGCGGATGCCGATCGCGGCAAGCCTCGGTGTCGTGGCGCTGGTCGCCCTCGCCACACCGGTGTTCAGCGGCGCGTCGAGTCGGCTGGTCGCTCAGTGGCTGGAGGGCGACGCCTATGTACTGGGCCGTTCACTGAACAACATCGCGTCCTCCGGCGCGCAATTGTTCGGTCTGGCGCTGGGAGGTGCGGCCGTCGCGGTACTCGGCCCGCACCGGGCGCTCGCGGTAAGCGCCGCCCTCTACCTCGGCTGCGCGCTCGCTGTCCGCATCCGGCTACCCCGGCTGCAGCCGGGAGACTTCGGCGGCACACCCGGCAGCGCTCGGGGCGAGGGCGGGACCGTCCGGGCAAGCCTGCACGGGGCCGGCCTGCTGCTGCGCGGGCACACGGTGCGACGACTGATGCTGGCCCAGTGGCTACCGCCCGCGTTCGTGGCGGGCGCGGAAGGCCTGATCGTCGCCTACGCGGGAGAACGCCACTTCGCGCCCGGCTGGTACGCGGTGCTGATGGGCTGTCTGCCAGTCGGCATGCTGGTCGGTGACCTGCTGGTGGGTCGACTGCTACGGCCGCCCACCCGGGAACGACTGGTGGTCCCGTTGATCGCGCTGATGGGACTGCCGCTGGTCGGCTTCGCCGCCGAGCCCGGAGTGGGCGTCTCGTCCTGTCTGCTGCTGCTCTGCGGCTTCGGATTCGCCTACGGTCTCGGCCTGCAACGGCCGTTCCTTGACGCCCTGCCGCAGGACGGCCAGGGCCAGGCCTTCGGCCTGCTCGGCTCCGGCGGCATGACCCTGCAGGGCGTCGGGCCGGCCTGCTTCGGCTCGGTGGCCGCAGGCATCGGAACAGGCGGCGCAATCGCCCTGGCGGGCGGCGCCGCGGCGCTTACCGCCAGCTGGATTCTCACCTGGCACTCGCCCACCTCCCCGGTCCCCGTCCCGAACTGCTCAACGGGATCAGAGAACGGCACCGAACGGCATGCGCGCAGTTCTCCTGCGCGGTAACCGTCGCAGGTCAGGTCGGCCGCGAGCCGTCACGCCCCCAGCCCCACACCCCTCGGCTCTGCCGGCCCTTGCGGACCACGTGCGGGACCCTGAGACCACGAACAGCCCATGGAAGGCTCATGCCGCATGATCGATGAATTCGCGAAGGACAACCTGCACGCGAGACTGCGGCGGGACCGCGAGGCGCTGCTCTGGAAGCTCGATGGCCTGTCCGAATACGACGCCCCCGGCCACGTGCCGTGGTGGCCGGAGCCTTATGCCGAAACGAACCTGTTCGCCGTCGTGGTCCATGTCCTCGGCGAGTCCAACCGGCATGCCGGGCACGCCGACATCCTGCGCGAGGGCCTCGACGGCCGGACCGGGATGCGCCCCGAACACGAGGAGCAGATCGACGAGGAAGCCCGTACGACCTACCGCGCGAAGATCGAGCAGGCCGCAGCTTGAGGACGAGGCTGTCGTGTACAGCACACACGACCGGCAGCGGCAGCCCGCGCGCCGACCGGGATGCTCATACTTTGTGCCTGCATGACAGATGATGCCGAACGGGATGCGCTGCCGGGGCGGCGCCAACTCGTCCGAGCGGCGCTGACCGGGGCGGTGGCGGTGGTCGCCGGGCTGGTGTCCGATACCGCCGCGACCGCGACCGTCACCGGCCCGAGGGGAAGGGCCAGCGGCCCAGGACTCCCGAGGCCGCGCTACTGGAACTGGCGGCGGGCAACGCCCGCTGGCGGACCGCTCGTCGTCGTTCTCGGGCACCAGTCGTGCGGTGCCGTGACCGCCGCCGTCCACATGGCCCAGGGCGGGGAGCTGTTGCCCTGCCATATGCAGTACCTGGTCGCGGAGCCCGACCTCACGCCCAGGATCACGGCGGGCAGGCTGGCCGTGATCGGAGCCCGGTACGAACTGACCAGCCAACGGGTTCACCGGATCCACTGACCCCCGCCCACAGTGAAGCGTTCGGCGGAACCGCACCCGCTAGACTTGCAGAGTTATGCAATTTACTAGTTCTGGATTCTGTGGACGGGGGTTGCGGTGTGGCAGGGTTCGAGGAAGCGGCGCTGGAACGGGTCCGGGTGGCGCGGGCTCGTGTCCGGGCTGCGCGGGAGGTTGACGATGCCTTCGAGGAGGCGCAGGCCGCGGAGGAGTTGGAGGACGCGCTGCGCGTGGCCCACGATCACGGCGTGGCCACCGGCGGGGACAGCCGGTGAATCGGATGGCGTCACGGTCTTGTCCGAGGCCGCGGTAATGGCCCGGCACCCCAGCGGGCAGCCGGCGCTGCCGCAGACGCGCAGGCACACGTGGACGGTGCCGCTGGTACCGGGCTCGGTACGGGCCGCCCGCGAGCGTACGGAACGATCCCTGGGCCTGTTCGGCCTGCAGGACGCCTCCTCCCTGTTCGGGGCCGTGCTGCTCGTGGTCAGCGAGCTCGTCACCAATGCGGTCCGCCACGCCCCGCAGTCCCCGGAGGCCGAGGTCACCCTCCACGTGACGGACCACATGCTCGTGGTCTCCGTCGCAGATCTGGACCCGCGCCCCATCACGCCGGCCGACGCCGACGGGGCCTCAGGGCAGGGGCTACGCACGGTGGTCGACCTGGCACGCACCTTCGGTGGCGACGTCCGCATCGAGCCAGCTTCCGGCGGGCGCGGCAAGGCGGTCATCGTCCGCTTCATCCTGCCCGAGGGAACCCCATGAACAGCATGGAGCCCCGGGCTGTCCAGCTCTACGAGATCACCTACCTCGGCACCAGCGCCGTCGTCGATAGCCGCACGGTCGAGGCAAGCGAGGTGGCAGCCGTCATCGAGCATGCCGGCGAGCACGGCATGAAGATCCTTGTCCGCCCGCACGTCCCAGCCCAGGATGAAACCGACACCCGGAAAGGAGGGCAGCCGTCATGACGGACGACAAGCCCGTGGAGAGCGAGGCGGCCAAACAGGAACGGTGGCTGGCCAAGGGCGTCACACTGCGCGCCTTCTTCTACATCTTCGGCACGCACCTGTTCGCCGGGTTCGTGTGGCTGCTCTTCTATCTCGGCCAGCACGCCCAGAAGTGAGGAGCGGCCGTCTTCCGGTGTCAGAAGCGCGTTGAACCCGCACTAACGGAAGACGGCCGCCGCAGGTGGGGCGCGGCCCTGCTGGGGCCCGCGCCGGGCGTCCTGCCTAGATGTGGCTGGTGGCGCGCAGGTCGGCCAGGAGTTCGGCCTGACCCTCCAGGACGCCGGAGAGGATGCCGCGGGCGACCCGCAGCAGTTCGGCGATCTGAGGGTGGGTGAGCTTGTAGTAGACGTTGGAGCCCTCGCGGCGGGTGACCACCAGGTTGGCCTTGCGCAGGACGGCCAGCTGCTGGGAGAGGCTCGCCGCCTCCACCCCGACCTCCGGCAGCATCTCGGCGACCGCGTGTTCACGTACGGCCAGGAGTTCCAGGACGCGGATGCGGACCGGGTGCCCCAGCGTTTTGAAGAACTCCGCCTTGAGCTGGTACAGCGGTGTGCTCACCTGGGTACCCCTGCCGTGACTGCCCATCTCATCCACCCGGAACCGTTCCTTCAGCGGGGCCTTCGCTCGCCCCTCTTCACACCTTGCGACCTCCACAATTGCAGATCCCTGCAACTCCTGGGACCCGGTGGGCGGCTTGCGTGACGTTCGACCCTCGCAGAGCGGGTCCTTCGCCGGTCAGGCCTTCTTGAGGAACTCGGTCCGCAGGACCAGGCCCTTGACCTGCTTCGTGTTGCACTCGACCTCGGCCGGACGGGGGGTGAGACGGATGTTCTTGACCAGGGTGCCGCGCTTGAGGGTCTCGGAGGTTCCCTTGACCTTGAGGTCCTTGATCAGGGTGACCGAGTCGCCGTCGGCGAGCGGTGTGCCGTTGGAGTCCTTGACGATGATGTCGCTCATGGCGTGGATGTCCTTGCCGTTCTCGTAGATCGTGCTGGTGCTGGTGCTGGTGTTCAGGTGAGGGCGGGTGCGGCCGAACGATGCGGGTCCGGCCAGTCATCGGTGCGCCACTGCTTGACCGCGTCCTGGGCCCCGTGGGCGGCCAAGGCCGCGGAGAGGTCGCAGTGGACGGCGACGGGCGGGCACGTGGCGTCGGGGACGAGAGAGCCGTCCGCGGGAATCGCCGCGAGCTCCAGGCGGCGGCCGTTCTCGGCCAGGTGGCGTGCGGCCTGGGCGACGGCGATCTGCCCTCCGGCCGACCAGCCCATGAGTCCGGTCAGGTCGAGGATGACCGGTCCGGTGCCCCGGGCGAGAGCCCACCCGATGGCGCCGGTGAACCGATCCACGGCTTCCGCGCCGAGGTAGCCCGCCAGGGACAGCACGCCCAGGTCCTCGCGGGTCGTGTACCGCCATTCGATCGTCATCGTCAGTTCCTCGGCTTCACAGGGGGAGGGTGATCCAGATGGCCTTGCCGCGCCCGTCCGCGTCCGGCCTCACAAGGGCCGTGCCGCCCAGCTCCATCGTCATCGCGACCACCATGGCCAGACCGCTGCCCGGGGCAGTGGCGAGCGCCCCGAACAGGGCGGGCTGGTAGGGGTGGCGGTCGTGGACGGCGAACGCGAACGCCCCCGGCCCGTGCGCGTAGGTGACCGTGATCGTCGGGGAGGTCAGGGCGGCATGGCGGACGGCGTTGGTGACCAGCTCGGCCAGGATCAGCAGGGCAGGGCCGACGCTGGGATGGCGAAGGCCCACGCCGCACTCCACCAGGACTCGTTCGGTGGTCTCGCGGGCAATGCGGACAGCCGGGCCTGTGCCCGGTACGTCCAGCACGTGCCGGTAGGGCATCGTCTCGACCTGGACACTCACCGGCCCGCCCCCGAAGCCGTGCGGGCCAGGCGGAACCCGGACACCTGCTGCGGGTGCAGACGCAGCAGGGTGTCGTGCGGGCCATGGGCCCAGCCGGGCAGGGTGCGCCGGTAGTGGGCGGCCTCGTCCGCATCGGCGATGACGTCCGCCGGCCCGTGAGCGGTCACCGTCCAGCCGGTTCCGGCCGGGGTGCGGATCTCATCGACCTGGTAGGTCAGCAGTGCACGCCCGGGGATGGTGGCCGCCTGGACGGGCGAGCGGACGACGATGCGCCCGCACTCCATCACGTGCACGGCCGGGCGGACCACGGCTAGGTCCCGCTGGACGTAGACGAGTCGGCCTTGGCTGGAGCCTTCGAGGAGCCACAGGGCCTCGGTGCCGGAGACCTCGATCATGCGGCGGTCGGCGGGGACGGTCATCGGGCGGCCTTCCGGATGCGGTGCGGTCGGTGATGTGTACGGGGCAGCAGTCCCGCCTGCTCCAGGTATTTGCGGGCCCCGGCGATGGCTTCCGGGGTGGTGGCGTACTCACGTCCCTCCAAGCGCAGCAGGTCGAGTGCGCCGACGGCGTCCAGGGCCTGGCGCTGGCCGGGCCTGATGCCGGAGGTCATGACGGCGATGCCGCGCCGGTCGAGCTTCTCCACCGCGTCCTTCAGCACCAGGGCGCCTGTGGCATCCAACGTCGTGATGTGGGACATCCGCAGGATCACCACCTTCACGTCGGCGACCTCGGAGAGTTCCAGGAGGAAGCGGTGGGCGCCGGCGAAGAAGAGGGGGCCGTCGATGCGGTAGGCGACGATGTGCTCCGCCAGCAGGGCGTGCTCCTCGTCGCTGTGCTCGCCGGGCAGATCCGGGCGGAAGTCCACCTGCTCCATCCGTGCCTGGCTCGCCACCGCCTTCAGCGCCAGGGCACCTGCGACGACCAGCCCGATGATCACCGCGTAGACGAGGTCGAGGACCAGGGTCGCGGCGGCGGTCAGGAGCAGTACGACGGCGTCCGAGCGCGTCGCCTTCGCCATCGCCCGCAGCGAGCCGACCTCCACCATGCGGATCGCCGTCGCCAGGAGCACACCGGCGAGCGCGGCCAGCGGGATCTTCGAGACGAGCGGGGCCGCGGCGAACACGATCACCGCGAGCACTGCGGCGTGGGTGAGTGCGGCCAGGCGGGAGGAGGCGCCGCTACGGACGTTGACCGCAGTCCGCGCGATCGCGGCCGTCGCGGGGACGCCGCCGAACAGCGGGGCCGCCAGGTTGGCTATGCCCTGACCGAACAGCTCCTTGTCCGGATCGTGCTGCTGCCCCACCGTCATCCCGTCCGCGACCGTCGCCGACAGAAGAGACTCCAACGCGGCAAGCGCCGCGACAGCCACAGCGGGGGCGAGCAGCGAGCCGAGGGCGGACAGGTCCAGGAAAGCGAGGGAAGGGGCCGGCAGGCCGGAGGGCAGGTCACCGATCGGGGCCGCCGCGTCCAGGTGGAAGACCTGCGCGAGCACGGTCGCGGTGATCACCGCGACGATCGAGAACGGGATCGTCGGCTTCCAGCGGGCCCCTGCCAGCATCACTGCCGCGACACCAGCCGAGAGACCGATCGCGGTCCAGTTCGGGAACGCCACGAACTCCACGAGCGCCCGCCAGGCCACGAGCAGGACCTTCTCCCCCTCCGGCTTGGCCACACCGAGCGCATTGGGCATCTGCTGAAGGCCGATCACACACGCGATACCAAGGGTGAACCCCTCCACCACCGGCGCCGGCACATACCTCATGTACTGCCCGGCCCGCAGCAGCGCGAGGCCAATCAACAGGACACCGGCCATCAGGCCGACCGTCAGCACGCCACCGGGCCCGTACTGGGCGACGATCGGCACCAGCACCACGGTCATCGCACCAGTCGGCCCCGACACCTGGAGGTTGGAGCCGCCGAACAGGGCGGCGAGCGCGCCCGCGACCACGGCCGTGGCGAGCCCCGCCTCGGCACCCAGCCCGGAAGAGACGCCAAAGCCGAGCGCGAGCGGCAAAGCGACGATCGCCACGGTCAGCCCGGCCAGGAGATCCCGGCGGGGGCTACGACCCATGACCGAGAAGTCAGCCCTGGCCGGCAGCACCGAACGGACCCGCCCGAGCACGGAAGCCAGGAAGGCGTTCACGGTCACGAGGCCGGGACCTCGGACTCCCGCAGCTCCTCCAACAGCTCGCGCTGTCCAGCCAGCACCTCGGTCAAGATCCGCCGAGCCGCCCGCATCAGCTGCGCGACGTCCCCGCCCGCCAGCTCGTAGACCACGGTCGAGCCGTCACGCACGGAGGTCACAATCCCCGACCTGCGCAGCACCGCGAGCTGCTGCGAGAGCGCGGACGGTTCGACCTCGATCGCGGCCAGCAGATCCCTTACCGGCATCGGCCCGTCCTGCAACAGCTCCAGAACCCGTATCCGCACCGGGTGCCCGAGCATCCGAAAGAACTCGGCCTTGGCCTGATACAGCGGAACCGGCACGGTCTCGCACCCTTCTCATCACCCCGCACGCCGGGGCAGACAGCTGGTGCTGTGCCCGCGGCTACCTACGGACACAGCACCCACAGCATCTATGAAATTGCAAACTTATGCAATTCAATGATCCTGCGGTCCGCAGACCGGCTGCGGGTTGTACCGTCGGGGCAGGGCCTCGCCGCACCCCCCGTCGGCGAGGCCCTCGAGCAATCCCCGCCCGGGCAGCCTTCATGAGCAGTGTCTGCGACGGGCCGATGGAGGGATCAGAGCTTCACCAGCGGTGGATCTCGCTCGTGGTCGCCACCGACGTCCTGCCGCTGCTCGTCAACGCCTACTCGACCGCCTGCCTCGCCGCGCTGCCGCCCGGCGCCGCCAAGCACGCTCCCCAGCCTCACATCGGCGGATGGGACGTGGCCCAGCCGTCGGCCGACGGGGCCTGACCTTCTCCCGTACACGCACAGCCCCGCTGGTTGGCGGGGCTGTGGTGTTGGGCGCACTCCGTCGGCTACGCATCGACCGCATTCACGCGACGCTGCGCAGCGCGCCGGCGACTGCGACAGGTGCGACTGCACGACCTGAGACACGGGCAGGCGTCACTGATGCTCGCCGCCGGGGTCGACATGACGATCGTGTCGAAGCGCCTCGGGCACTCCACGGTGAGGATCACCACAGACCTGTACCCACACCTGCTGGGTGGGGTCGGGCGCGACGCCGCCGAGAAGGCCGCCCTCACTGGTGCCGCGCCGTCGGCGCGATCAGCCCGAGACGGCCGACCCGCGTTCCCAGGTGGTTCCCAGCCAAAGGCTTGAGCTCGGCCCGCCTGATGGTGCGACAGACCCCGGACACGCCAAAGCCGCAGGTGAGAACGATTCTTCACCTGCGGCTCGCAGTGGGGCGGGTGGGACTCGAACCCACGGCCGACGGATTATGAGTCCGCTGCTCTAACCGGCTGAGCTACCGCCCCTCACGGCGCGTCGCGCACATTTGTACGCGCCGTCTGCCGCAGCATAGCCGCTCATACGATCTCCTGCCTCGGATGCCTCGCATGATCGGCTTCGCCTGTTCAGAGAGACCGCGCCGAGGGCTGCCCGGTTCCCGAGCGGGACAAAAAAGAAGAGGACCCACCGGGTCCTCTTCTTCATCGCTCCCCCGACTGGACTCGAACCAGTAACCTGCCGATTAACAGTCGGCTGCTCTGCCAATTGAGCTACAGGGGATCGCGCTCCCCCGACTGGACTCGAACCAGTAACCTGCCGATTAACAGTCGGCTGCTCTGCCAATTGAGCTACAGGGGATTGCTGCGTGCGCCAAACAGCCGACCATCGGTGGTGCCGAGGGGCGCTCGTTCGTTGCGAGACATAGATTAGCGCAAGCAGGGGGGTGCTCCGCCAATCGGTATCGCGCAGGGCCGGGCGGGCCGGGCACCGACACTTCGAAGGGCGGCAGACATGCGGTACAAGGTCACGTTCGTCGCGGGACTGGCCCTCGGTTACGTGCTGGGCACCCGGGCCGGGCGCGAGCGCTACGAACAGCTCAAGAAGTCGGCGCGGGAGCTCGCCCAGAACCCCGCCGTGCGCAACGCGGCCGAGACCGCCGGGCAGAGCGGCCGGCAGTTCGCGGGCAAGGCGTTCGCCGCGGTGAGCGACAAGGTCGGGGACGCCGTGCCCGACGCGCTGGTCGGCCGGGTGCGGGGGCTGCGCGGCCGGGGCTCCGGCGCCGATGACGAGTGGGGCACCAGCAACACCTGACGGCCGGCACCTGACAGCCGACGGCCGCGCCCGAAGCGGAGCCGGGCCCACCGGACCGCGGCGGACACGGCCGTCCGGCGGTGCGGCAGAATTCAACCCATGGGGATAGTCGCCGGGCTGGACAGCTCTTCCACCTTCACTCGCATCGTCGTCTGCGACACCGACACGGGCGCCGTGCTGCGCCAGGGGTACGCACCCCATCCGCAGCACGGCGGGTCCGAACCCGACGGCGCGAACCCCCACGAGACCGACCCCCAGGCCTGGCTGCTCTCGCTGGGCGAAGCAGCGGGCGGCGGGCTGCTCGAAGGGGTCCAGGCCATCGGCGTCTCCGCGCAGCAGCACGGGCTGCTCGCGCTGGACACCAAGGGGGCGCTCGTACGTCCGGCCCTCGTCGGCAACGACAAGCGCGGCCAGGTCGCCGCCGCCGACCTCATCGAGGCGCTCGCCGTCGAGGGGCACGGCGGTCGCCGGGTCTGGGCGGAAGCCGTCGGATCCGTCCCGCACTCCGCGCAGCCGATCGCCAAACTGGCCTGGCTGGCGCGCACCGAGCCCGAGGCGGCGCGGCGCGTGGCGCTCCTGATGTCCCCGCACGACTGGCTCGTCTGGCAGCTGCTGGGCCGCCCGGCGCGCCGCACCACCGACCGCGGCGGCGCCTCCGGCACCGGCTGGTGGTCGACGGCCACCGGTTCCTACCGACCGGACCTCGTCGAGCTGGCGCTCGGTCACCGGGCGATGCTGCCCGAGGTGCTCGGTCCGTCCGACGCCGCGGGCACCACCCCGGAGGGGCTGCTGATCTCCGCCGGTACGGGCGAGACCATGGCCGCCGCCCTCGGCCTCGGGCTCGGCCCGGGCGACGCGGTGGTCTCCCTGGGCGCGTCCGGTTCCGTGATGGCCGTGCACCACGAGGCGCTGTCGGAGCCGAACGGCCTGATCACCTCGCTCGCCGACGCCGCCGGGATGCACCTGCCGGTGGTGAACACCTCCAACGCGGTACGGGCCCTGCGCGGCACCGCCGAAATGCTGGGCACCGACCTGGAAGAGCTGTCCGAGCTGGCCCTGAAGTCGACGCCGGGCGCGCACGGGCTCGTGCTCCTGCCGTACCTGGAGGGCGAGCGGACCCCGAACCTGCCGCACGCCGCCGGGACCCTGTCGGGGCTGCGGCGCGACTCGATGAAGCCGGAGCACCTGGCGCGGGCGGCCTTCGAGGGCATGCTGTGCGGGCTGGTGGACGCCCTCGACGTGCTGCGCACGCGGGGCGTGGAGATCCGTCGGGTCTTCCTGCTGGGCGCGGCGGCCGAGCTGCCCGCGGTGCAGGCGGCCGCGCCGGGACTGTTCGGCACGCAGGTCGTCGTACCGCAGCCCGCGGACTACGCGGCGCTGGGTGCGGCGCGCCAGGCGGCGTGGGCGCTCGGTGTGGCGCAGGGCACGCTGGCCCCGCACACCCCGCCGGTGTGGCCCGCCCCCGCGGGGCAGGTCTTCGAACCGGGCGAGGACCTCGCGGTGTGGCAGGCCGTGCGCCAGCAGTACGTCGCGACGCGCGAGCAGATCCACCCCGGAGCCTTCCAGGCCTGAGGGGCGGCGTAGGGCTCGCGCTCCCGACGTACTCCTTTTGACCCGGCTTTGCGAAAAAGGGTGGGGATCACGTCCCCGGTTGGCCGAAGATGGGGTGAACCCCCTCGATCTTGCCGACCGGAGCCTGCGCGTGCTCATACGACTTCTGCGGACCTATTTGGGTCCGTACCGGAAACCCATCGCCTTGTTGGTCCTGCTCCAGCTGCTGCAGACCAGCGCCAGCCTGTACCTCCCCACGCTCAACGCGGACATCATCGACAACGGTGTCGTCAACGGTGACACCGGCTACATCCTGTCCTTCGGCGCACTGATGCTCGGTGTGTCGCTCGTGCAGCTGGTGTGCAACGTCGGCGCGGTGTACTTCGGTGCCCGCACCGCGGCCGCCGTCGGCCGTGACATCCGCGGCGCGGTCTTCGACCGGGTGCAGAGCTTCTCCGCACGGGAGCTGGGCCACTTCGGTGCGCCCTCGTTGATCACCCGTACGACCAATGACGTCCAGCAGATCCAGATGCTGGTCCTGATGTCCTTCACCCTGATGGTCTCGGCGCCGATCATGTGCGTCGGCGGCATCGGGATGGCCCTGTCCCTGGACCTGAAGCTGTCGAGCGTGCTGGCGGCGGTCGTGCCGGTGCTCGGCATCGCGGTCGGGGCGATCGTCTGGAAGACGCGTCCGCTCTTCCGCCTCATGCAGACGCGGCTGGACACGGTGAACCGGGTGCTGCGCGAGCAGATCACCGGCAACCGGGTGATCCGCGCCTTCGTCCGCGACGACTACGAGAAGGACCGCTTCCGGCAGGCCAACGCCGACCTGACCGCGGTCTCCCTGGCGTCGGGCAAGCTGCTCGCGCTGATGTTCCCGACGGTCATCCTCGTCGTGAACATCTCCAGCGTCGCCGTGATCTGGTTCGGCGCGATGCGCATCGACAGCGGCGGGATGGAGATCGGTCAGCTGACCGCCTTCCTCGCCTACCTGATGCAGATCGTCATGTCCGTGATGATGGCCACCTTCATGTTCATGATGGTGCCGCGCGCCGAGGTCTGCGCGGAGCGCGTCCAGGAGGTCCTGGACACCGAGACCAGCGTGACGCCGCCCACCGATCCGGTGCGCGAGCTGGCCCGGCACGGGCAGCTGGAGCTGCGCGGGGCCGACTTCCGCTACCCGGGCGCCGAGGCGTCCGTGCTGCGCGGGGTGGACCTCGTGGCGCGGCCCGGCGAGACGACCGCGGTCATCGGGTCCACGGGCAGCGGCAAGTCCACGCTGCTGGGGCTCGTACCGCGGCTGTTCGACGTGACGGGCGGCGAGGTGCTGGTCGACGGCGAGGACGTGCGGCGCCTCGATCCGGCGCTGCTGGCCAAGACGGTCGGCATGGTGCCGCAGAAGCCGTACCTCTTCTCCGGAACCGTCGCCTCCAACCTGCGCTACGGGCGCCCCGGGGCGAGCGACGAGGAGCTGTGGCAGGCCCTGGAAGTGGCCCAGGCCAAGGGGTTCGTGTCCGAGCTGGAGGGCGGCCTGGAGGCTCCCATCGCCCAGGGCGGAACGAACGTCTCCGGCGGCCAGCGCCAGCGGTTGGCGATCGCCCGCACGCTGGTGCAGCGCCCCGAGATCTACCTCTTCGACGACTCCTTCTCGGCCCTGGACTACGCGACGGACGCGGCGCTGCGCGCGGCGCTCGCCCGCGAGACCGAGGACGCGACCGTCGTCATCGTCGCCCAGCGCGTGTCCACGATCCGCGACGCGGACCGGATCATCGTGCTGGACGAGGGCCGGGTGGTGGGCGAGGGGCGCCACCACGAACTGATGGCCGGCAACGAGACCTACCGGGAGATCGTGCTCTCCCAGCTGACGGAGGCGGAGGCCGCATGAGCGGGCCCGGTGGACGGATGATGATGGGACCGCCGACGACGCGGTCCCTGGACTTCAAGAATTCCGGCAAGCGGCTGCTGGAGCAGCTGACGAAGGACCGGGCCCCGCTGTGGGGCATGGTCTTCGCGGTCATCGGCAGCGTCGCCTGCTCGGTGGTCGGCCCGAAGATCCTCGGCAAGGCGACCGACCTGGTCTTCGCCGGGCTGGTGGGCCGGAACATGCCGCGCGGCATCACCAAGGAGCAGGCCCTGGAAGGGCTGCGCGCCAAGGGTGAGGGCGGCATGGCCGACATGCTGTCCGGGACGGACTTCACGCCGGGCCAGGGCATCGACTTCACCGGCGTCGGCGTGGTCGCGCTCTGGGCGCTGGCCACCTTCACGGCGGCCGGCCTGTTGATGCTGGTCGCGACCCGGCTGGCGAACCGCGTGATGAACGGCACGCTGTACCGGATGCGCGAGGAGCTGCAGGACAAGCTCTCGCGCCTGCCGCTGGCGTACTTCGACCGGCAGAAGCGCGGCGAGGTGCTCAGCCGGGCCACGAACGACATCGACAACATCGGTCAGACGCTCCAGCAGACGATGGGGCAGCTGCTGAACTCGCTGCTGACCATCATCGGCGTGCTGGCGATGATGTTCTGGATATCACCGCTGCTGGCGCTGGTCGCGCTGGTGACGGTGCCGATGGCGATCTTCATCGCGGCGAAGATCGGCAAGAAGTCGCAGCCGCAGTTCGTGGCGCAGTGGAAGGTCACCGGCACGCTCAACGCGCACATCGAGGAGATGTACTCGGGGCACACGCTGGTGAAGGTCTTCGGGCGCCAGCAGGAGTCCGCGGCCACCTTCGCCGAGCAGAACGAGGCGCTGTACCGGGCCTCCTTCAAGGCGCAGTTCGTCAGCGGGGTCATGCAGCCCGTGATGTTCTTCGTCTCGAACATCAACTACGTGCTGGTCGCGGTCGTCGGCGGGCTCCGGGTCGCCTCGGGCTCCCTGTCGATCGGTGACGTGCAGGCCTTCATCCAGTACTCGCGCCAGTTCTCGATGCCGCTGACGCAGCTCGCGTCGATGGCGAACCTGGTGCAGTCGGGCGTGGCCTCGGCGGAGCGGGTCTACGAGCTGCTCGACGCCGAGGAGCAGGAGGCCGACACGGTGGTCCAGGACCTTGCCGAGGAGGTCCGCGGTGCGGTCTCGCTGGAGAAGGTCTCCTTCCGCTACGAGCCGGACAAGCCGCTCATCGAGAACCTGTCGCTGTCCGTCGAGCCCGGCCACACGGTCGCGATCGTCGGCCCGACGGGTGCGGGCAAGACCACGCTGGTCAACCTGCTGATGCGGTTCTACGAGGTCACGGGCGGCCGGATCGCCCTGGACGGGGTGGACATCGCGAAGATGAGCCGCGAGCAGCTGCGCTCCGGCATCGGCATGGTGCTCCAGGACACCTGGCTCTTCGGCGGCACTATCGCCGAGAACATCGCGTACGGCGCCTCCTCCGCGCGCGAGGTGACGCGCGCGGAGATCGAGGAGGCCGCGCGCGCCGCGCACGCCGACCGCTTCATCCGCACCCTGCCCGACGGCTACGACACGGTGCTGGACGACGAGGGCGCGGGCGTCAGCGCGGGCGAGAAGCAGCTGATCACGATCGCGCGGGCGTTCCTGTCGGATCCGGTGATCCTGGTGCTGGACGAGGCGACCAGCTCGGTCGACACGCGTACGGAGGTGCTGATCCAGAAGGCGATGGCCCGGCTGGCGGCCGGTCGCACGTCCTTCGTGATCGCGCACCGGCTGTCGACGATCCGCGACGCCGACGTGATCCTCGTGATGGAGGACGGCTCGATCGTGGAACAGGGCACGCACGAGGAACTGCTGGCGGCGGAGGGCGCGTACGCGCGCCTGTACGCGGCGCAGTTCGCGCAGGCGGTGGCCGAGGTCGACTGACCCGGCGCGCCGGTCCGGCGCGGGGTGAGGTGGGCCAGGGGGCGTCCTTCGGGGCGCCCCCTTCGGCCGTCCCGGGCGTCGCCGTGTCAGTCCAGGTAGCCGCGCAGCTGGTCGGCGAAGGCGTGGTCGCGCAGTTTGTTGAGGGTCTTGGACTCGATCTGGCGGATCCGCTCGCGGGTCACGCCGAAGATCCGCCCGATCTCCTCCAGGGTCCGGGGGCGGCCGTCGGCGAGCCCGTACCGCAGCTGCACCACCTTCCGCTCGCGCTCGCCGAGGGTGGAGAGCACGGCCTCCAGGTGCTCGCGCAGCAGGAAGAACGCGGCGGACTCCACGGGCGAGGCGGCGTCCCCGTCCTCGATCAGGTCGCCGAGGGCCACGTCGTCCTCCTCGCCCACGGGGGCGTGCAGCGAGACCGGCTCCTGGGCGAGCCGCAGCACCTCCAGGACCCGCTCGGGCGTCAGCTCCAGGTGGACGGCGACCTCTTCGGCCGTGGGCTCGTACCCGCGCTCCTGCAGCATGCGGCGCTGCACGCGGACGACCCGGTTGATCAGCTCCACCACGTGGACGGGCACGCGGATGGTGCGGGCCTGGTCGGCCAGCGCGCGGGACATGGCTTGGCGGATCCACCAGGTGGCGTAGGTGGAGAACTTGTACCCGCGGGCGTAGTCGAACTTCTCAACGGCCCGGATGAGCCCGAGGTTCCCCTCCTGCACGAGGTCGAGCATGGTGAGCCCGCGGCCCACATACCGCTTCGCGACGGAGACGACCAGGCGGAGGTTCGCCTCGATCAGGCGGCGCTTGGCCATCCGGCCCATGACGACCAGTTTGTCGAGGTCCAGGACGAGGCGGGTGTCGAGGCCGGTCGCGGTGCCCAGCTTCTCCTCGGCGAACAGCCCCGCCTCCACGGCCCGGGCGAGTTCGACCTCCTCCTCCGCCGTGAGCAGTTGGATCCTGCCTATCTCGCGCAGGTACTGCCGGAACAGGTCGGCGGACGGCCCGCTTCCAGCGCTGCTGTCGTTGCGCCTGCGCTGCGTCGGCACCAGCTCGATCAGCTCCGGCGCCTCGGGCTCTTCGTCCACGGCCTCGACCTCGGGCTCGGGCTCTTCCGCGGCGCCTGCGGCTTCCGGCGCCGCTGCGGGTTCGGTCACGGACAGGGTCTGGGTCTGCACGGGGGCGACCTCCAGGGCTCCGAGGACTCAGGCACCGCAACTCAGTGTGGGGTACGACACATCGCTGCCACGAGGGGCGTGCGGACACTTTCTGAGTCCGGTGCGTGACCGGATGGTTACCCCCCGGCGAGAACCCCGATGCGGATCGGACGCATGTCCGAGATGATCGACACCATGTCCTCGTACGAGACCCACGTGACGGTGCGCTGCCCGGATCCGACGACCCTGGCCCGCCTCGAAGCCTGGTCCGGCGAGCGGCGGTTGAAGGTGACCCACATCGTCCTGGCCCGGGGCCGGATGGTGTCGCAGCCGATGCTGACCCTGCCCGACCGCACGGGCCACCGGACCCTGCTGCCCGAGCTGCGGGCGGCCGGCTTCGACCCGGTGCGGGTGAAGGTGGAGACGGTGCCCTGGACCACGGACCTCCCGGGTCCGGGGGGCGGGTACTTCGAGCACCACCTCAAGCTGCGCCTGCCGACCGCCTTCGACCGGCCGGCCCTGGAGGCGCTGGTCGCCCCGCACGGGGCCCACCTGTCGTGGAACGCGCGGCAGTTGCTGGCCGGCGGGGAGCACCACGAGCGGTTCGTGACCCAGCGGTGGCGCGGATCGCGGCGGGCGGCTGCGGCGGCCTGCGCCGCGCTGGCCGCGGAACTGGTCGGGGCGGGGTACGAAGTCCTCGCACGGGAGCGGGAGTTCGTGCTGTACGACAGCGACCTGTCGGTGGACGACGGTTGGATCGAGGAGGTCCCGGGGAGCCCGCGGGCTCCGGGGCACGAGGAAGGGGACGCACGATGAGCGGTACCGAGTGGAAGCCCTCGATCCGCGGCGGGCCGGACGACCCGGCGGAGCCGGAGTCGGAGCGGCACCGCCGGCTGGACAGCTACCCCCGGACCCTGGCGACGGGCCGCTCCGACACCGGCGCCGGCGGGAGCGCCAGTGGCAGCGCCAGCGGGAGCGGCCTGGGCTTCGACCCCGCCCTCAAGCACTTCGCCAGCGCGTTCCGCCCGCTCGACCCGGAGATCTCCGACCCCGCGGTGCACGAGGCCTGGCAACGGGCCCGGCGCGGCGCGATGGACATCGCGCTGCGGGCCGTCGGCGCCAGCGGCTGGTCGGACTCGCTCGTCCTGCGCGGCAGCATGCTGATGAAGCAGTGGTTCGGCCCGGCCGCGCGGGAGCCGCACGACCTCGACTTCGTCGTCGTACCGGCCGACTGGGAGATCGAGGAGGAGCGGACGGACCGGATGCTCGACGCCGTCGCGGCGGCGGCCGAGGAGGCGGCGCGGGAAGCGGGCGGCGCGCCGGTGTTCGCGGCGTCCGACGCCGTCTCGGAGTACATCTGGACCTACGAACGCGTCCCGGGCCGCCGCCTGGTGCTGCCCTGGTCCGCAGCCGGCCTGCCCGGCGGGCAGGTCCAGTTGGACTTCGTCTTCAACGAGGCGCTGCCGGTCGTACCCGAACCGGTACGGGTCGCCGGGGTGCGGCTGCTCGGGGCCACGAAGGAACTCTCGCTGGCCTGGAAGCTGATGTGGCTGGCCTGCGACCTGTACCCGCAGGGCAAGGACCTCTACGACGCGACGCTGCTGGCCGAGCACTGCTCCCTGCCGCACGCGCTGCTGGAGGACGTCTTCCGCCGGTCCGGGGAGTGGGAGGGGCCCGGGGGCGTCCTGCTGCCCGTCACCCCGGAGGCCTTCGCGGGCCTCGCCGGGGCGGACTGGGACGAGTTCCGCAAGGAGTACCCCGCGCTCACCGCCGGACCCGACGCCACCGCTGAGGGGCACGCCCGGCGCCTGCTCGCCCTCCTGGCACCGATGTTCGCGCGGGGCACGACCCAAGGCGGCACGGCCTAGGGCGGCTCAACCCGCATGCGGGGGCGGCGGGTCGGTGAGGGCTTCGACGCGGACCGCGCAGACCTTGAATTCCGGCATCCGGGAGACGGGGTCCAGGGCGGGGTTGGTGAGGATGTTGGCCCGGCCCTCGCCCGGCCAGTGGAAGGGCATGAAGACGGTGTCCGCGCGGATGGCGTCGGTGATGCGGGCCGGCGCGACCACCCGGCCGCGGCGGGAGACCACGGCCAGCGGACGGCCCTCCCGCGCGCCGACGCGGGCCGCGAGCCGCGGGTGGAGTTCGACGAAGGGCCCGGGGGCGGCCGCGTTCAGCTCGGCGACCCGCCGGGTCTGGGCGCCCGACTGGTACTGGGCCACCACCCGCCCGGTGGTGAGCAGGAGCGGGTACTCCTCGTCCGGCACCTCGGCGGCGTCCCGGTGCGCGACGGCGACGAACCGCGCCCGCCCGTCGTCCGTGGCGAAGCGGTCGAGGAAGAGCCGCGGCGTCCCGGGATGCGGCGCGGTGGGGGCGGCGGTGTCGGTGTCGGGGGCGGCGGCGTCCGGTTCCGGGGCGGCGGGGCAGGGCCAGAAGACGCCCTGTTCCGCCTCGATGCGGGCGTAGGAGATGCCCGCGTAGTCCGCCGGGCCGCCGGAGGAGGCGCGGCGGAGCTCCTCGAAGACCTCCTCGGGGTCCGTGGGGAACCCCTTCTCCACCCCGAGCCGGCCGGCGAGTCCGTGCAGGACGTGGAGGTCGCTGCGGACCCCCGGTGGCGGGGTGAGGGCCTGGCGGCGCAGCAGGACGCGGCCCTCCAGGTTCGTGGTGGTGCCGCTCTCCTCGGCCCACTGGGTGACCGGCAGGACCACGTCCGCCAGGGCCGCCGTCTCCGACAGCACCACGTCGGCGACGGCCAGGAAGTCCAGGGCGCGCACGCGTTCCTCTACGTGGGCGGCGCGCGGGGCGGAGACCACCGGGTTCGACCCCATGAGGAGCAGGGCTCGGACGTCCGTGCCGAGCGCGTCGAGGAGCTCGTACGCGCTGCGCCCGGGCCCGGGCAGGCTGTCCGGGTCCACGCCCCACACCCCGGCGACGTGCGCGCGGGCGGCCGGATCGGTGAGCTTGCGGTAGCCGGGGAGTTGGTCGGCCTTCTGGCCGTGTTCCCGGCCGCCCTGGCCGTTGCCCTGACCGGTGAGGCAGCCGTAGCCGGAGTACGGGCGCCCCGCGCGGCCCGTCGCCAGGCAGAGGTTGATCCACGCGCCGACGGTGTCGGTGCCCTTGGACTGCTGCTCGGGGCCGCGCGCGGTGAGCACCATGGCGGTGTCCGGTGCGCAGAACATCCGGACCGCCTCGCGCAGCCGGGGCACCGGCACCCCGGTGAGGCGCTCCACCAGCTCCGGCCAGTGGGCCATGGCGCCGGCCCGGGCTTCGGACCAGCCGGTGGTGCGGGCCGCGATGAAGGCGTCGTCGGTGCGCCCTTCGGCGACGACCAGGTGCAGCAGGCCGAGGGCGAGCGCGAGGTCGGTGCCGGGGCGCGGGGCGAGGTGCAGGTCGGCCTGTTCGGCGGTGCGGGTGCGGCGCGGATCGATGACGATCAGCGTGCCGCCGTTCTCCTTCAGCTCGGTGAGGTAGCGCAGGGCGGGCGGCATGGTCTCGGCGAGGTTGGAACCGACCAGGATCACGCAGCCGGTGCGCGGGATGTCCTCCAGGGGGAAGGGAAGACCCCGGTCGAGGCCGAAGGCGCGCTGGTGGGCGGCGGCGGCCGAGGACATGCAGAAGCGGCCGTTGTAGTCGATCTGCGAGGTGCCCAGGGCGACCCGGGCGAACTTGCCGAGCGCGTAGGCCTTCTCGTTGGTGAGCCCGCCGCCGCCGAACACGCCGACCGCGTCCGGCCCGTGCGTACGGCTCGTGCGGGCCAGGCCCTCGGCGACGGCGTCGAGGGCCTCCTCCCAGGTGGCCGGTTCCAGCTGCCCGGCATGGGTGCGGATGAGCGGCTGGGTCAGGCGCACCCGGGAGGAGAGCACGGCGGGGGCGGTGCGGCCCTTGCCGCACAGCGCGCCCCGGTTGACGGGGAAGTCCGCCCGCTCCTCCACCGTCACGGTGGCGCCCTCGCCCTCCGCGCCCGGCCCGGGGCGGAGGTTCATGCCGCACTGCAGGGCGCAGTACGGACAGTGCGTGGCGGTGACACCGGCCGCGGCCCCGGCCGGGGCCGGGGTGCTGCCGGTGGGGGCGGTGGCGGGGTCCCGAGGGTGCATGGGGCCACCTTGCGGGCGGGCTGTTACACGGGCCACCGCTCCCGGTTACGCGTCGGGTACGTCGACCTCAGCGCCCGCCGCAGCACCCGGTGAGGCGGCCCGATCACTGCCCGGTGAGGTGGCGGACGGTGAGCCCGGCCGTCCATCCGCCGTCCACGGCCAGCTCGGCTCCGGTCATGTAGCCCGCGGCGTCGGAGAGCAGGAAGGCGACGGCAGCGGCTATCTCCTCGGGGGCGCCGACCCGGCCCATCGGGGTGCCGGGGTAGTTGCCCTCGCCCGCTTCGATGCCGACGGGGGCGGTCATCGGGGTGAGCGTCATGCCGGGGTGGACGGAATTCACCCGGATCCTCGCCTCGGCCAGCTCGACCGCCCCGATCTTCGAGAGGCCGCGCACCCCCCACTTGGAAGCGCCGTACCCGGCGGTGAGCGCGAGGCCGGTGAGGCCGGCGGCCGAGGAGATGTTGACGATGGAGCCGCCGCCCTGGGCCCGGAGCAACGGGATCGCGGTCTTGATGCCGATGAAGACGCCGACCAGGTTGATCTCGACGACCTGACGGAAGTGCTCGACGCTCTCGTGTTCCAGGAACTGGCCGGTGGATATCCCCGCGTTGTTGACGAGCCCGTCGATCCGGCCGAACTCGGTGAGCGCGTGGTCCAGAGCGGCCCGCCAGTCGCTCTCACTGGTCACGTCGTGCCGCAGGAAGCGCGCCGCGTCGCCCAGCTTCTCCGCGGTGGCGGCTCCCTCCGCCTCCAGCACATCGGTGATCACCACCCGGCCGCCGCCGTCCACGACGGCCTGCGCCGCCGCGGCGCCCAGCCCGCGGGCCCCACCGGTGATGACGACGACCTTGCCGCTCAGATCCACCACAGCCACGGTTCCACACCTCTTACAGATAGGGATATGACTAATCGACATACCTGCCGAGCGGCGTCAGTCTGCCAGAGCGGTCAGGGCCCGCGACACCCCTTCCTCCTTGGGCCCCAGGAAGTGCGGCTGCGGCTTGAACACGGCGTCCACCGCCGCCTTGCCGGAGGCGAACACCTCGCGGATGCCGCCGTAGTACCAGGTCGCGTCGTGCGCCTGGTCGACCCCCACCCCGTAGGACTCGACGCCCGCCGACTCGCAGAGCGCCACCGCCCGGCGTATGTGGAAGCCCTGACTGATCAACACGGCCCGGTGCACCCCGAAGATCTCCCGGGTCCGCACGCAGGAGTCCCAGGTGTCGAAGCCGGCGAAATCGCTGACGATCCGCCCGTCCGGCACCCCGTGCCGCGTCAGGTAGGCGCGCATCGCGTCCGGCTCGTCATAGTCGCTGCGGCTGTTGTCCCCCGTCACCAGCACCACCTTGACCCGGCCCGCCCGGTACAGCGCGGCGGCCGCGTCCAGCCGGTTCGCCAGATAGGGGGTCGGCTGCCCGTCCCACAGGCCCGCCCCGAAGACCACGGCCACCTCGGCGGCGGGCGCATTCGCCGTCGTGCGCAGCCGATCCCCCGCCGCCGCGTGCGTCCACGCCGAAGGCAGCAGCGCCAGCACGCACCCGAGCATCACCCCCTGAACCACCCTGCGCCGCGTCCGCACCGTGCCCCATCCCGACCCCGAACCAGACCCCGAACCAGACCCCGCATCCGAATCCGAGCCCGAACCCGAACTGAACCTCGACGTGAACCTCGACTTGAACCCCATGACCGATCCCCCGTGCCCTCTCCTCGCGGTCCGCTCCCTGCGGCCCGCTCCCCACGATCCACACCATTCGCACAAGTTGACGAACCGGACGGGCGCCCCAGTTCCGCCCACCGCGCCTTTCACTCGTACGAATGAGCGGGTGAGCACCTGGAAAACGTCCGTCACTCCCACGCAACGACCCGGCAACCTGCACCCGTCAGGATCGGTCCATGACGGAGCCCGCGCACCCTCCCGAATCGTTTCCCCCCGCCTCCACCACGGATCTGCTGACCCGGATCACGGCCCAGCTCGGCACCCAGCTCCGCAGCGTGCGACCGCCGCGGGCCCGGCCCCACGGAGCCCACACATGGACCCACACATGCAGCCCACCCTCGTCGCCGTGGCCCACGGCAGCCGCGACCCCCGCGCCCTGCACACCGTCTCGGCCCTGCTCGACCGCGTCCGCGACCTCCGCCCGCGGCTACGGGTCCGGCTCGGCCACATCGAGCTGAACGAACCCCTGCTGGACACCGTGCTCGACGCCCTCGACCCCGGCGCGGCGGTGCTCGTACCGCTGCTCCTCGGCCGCGGCCACCACGTCAAGCACGACCTGCCGGCGGCCGCCGCCCGCGCCCCCCACCTGCACGTGCGCGTCGCCGCCCCGCTCGGTCCGCACCCGCTGCTCGTCGAGGTGCTGCGCGACCGGCTGCTCGAAGCGGGCTGGACCCCGGGCACCGCCGCCGTCCTGGCCGCCGCCGGATCCCGCGACCCGGACTCGGCCGCCGACACCCGCGCCGCCGCCGCGCTGCTCTCCGAACGCCTCGGCGGGGTCCCCGTCGTCGCCGCCTACGCCTCCGCCGCCGCGCCGCGCGTGCCCGAGGCGCTGCGCGCCCTCGCCGCCCGCGGCCACCACCGGGCCGCCGTGGCCTCGTACTTCACCGCGCCGGGCCGTTTCGCCGCCCAGTGCGCGGTGGTCGCCCCCGGCCCGGCCGCCGACCCGCTGGGCGCCCACCCGGCACTCGCCCGGCTCGTCCTGCGGCGCTACGACGAGGCCCTGGCCGGATGGCTCGCGGACCGCGCGCGAACCGCCATCGACCAACGCTCCGGCCACACGGACCCGCGGGAACTGGCCACCGCGTAGGACCGGCGCGGGCCCGCCGCAGGACCGCCTTCGTTCGGATTGCTCCGATTGTCGGTGTCTCCGGTTAACGTCTGAGCATGGAAGGCATGGAAGGCACCACCCCCGTCCCCTCACCCGTCTCGTACGATCCGGCCGCGGTCGAGCGCTGGGCCGCCGAGCCCGACAAACGCCCGGGCCGTACGGCCTTCCAGCGCGACCGGGCCCGCGTGCTGCACTCCGCCGCGCTGCGCCGCCTCGCCGGGAAGACCCAGGTGGTCACCCCCGGCACCCGTTCCTACGACTGGGACGCCAGCCCCCGTACCCGCCTCACGCACTCCCTGGAATGCGCCCAGGTCGGTCGGGAGCTCGGCTGGGCGCTGGGCTGCGACCCCGACCTCGTCGAAGCCGCCTGCCTCTCGCACGACATGGGCCACCCGCCCTTCGGGCACAACGGCGAGGAAGCGCTCAACGAGTTCGCCAAGGACTGCGGCGGCTTCGAGGGCAACGCGCAGTCCCTGCGCCTGCTGACCCGGCTGGAGCCCAAGCGGTTCGCCCCGCATCCGGACACGGGCGAGCTGGTCAGCGTCGGCCTGAACCTCACCCGGGCCTGTCTCGACGCCGCCACCAAGTACCCGTGGGCCCGCGGTGACCACCCCACCGACCCCGGCTCGGTGAAGTTCGGCGCCTACGAGGACGACCTGCCGGTCTTCGAGTGGCTGCGGCGCGGCGCGCCCGCCGACCGCAAGTGCTTCGAGGCCCAGGTGATGGACTGGGCGGACGACGTGGCGTACTCCGTCCACGACTTCGAGGACGGGCTGCACGCGGGCCACCTCGACCCCAACATGCTGTTCGCCGAGCCCGAACGGGACGAGATCTGGCGGGTCGCCATCGGGCGCTACGTCCCGGCGGACACCGATCCCGGGGAACTGCGCGCGGCGCTGGACCGTTTGATGGAGCAGGAGTGGTGGCCGCACGGCTACGACGGCTCCGCGGTCGCCCAGGCCCGTCTCAAGGACGCCACGAGCCAGCTGATCGGCCGCTTCTGCCTGGCCGCGGAAGGCGCCACCCGCGCCGCCTACGGCACCGGCCGGCTCACCCGGTACGCCGCCGAACTGGTGGTCCCCCGCGAGGCGCGCAACGAGTGCGCCGTCCTGAAGGCGGTCGCCGACCTGTACGTGATGCAGCGCGACGAACAGGAGCGCCTGCGGGCCGACCAGCGCATCGTCCTGGCCGAACTCGCGGAGGCGCTCAGCGCCCGCGCCCCCGAGGGACTGGACCCCCAGTTCCGGGCGATCTTCGACGCCGCGCCGGACGACAAGGCCCGCAAACGCGCGGTCATCGACCAGATCGCCTGCCTCACGGACGCCGCGGCCCGCTCCTTGCACTCCCGCATCGCGCTGCGCCCGCGACGCGCCGGAAGGTGAGCCGATCGGGCCACTCCCCCTTCACGCGGCAGGCTCGGTGCGGGACGCTCGCATGTGGTCGCATGTGGCGGAGAGGTTATGAGGAGGCATCAGGTGGTCGACGCACACCGGACGTTTGTCATCGTCGGCGGAGGGCTGGCCGGAGCGAAAGCGGCCGAGACGCTGAGGTCGGAGGGGTTCACCGGCCGGGTCATCCTGATCGGCGACGAGCGTGACCACCCCTATGAACGCCCACCCCTGTCGAAGGGGTACCTCGCGGGCAAGGAGGAGCGCGAGAGCGTCTTCGTGCACGAGCCGACCTGGTACGCGCGTGCGGACATCGAACTCCACCTCGGGCAGCCCGCGGTCCAGCTGGACCGCGACGCCAAGAAGGTCGTCCTCGGCGACGGCACCGTGGTGCACTACGACCGGCTGCTGCTGGCCACCGGCTCCGAGCCGCGCCGCCTCGACATCCCGGGCACCGATCTCGCCGGGGTCTACCACCTGCGCCGCCTCGCCCACGCGGAGCGGCTGCGCGGGGTGCTGGCCACCCTGGGCCGGGAGAACGGCCACCTGCTGATCGCCGGGGCGGGCTGGATCGGCCTGGAGGTCGCGGCCGCCGCCCGCGGCTACGGCGCCGAGGTCACCATCGTGGAACCGGAGGCGACTCCCCTGCACGGGGTGCTCGGCCCGGAGCTGGGCCGGGTCTTCGCCGACCTGCACGCCGCGCACGGCGTCCGCTTCCACTTCGGCGGCCGCCTCACCGAGATCAGCGGCCGCGACGGCATGGTGCTCGCCGCCCACACCGACGACGGCGAGGAGCACCCGGCGCACGCGGTGCTCGCCGCGATCGGCGCCGCGCCGCGCACGGCGCTCGCCGAGACCTCCGGGCTCGCCCTGGTCGACCGGGAGCACGGGGGCGGCATCGCGGTGGACGCCTCGCTGCGGACCTCGGACCCGGACGTCTTCGCCGCCGGTGACGTGGCCGCCGCCCACCACCCGCTGATGGGGACCCGGCTGCGGGTCGAGCACTGGGCGAACGCGCTCAACGGCGGACCGGCCGCGGCCCGGGCCATGCTGGGCCAGGAGGTCTCGTACGACCGGGTGCCGTACTTCTTCTCCGACCAGTACGACGTGGGGCTGGAGTACTCGGGGTACGCCCCGCCCGGCGCCTACGACCAGGTGGTGATCCGCGGGGACGTGGCCAAGCGGGAGTTCATCGCCTTCTGGTTGTCCGAGGGCCGGGTGCTGGCCGGCATGAACGTGAACGTGTGGGATGTCACCGAGCCCATCCAGGCGCTGATCCGCGCCGGGGTGGAGGTGGACCGCGACGCGCTGGCGGACCCGAGCGTCGCGCTGTCCTCGCTGGTCACGTCCTCGGAGCGGGCCGGGTAGCCCGGCGGCGCGAGGGCGGGAAGGGGAGGGGAGGGGCGGCGGGTGGGATTGTCCGAGCCCGGCCGTAGACTTCACGCGTGGCAGGCAGGATCAACGACGACGATGTGAAGGCGGTCCGGGACGCGGTCCCGATCGACGCCGTCGTGTCCGAGTACCTCCAGCTCCGCAATGCGGGCGGCGGCAACCTCAAGGGCCTCTGCCCCTTCCACGACGAGAAGTCCCCCTCCTTCCAGGTCAGCCCGAGCAAGGGGCTCTACCACTGCTTCGGCTGCCAGGCGGGCGGGGACACCCTCGACTTCATCATGAAGATCGACCACCTCTCCTTCTCGGAGGCGGTCGAGCGGCTGGCGGGCACCGCCGGAATCACCCTGCGGTACGAGGAGGGCGGCTACACCCCCGGTCAGAGCGGGCGCGGCGAGCGCATCCGGCTGGTCGAGGCGAACAAGGCCGCCGCCCAGTTCTACGTCGACCAGCTGGACGGCCCCGAAGCCGAGATCGGCCGGAAGTTCCTGGCCTCCCGCGGCTTCGACCAGGCCGCGGCCGCGCACTTCGGCGTGGGCTACAGCCCGGCCGGGTGGGACCACCTCACCCGGTTCCTGCGCGGCAAGGGCTTCACCGACAAGGAGCTGATCCTTTCCGGCCTGTCCCAGGACAGCCGCAGCGGCAAGCCCATCGACCGCTTCCGCGGGCGCCTCATGTGGCCCATCCGCGACATCACCGGCGAGGTGGTCGGCTTCGGCGCGCGCAAGCTGCGCGACGACGACAACGGGCCCAAGTACCTCAACACGCCCGAGACCCCGATCTACAAGAAGTCCCAGGTCCTCTACGGCATCGACCTGGCCAAGAAGGAGATCGCGAAGACCTCCAGCGCGGTCGTCGTCGAGGGCTACACCGACGTCATGGCCTGCCACATGGCCGGCGTCACCACCGCGATCGCGACCTGTGGCACGGCCTTCGGCGGGGACCACATCAAGATCCTGCGCCGGCTGCTGATGGACAACGCGACCGCCGAGGTGATCTTCACCTTCGACGGTGACGCGGCCGGGCAGAAGGCGGCGCTGCGGGCCTTCGAGGACGACCAGAAGTTCGCCGCCGAGACCTCCATCGCGATCACGCCCGGCGGTATGGACCCCTGCGACCTGCGGCTCGCCGAGGGCGACGCCGCCGTGGCCGCGCTCGTCTCCTCCCGCACCCCCCTCTTCGAGTTCGCGCTGCGGCAGATGGTGGCCCGGCACAATCTGGAGAACCCGGCGGGCCGCGCGGCCGCGCTCGACGAGGCGGCCCCGGTGGTCGCGGCCATCAAGAACATCGCGATCCAGCACGAGTCGGCGGTCCAGCTCGCCGGCATGCTGGGCATCCGCGACGAGCAGTTCGTCGTCAAGCGGGTCTCCCAGGTCGCCCGCTGGGCCCGCGAACGCGGCGGCCGCCCCGGGCAGGGCCAGGGCCAGGGCCCCGGTCAGCAGCAGGGCGCCCGTACCCGGTCCGCGCACGACCAGGGCGCCCCGGAAGCGGCCGGGCACACCCCGGGTCCCGCGCTGAACCTGCGCAGCCCGGCCCACCGCACCGAGCGGGAGCTGCTCAAGCTGGCCCTGCAGCGCCCGGCCCTGGTCTCCCCCGCCTTCGACGCCTACGGCCCCGACGAGTTCACCGCGCCGCCGTACGCGGCGGTCCGCCAGGCGATCCAGGACGCGGGCGGCGCCTCCCTGGGCACCGACGACTACCTCGCCCGGGTCCGCGACGCCGCCCCCAACGACACCGTCCGCGCGATGGTCACCGAACTGGCCGTGGAGGCCATCCACGCCAAGACGGTGGACGAGATCTACGCCGGGGTCCAGCTGGTCCAGGTCCGGCTGCGCGCGGTCGACCGCCGGGTCCACGACATCCAGGGCACCCTGTCCCGGCTGGGCCCGAACGCTCCCGCGGAGCAGCTCGCGGCCGTCCAGGAAGAGCTGTGGGTGCTCCAGCAGTACGGACAGCGCCTGCGCAACCGCGGCGCCGAGGGCCTCTAGGACCCGAGGGCCTCTAGGGCGCGGCGGGCCCCATGCGGCGCAGCCAGTCGCCGCCCGGGATCGGGGTGCCGGCCCGGGCCAGTGCGTCCGCCAGCTGCGGAGCGGCCAGGTAGACCCAGGCCGCGGCCGTGGTGCCGTCGGGGCGCAGGGTGGTGCGCCGGACCCGCTCGTAGAGGTTCAGCGGGCTGGCCGGCCCGTGGTACTCCTCCAGCCGGTCCAACTCCGCCAGCAGCCGCGCGTACTGCCCCGGCGCCGCGGCGACCAGCTCCCCGAGCGTCTGCGCGCCCGCGCACTGGACGGCGTAGGGATAGCCGGGACCGTCGTAGAGCAGCGCGTCCGGAAGCCGGGCCTGCTCCTCGGAACGGGTGCGTCCGCGCAGGAAGGCGTCGTGGTTGACCTCGCCGGGGCGCAGCGTGCCGTAGACGAAGAAGGGCAACTCCTCCTCTTCGACCGGCGACTGTTCTCCTGGCCGATTGACCGATGCCATGCGTGACGCCCCTCGGATAGAACGGTACGGACCGGGTGCGACGGACCGCGCGCCCGGCCGGACCGTCCGACCGGCCACCCGGACGGACACCCCGGACGGGTGGCCCCGCGCCGCGCGCCCGGTCCACCGTACGCACGCCCCTCACCCCGACGGCACCCTCCCTCCCCCATGAGCCGACCCCGCTTGTCCCGCCGCCTCACCGCCGCCCTGCTGTGCGCCTGCGCGCTCGCCGCCGGCGGCTGCGCCGCGCCCGGCGGACTCTCGCCGGGGGAACCCGCGCCGCCCATGTCCCCCCAGCCCCGGCCGGATCCGATCTGGCCCGCCTGGACCGAACACACCGATCAGGCCCCCGGCGTCGAGGTCGGCACCCGGGTGCCGCCGCCGCAGCCGCTCAAGGGCGCTCCCGCGGTGCCCGCGGGCGGGCTCGGGGCCATGTCGTACATGGAGATCCTGCGCGCCGACCCGATGATGCGGCCGTACACCCGCCAGGGGGCGATCAGCGCACCCGGCCGGGCCGGGGTCCGGCCGCCCGTCTACAAGGACCTGACCGCGAGCGGCGGCCTCGAACTGATCGCCGCCGCCGACACGGAGAGCGGCCGCTCGGTGCTCAGCGTGTACACGGTGGTCGACGGCCAGGTCGTGTCCGTCCTCTACACCACCGGCCTGCGCATGGAGGTCGAGGCGATGGGAGCCGACCTGCTCGTACGGACGACCCCCGACGAGGGCATCGAGCAGGCCGCCCGCTTCCGCTGGGACGGCACGCGGATGACGGTCTCCAGCGAGGAGAAGCGCTACCACAAACCCGGTTCCGGTACGGCTCCCGATACCGGCCCCGGCGCCGGCCCGGGCAGCGACTGGGCGGCGGGCCGGTGACGACGCCGCCCGGGGGCCGCCTCCCGCTCCGCCGTGGCCACCGGCTGCGCTCCCTCGGCCTGCGCTGGAAGATCGCCATGCTCCTCGCCGTCGGCTGCTCCCTGGTCGCGGTCACGATCGGCGTCTTCATCCACCGGGCCCGCGTCCACCAGGTGTCGGCCGCCGCCCGCACGGGCGCGACCGTGGAGCTCTTCCGGGTCCGCCAGTTCTACGAGCTGACCGGCCGGCTCGATACCGACAAGACGGGCGCGGCCGCCGGCGAGGTCGACGCCCCGGGCCTGCCGCCCCCGCTGCGCGACCTGGCCCTCAGCGGGCGGCGCAGCACCTACATCGACATGTCCGGCGACCACCCCACGGTGTGGGCCGCGCGCCCGATCGACGGCAAGCACACCCTGTCGGTCCACCAGTCGCTGGCGGCGGAGCAGGGCGAGCTGGCTGATCTGGACCAGCAGCTCGTGGCGTACGGACTGGCGGTCGTCACCCTGGCGGCCGTTGCCGGAGCCCTGCTGGCCAGCCGGCTCAGCAAGGGGCTGCGGACGGCCGCCGAGACCGCCCGCCGGATCACCGACGGCGATCTGGACGCCCGGATCGGGTCCCCGGGCGTGCCGGGAGCCCGCGACGAGGTGGCCGACCTGTCCTCGGCCGTGGACATGATGGCGGCCAGCCTCCAGTCCCGGCTGGAGGCCGAGCAGCGCTTCACGGCCGACGTCGCGCACGAGCTGCGCACCCCGCTGACCGGGCTGCACACGGCGGCCGAGCTGCTGCCGGAGGGCCGGCCGACCGAGCTGGTGCGCGACCGGGTGGCCGCGCTGCGCAGCCTCACGGAGGACCTGCTGGAGGTGGCGCGGCTGGACTCGAACCGGGAGGAGGCGGCCCTGGACGTGCACCGGCTGGGCCCGCTGGTCGCCGCGATCACGGAGCGGTCGGGGGTCGCCGCGGACATCCGGTTCACGGCGGAACTCCCGGATCCGCCTCCGGGGCCGCACCAGCGACCGCGCCCGGACACGGTGGTCCGGTCGGGCGCGAGCGCGTACGTACGGACGGACGTGCGGCGGCTGGAGCGGATCCTCGGCAACCTCCTCGTCAACGCCCGCAAGCACGGCGGCGGCGCGGTCGAGGTCACCGTCCGCGGGACCACGGTCGCGGTGCGGGACCACGGCAAGGGCTACCCGGAGCAGCTGCTGCGCGAGGGGCCGCAGCGGTTCCTGACCGGCACGGTCGAGCGGGGGCAGGGCACCGGCCTCGGGCTGACCATCGCCTTCGGGCAGGCCCAGGTGATCGGAGCCCGGGTGGAACTGTCCAATCCGGCCGACGGGGGCGCGCACGCCCTGCTCACGCTCCCGCCCGCGCCGGCTCCCGGCGGCGGCGACGCGTCGCCTCGTCACCCGGACGGGGCGGGGGCACCCGGATGGCCGCGGAGCGGTCCTGACGTGCCGTGATGGCGGGACACGCCCGAGCCGCAGCGGAATCTGACATTCCATCAGGAGGCGCTCCACGCGCACCCGGGCTTACCTCGGAACACGACCCCGTTTCCCAGGAGGACCCGTGCGCCGACGCACCGCCCACGTGCTCACCGCCACCGCACTGACCGCCGTCGCCTTCGCCGGTCCGGTCGCGGGAGCGGTGGCCGCCGCGGACTTCGGCGTGGGGAGCTTCGCACCCGGGGACTTCGCCCCGCTGGAGGTCTGGCCCAAGTCTGCCGTCGCCGGCACCACGGTCACCGTGAACACCTCCGCCTGCGGGCGCGCCAGCCACGCCGAGGGGGACGCGTCCACGGTGGGCGGCGGCCGGTTCAAGCTGACCCCGGGCACCCGCGCGGAGATGGTCGTCGGGCAGTTCCAGGTCTCCCGCGACACCTCGCCCGGCACCTACGAGATCGGCGCCACCTGCGCGGACGGCAAGTTCGCCACCGGTGACCTGGTCGTCACCGAGCGCGGCCCGCAGGGGCACGTCCGGACGGGGGTGGGCGGCGGCACGACGACGACCGCCGACCCCACCAAGATCGCGGCGGGAGCGGCCGTACTGGCCGTGACCGCCGTCGGCGGTACCTGGTTCCTGCGTCGCCGGGCGAGCGGCACGCGGAACTGACGGACGCCCACCGCGGCCCCGGCCGCGGTCCGACCGGTACCGCCCCGCCGTCGCCCGCCCCGCGAGGTCCCCCCCGTTCGCGGGGTCGGGCGACGGCCTCTTCCACCGCGAGCACCGCACCACCCGCGCCACCGGCAAGCACCCGCACCAAGGGGGCACGCATGCGCACCTCCGGCCACGACCGCGACCACCACCACGGCCCGCACCGTCCACACCACCGTCCCGGCCCCGCCCCGCACCACCGCCTCCTGGCGGCCCGCGGCGCCGGTACGGGCGCCGGTCGCGCCGGGCTCGTCGCGCTCACCGCCTGCGTCGGCATCTGGTTGGTCACCAGCGGCTCCGCGGAGCCGGTCCATCCGCCCCGACCGTCCCCGGCGGACGCCCTCGCCACCACGCCCCGCGTACGGGCCGCCGCCCCGCTCCCCGGCTCCCCGCCCCGGCGGATCCGGATTCCCGCCATCCGGGTGGACGCCCCGCTGACGGGCCTCGACCTGGAGGCCGACGGCAGCCTGGCGGCCCCGCCGCCCGCACGCCGCGACCTGGCCGGGTGGTACCGGGACGGCACCACCCCCGGCGCCGTCGGCACCGCGGTCATCGCCGGGCACGTCGACACCGCCACCGGCCCGGCGGTCTTCTACCGGCTGGGCGCGCTGCGCCGCGGGGCCCTGATCGAGGTGACCCGTGAGGACGGGCGCACGGCCGTGTTCACCGTCCACGCGGTGGAGGTGTACGACGCCGGGGCCTTCCCCGACCGGCTCGTCTACGGGCCCTCGCCACGCGCCGAACTGCGTGTGATCACCTGCGGCGGCCGCTTCTCGCCGCGCACCGGCTACCAGGGCAACGTGGTGGTGTTCGCCCACCTCACGGACGTCCGCGAGCAGCCGCGCACCGCGGCCTCCGAACCATCCAGCCACTCCGGCCCCTCTGGCACCGAGGACCCCGATTAGCCCCACTGCTCCAGGCCGAGCTTGACGACCAGCGCGGACACCACCGTCAGCAGGACGACCCGCACGAAGCCGCTGCCCTTCTTCAGCGCCATCCGGGCGCCCGCCATCCCGCCGATCAGGTTGAAGACGGCCATCAGCGCGGCCAGCTGCCACATCACCTCGCCCTTGGAGGCGAAGACGGCGAGCGCGCCGGCATTGGTGCCGACGTTCACGATCTTCGCGGTCGCGGAGGCCGTGACCAGGTCGAGGTGGAGCAGGGCGGTCAGGGCGAGGACGAGGAAGGTGCCGGTGCCGGGGCCGATCAGGCCGTCGTAGAAGCCGATGCCGAGCCCGGCCAGGCCGATCGCGGCGACGACGCGGCGCCGACTGACGGGGCCGGTGGCCGGGGCGGAGCCGAAGCCGGGGCGGAAGATCACGAACGCGGCGACCAGCAGCAGCACCACCATGATCACGGGGCGCATCGTGTCCTTACTGAACACCCCCGCCAGCACGGCCCCGCCCGCGGCGCCGGCCATCGCGGCCAGCCCGATCCGGGTCGCGATGCGCACGTCGACGGGGGCCTTGCGGGCGTACGTCACCGCCGCGCCCGTGGTGCCGACGATGGCCACCGCCTTGTTGGTGCCGAGGGCGTGCGTCAGCGGCACCTGGGACGGCAGGCCGAGCATCAGGGCGGGCAGGAGCAGCAGTCCGCCGCCGCCCACCACCGCGTCGATCCAGCCCGCGGCGGCCGCTGCGGCGCACAGCACGATGATCATGGTCGTTGATATGTCAGGCACGGCCCGACCCTATGGATCTTGTGGGTGCAAGGGCCATCAATCCCGGGAAACTTGCGCAAGGTTTGAGCTTGGACCTGCGGGAATCCGGTCCGGGGCCACCGGAGCGGACGGTTCCACCGTTGCGGTCAGCATCGTCGCCGCGAGCACGCTGGCCAGCCCGAGCCCCGCGGCGACCCGGCGCCCGGCCGGTACGCAGGCCAGCGCCCCCAGCAGCGCGGGGCGCACCGGCGGCTTGCGGTGCCGGGCGCGGGCCGCGGGGACCGGCCGTACGGGCGGCGCGGCGGACACCGGGTCGACCGCCTCCGCCGCTCCGACGGACAGGGCAACGTGCAGCGGGTGACGCATGGAGCGGTCGCCTCTCGGGGGCATCAGGGGCATCAGGAGCTGAAGCATTCGGAATGGATACGTCCGTCCGGCACCCCGGCCCGCAGCAGCGCGGCCCGCGTCGCCCCGGCCATCCCCGGCGGCCCGCACAGGTAGACGTCGTGCTCGACCAGGTCGGGCACCAGCTCGGTCAGCGCCCGCGGGGCCAGCGGATCATAGGCCGCGTCCGAGGGCCCGAGCAGGTAGTGCAGCCGGGCCCCGCGCCCGGCGGCGATGGCCTCCAGCTCCGACCACAGGACGAGGTGCTCCTCGGCCCGCGCCCGGTAGAGCAGGGTGATGTCCCCCGGCTCGCCGGGCAGCGTCTCGAACAGCGCCCGCATCGGGGTGATCCCGACCCCGCCCGCGATGAGCAGCACCTGCGGCCGGGTCCGGCGGGCCGCGGTGAGCGCGCCGAAGGGGCCGGTGGCGAGCACCCGGGTGCCGGGGCGCAGCCTGCGGATCCGGCGGCTGTGGCCGCCCAGCGCCTTCACCGTGATCCGCAGGGTGTTGCCCCGGACGGGGGCGGAGAGGGAGAACGGCAGGGCGGTGTACCAGAGCCTGCGCCGGAGGAACCGCCAGCGCAGGAACTGACCCGGCTCGGCCCGCAGTTCGGCGAGGTGCGCGCCGTACATGACCACGGACACCACCCCGGGCCCCTCATCGCGCACCTCCAGGACCCGCAGCGCGTGCCGCAGGGCCTGGCGCACGGGCACCACGCCCCGGTACCAGAGCAGCAGCACCGCGACCACGGTGTGCGCCAGCGCCCAGAACCAGGCGACGGGGCGCAGGTCCGGGCCCGCGAGCTGGTGGACGAAGGCGAGCGCGGCGGCGAGGTAGACCAACAGGTGCACCCCGCGCCAGGTTTCGTGCGAGACCCGGCGGCGTACCGCCCGGGCGGAGGTCACCCCCACGCAGACCAGCAGCCCGGTCCCGGCGGTGGCGGCGGCGAGCGCCGGGTAGCCCAGCAGGTCCCGGGCCGCGGTCAGGACGTCGAGGCCGCCGTGGACGGCGTACCCGAGGAGCGCGAAGAGGGCGTGGCCGAAGCAGAGCAGCAGGACGTGGCGGCCGCCGAGGGCGTGCCAGCGGGCCAGCCGGTCGGCGCCCACCCCGTGCTCGACGGCGGGCACCCGGGCCATCAGGAAGAGCATGACGAGGATCCCGTACCCGGCGAGCAGCCCGGTGAGGTGCGCGGCGGTGGCGAAGAGCGCGTCCAGCCGGGCCGAGGGGTGCACCTGCACCGCCCAGAGCAGGACGACCAGCGCGGCCCCGACGCCCATCGCACCCCGGACCCGCACCGCCGTCACCGCACCCGCACCCGGCACCGCGACCGCCCCGAGGACCGCCCCCCACCCGCCGCGCACCCGCGCGTCCACCGCCGTGCCCCGCCCCGCCACATCTCGCATGCGGCCCACGCTAGGCGGCCGCGGCCCCCTCCGGATGATCCTTAAGGCGGCCTTGAGGAACGCCTCACGGCCCCTTAACCCGGGTGCTGAGACGCGTGTTCCGTACGGGTAACAGAGGCGATGCGGCCGGGAAACAGCGGGCGCGCAGGCTGACGCCATGACCTCGCAACAGCACGTGGTGGTGATCGGTGGCGGCCTCGCGGGCCTGCGGCTCGCGGGCCGGCTCGGCGCGGACGCGACGGTGACCGTCCTCGGCGAGGAGACGCACCTCCCCTACAACCGGGTCCTGCTCGCCGAGGTCCTCGCGGGCCGCTACGCGCCGGAGGTGACCGCCCTCCCCGCCCCCGGCCCCGCGTTGCGCCGGGGCGTGCGGGCGGTGCGCGTCGACCGGGCCGAGCGGCGGGTGCGCTGCGACGACGGCAGCACCCACCCGTACGACGCCCTGGTCCTGGCCACCGGATCCAACCCGGTGCTGCCGCCCCTGCGCGGGCTGTTCGAGCCCGACGGCCGGGACCTCCCGGACGGGGTGCACGCCTTTCGCACCATGGACGACTGCCTGGCCCTGGACCGCGCCGTCACCGCCCGCCTCGACATGAACGCCGTGGTCATCGGAGGGGGGCTGCTCGGGGTCTCCGCCGCCCGCGCCCTCGCCGAACGCGGGGTACGGGTGGTGCTGGCGCAGCAGGGCACCCGGCTGATGGAGCGCCAGCTCGACGAGGACGCCTCGGCCCTGCTCCACAGCCACCTCGGCGAACTCGGCGTCGAGATCCACACCGAGTGCCGGGTGCGCGGCCTCACCACCCGCGCGGACGGCGCCGGTCGCCGGGTCACGGGCGTCGAGCTCGCGGTCGGCCTCCACCTCGACGCCGACCTCGTCGTCCTGGCCTGCGGGGTGCGCCCCCGCACCGGCCTGGCCCGGGCGGCGGGACTCGACGTGCGCAAGGGCGTCGTGGTCGACGACGCGCTGCGCACGAGCGATCCGCGGATCCACGCCATCGGCGACTGCGCCGAGCACGCGGGCCGCGTGTACGGCCTGGCCGGCCCCGCACTGGAGCAGGCCGACGCCCTCGCCGCCCACCTCACCGGCGCGGCCCCGGCCGGATCCGGGCCGCCGCGCTACAGCGGCACCCGCGCCCTCACCCGGCTCACCCTCTCCCGCGGCCCGCGCCCCCTGGACCTCGCCGCCTTCGGCGAGACCACCGCGCGGCCCGGGGACGACGTGATCCGCCTCTCGGACGCCACCCGGCGCACCTACCGCAAGGTCGTCGTCCGCGGCGACCGGCTGGTCGGCGGGGTCCTGCTCGGCGAACTCTCCACCGTGGGCGCCCTCGCCCGCAGCTGGGAGGGCGACGAGCCCCTGCGCGCGCACGACGACCTCTCCCACCTGCTCACCGACGACGGAGGCTCCTGAACATGGCCGCATCCACGACGCCCACCCCCCAGGTCGTGCTCATCGGGCACGGGATGGTCGGCCAGCGCTACCTCGAAGCGCTCGCCGAGCGCGGCGCCACCGCCACCCACCGGATCACCGTGCTCTGCGAGGAGCCGCGCCCCGCCTACGACCGCGTCCACCTCACCTCGTACTTCTCCGGCAGCTCCGCCGAGGACCTGTCGCTGACCCCCGAGGGGTTCATGGCCTCCCACGGGATCGAGCTGCACCTCGACGACCCGGCGGAGCACATCGACCGGGAGGCGCGCACCGTCACCTCCCGCTCCGGGCAGGTCTTCCGCTACGACGTGCTGGTCCTGGCGACCGGCAGCTACCCCTTCGTACCTCCCGTCCCCGGCAAGGACGCCCCCGGCTGCTTCGTCTACCGCACCATCGAGGACCTCCTCGCGATCGAGGCGTACGCGAAGGGGCGGACCAGCGGCGCGGTCATCGGCGGCGGCCTGCTGGGCCTGGAGGCGGCCGGCGCGCTCCAGGGACTCGGCCTGGCCACCCGGATCGTCGAGTTCGCGCCCCGGCTGATGCCCGCGCAGATCGACGACGGCGGCGGCGCGGCCCTGCTGCGGACCATCGAGTCGATGGGCCTGACCGTGCACACCGGCGTCGGCACCCAGGAGGTGCTCACCGCGGCGGACGGCTCCGTCAGCGGCATGGCGCTCTCCGACGGCTCCTCGGTCGAGACCGAACTCGTCGTCTTCTCCGCCGGGGTCCGCCCCCGCGACCAGCTCGCCCGCGCGGCCGGCCTGGACGTCGGCGAACGCGGCGGCATCGCCGTCGACGCCCACTGCCGCACCTCCGACCCCCACGTCTACGCGATCGGCGAGTGCGCCCTGGCCACCGACGGCCGGGTCTACGGCCTGGTCGCGCCCGGCTACGAGATGGCGGAGACGGCAGCGGAGGACCTGCTGGGCCGCGACAAGCGGTTCACCGGCGCCGACCTCTCCACCAAGCTCAAGCTGCTCGGCGTGGACGTGGCCTCCTTCGGCGACGCCCACGGCGCCACCCCCGACTGCCTCGACGTCGTGTACTCCGACTCCCGCTCGGGGATCTACAAGAAGCTCGTCGTCTCCCCCGACGGGGTGCTGCTCGGCGGGGTCCTCGTCGGTGACGCCGACTCCTACGGGCTGCTGCGGCCGCTCACCGGCAGCGTGCCGCCCGCCGCGCCCGAACAGCTCGTCCTGCCCGCCGGGGTCGGCGCCGCCGTCCAGCTCGGCCCCGCCTCGCTGCCCGACCACGCGGTCATCTGCTCCTGCCACAACGTCACGAAGAAGGCCATCACCGCCTGCGCCACCCTGCCCGAGGTCAAGAAGTGCACCAAGGCGGGCACCGGCTGCGGCAGTTGCGTCAAGGTGATCGGCCAGCTGCTGCCGCCCGCCGCCGAGCAGGGGCTCTGCGCCTGCTTCCCCTACACCCGCGCCGAGCTGTACGAGATCGTCCGCACCCTGCGCGTGACCTCGTACGACGGCCTCCTCGACAGCCACGGTAGGGAGGCGGCGCGCGGCGGCAACGGCTGCGAGGTCTGCAAGCCGACCGTCGGATCGATCATCGCCTCGCTCGCCCCGACCGTGGGCGCGCCCGGCTACGTACTGGCCGGGGAACAGGCCGCGCTGCAGGACACCAACGACCACTTCCTCGCGAACCTCCAGCGCAACGGCTCGTACTCGGTCGTCCCGCGCATCCCCGGCGGCGAGGTCACCCCCGACAAGCTGATCGTGATCGGCGAGGTCGCCCGCGACTTCGGCCTCTACACGAAGATCACCGGGGGGCAGCGCATCGACCTCTTCGGCGCCCGGGTCGACCAGCTCCCGCACATCTGGGCCCGCCTGGTCGAGGCCGGCTTCGAGTCCGGGCACGCCTACGGCAAGGCGCTGCGCACCGTGAAGTCCTGCGTGGGGCAGACCTGGTGCCGCTACGGCGTCCAGGACAGCGTGCGCATGGCCATCGACCTGGAGCTGCGCTACCGCGGCCTGCGCGCCCCGCACAAGCTGAAGTCGGCGGTGTCCGGCTGCGCCCGCGAGTGCGCGGAGGCGCAGAGCAAGGACTTCGGGGTGATCGCCACCGCGAGCGGTTGGAACCTGTACGTCGGCGGCAACGGCGGGGCCACCCCGCGCCACGCCGACCTGCTGGCCCAGGACCTGTCGGACGCCGAACTGGTCCGCTTGATCGACCGGTTCCTGATGTTCTACATCCGCACCGCCGACCGGCTGGAGCGCACCTCGGCCTGGCTGGAGCGGCTGGAGGGCGGCCTGGAGCACCTGCGGGACGTGATCGTCCACGACTCGCTCGGGCTGTGCGGGGAGCTGGAGTCCCTGATGGCCGACCACGTGGCGCACTACCGGGACGAGTGGGCCGAGACGCTGCAGGACCCCGAGCGGCTGCGCCGGTTCGTCTCCTTCGTCAACGCGCCCGGCGCCCCCGACCCGACCGTGAAGTTCGTCGCGGAACGCGACCAGGTCAAGCCCGACCTGACCTTCTTGACCCTGGAACCCCTGGGAGGGACCCGATGACCGTAGAACTGCAGGTTCCGCAAGGCTGGCTGACGGTGTGCGAGTACACGGAGCTCACTCCGGGGCGCGGGGTCGCGGCCCTGCTGCCGGACGGAACGCAGGCCGCGGTGTTCGTCGACCGCGCGGGGCGTACGTACGCGATCGGCAACCAGGACCCCTTCACCGGGGCGCAGGTGCTCTCGCGCGGGCTGGTGGGCTGTGTGGAGGGCCGGCCGTTCGTGGCGTCGCCGCTGCTCAAGCAGCGCTTCGACCTGGCGACCGGGCAGTGCCTGGACGACGAGGAGGTGGCGGTCCGGACGTACCCCGTACGGACCGCCGCGACCTCACCCGTGCCGGCGGCCTAGGCCTGGACGGCGGCCGGGTCCATCCACATGATCTCCCAGGTGTGGCCGTCGAGGTCCTCGAAGGCCCTGCCGTACATGAAGCCGTGGTCCTGGGCCGCGCGGGGCTCGGTGGCACCCGCCCCGACGGCCCCGTCGACCAGCTCGTCCACGGCGGCCCGGCTCTCGGCGCTCAGACACAGCAGCACCTCGGTGGTGGCGGCCGTGTCCGCGATGGCCTTGTGCGTGAAGTCCTTGAAGCGGGCCTCGGTCAGGAGCATCGCGACGATGGTGTCGCTGATGACCATGGAGGCGCCGTTCTCGTCGCTGAACTGGGCGTTGAAGCCGTAGCCGAGCTTCGTCCAGAACGCCTTGCTCGCGTCCAGGTCCTTGACCGGCAGATTGACGAAAATCATCGTTGACATCTGGGGCTCGCTTCTCTCGCGCGGTGCGGTCCGGTGTTCCGGCGCCGTCCGGAGCGCCGGCGGCGTCCGGTGGCGTCCGGTGCTTACGAGGGGTAGACCGCGGCCCCGTCGGAAACTCATCGCCGCGGGGAAGACTTTTTTCACCGGCCTTCCGCGAGGGCGTTCTCACGCTCCGGCGCGCAGCTCCAGGGCGGCCAGCGCAATGAAACCGGTGCCGTCGCCGTCGCGCGTCCCGTCCGCCCCGGCCAGCCGCTTGTGCAGGGTGAGCGCGATCCGTTCGCCCTGCGCCTTGGCCCGCTCGGCGTTCGGCCCGCGGTGCAGTCCGTCGATGGTGGCGCGCCACAGCTGCACCCAGCGCCCGAAGTCGGCGGCGGTCATCGCCCGCGCGGAGTGCAGCGCGGCGTGCGGGGCGAAGGCGTTGCGGCGGTAGTCGGCGCTGCGGAAGAGGGCACGCTCCCAGAAGTCGGTGATCCGGGGCAGGTGCGTGTCCAGGTCGGTGCCCGCGACCTCGGTGAAGAACGGCCCGATGGCCGGATCGGCGAAGGCCGCCCGGTAGAAGCGGCGCAGCACGACGTCGAGGTCGGCGCGCCCCTGGATGTCGGCTTCGACGACGGTGCCTTCGACAGGGGAGGAGTCCATGCTTCCACCCTCCTGCGCCGCTCCCCGGCGCCCCAGGGCCCAAGGTCCCGCGCTCGCCGACGAGCGGCCCCCGAACGCCTCCCGGGGCCCCCGGGAGCCCCGCGGGGCTCCCGGGGGCCGTTCACGAGGCCACCGCGCCGCCCTTCAGCAGGGCCGCGCCCAGCGGGGTCACGGTGTGCAGCACCGCGCTGCCCCGGCGCAGGGTCGTCACCAGGCCCGCCTCCCGCATCACGCAGGCGTGCTGGCTGGCCGAGGCCAGGGAGACCCCGGCCCGGCGGGCCAGCTCGCTGGTCGTCGCGCCGTCCCCGATGGCCCGCAGGACCACCGAGCGGGTGTGCCCGACCAGCTTGCCCAGGGTCCGCTGGCGCTGCTCCTCCACGGGCCGGGCCGCCTCGCCGCCGGTCTGGGCCGAGGCGAGCTGCGCCGCGGCCGGGTAGACCAGTACGGGCGGCAGCTCCGGGTCGTGGAGCGTCACCGCCGTGCGCCGGCAGAAGAAGGACGGCTGGAGCAGCAGTCCTCGCCCGCGCAGCCGGACGTCCCGGTCCACCGGGTAGTCGCACTCCAGCACCGGCGCCCGCCACCGCAGCATCGGCGGCAGCGAGGCCAGCAGCTCGTCCGCGCCGCCGTCCAGCAGCGCGCGGCCCCTGGCGGCCCGCTCGGCCTCGATCTGCGCCTGGATGTGCGTCCAGTGCGGCTCCACGGCCGCCCGGTGGTACCCGCGCAGCTCGTCCATGAGCCGCGGCAGGTACCGGGGACCGTCGTCGACGAAGTCCCGTAACCGCGGCGAGGGCGGCGCCCCCTGCCCCAGCACGAGCAGCTCCCGACGCATCCGCTCGGGCCTGATCCCGCGCAGCGCGTCGAGCCCCGTGTCCCATCCGTACTGTCCTTCGACAGGGGTCAGGAAATCGGGGAAATAGCCGCGACTCGGTATGAGCGCGCCGAGCAAACGTGTTTCACTATTCAACCTGCTCCGCGTTGTAGTACGCCATTCACCGAACAACCGGACATCACGCCGGTCCCTTAAACGGTGAAAACTGAGAATCGTTTCCCACAACGCATCGGGACGCCCTGCCATCCGTACGCGTGCCAGGTCCACTCCAGTGAAATGGATACGAAGCACCGAACCCCCACCTGTGCAACCGCAATCCCCCCGCCTCATGAGTATGCATGCCGTCACACGACGTCACCACAGCCTTTCGGCCACAGTTGAAACCCCTTTCGGCGGGGGTGTGACAACCGAAATCCTGTACTCCGCCGGGCACACTCCGGCGCGACCGAAACGCTCCGCGAAGGCCGTGGGGGGCTTTGCGGGGCCTGGCGGTCGGTCGCACCGGGAAGCGCCGACGTGCCCGGCAGATTGTCAGCAGGCGGTGGACGGGTGGGGATCCGTCCACCGCCTGCTGACGTAAAGAGTTGTTGAACAATGTGCTTCTTCACACCGCGCTCTTCACGCCGCACTTGTTCACAACGCAGGCGCGCCCACCCCAGGGTGTCAGGGAACCCGGGGCAGGCGCGGTCTGAGGGGCGTGGGAGGCGGACACCGCACGCGCGGAGCGTGCGGAGCGGCGGCCACGCCGTAGGGGGTCAGCGGCTGTCGCTGCCCTTCGACTCGGCGGCGGCACGGCCCGCCTCCAGGCGCGCCACCGGGATCCGGAAGGGCGAGCAGGAGACGTAGTCGAGGCCGACCTCGTGGAAGAAGTGCACCGACTCGGGGTCGCCGCCGTGCTCGCCGCAGACGCCGAGCTTGAGGTCGGGGCGGGTCGCCCGGCCCGCCTGCACGGCGCTGCGGACCAGCGCGCCGACGCCGTCCTTGTCGATGGTCTCGAAGGGGGAGACCCCGAAGATGCCCTTCTCCAGGTACGCGGTGAAGAAGCTGGCCTCGACGTCGTCGCGGGAGAAGCCCCACACCGTCTGGGTCAGGTCGTTCGTGCCGAAGGAGAAGAACTGCGCGGCCTCGGCGATCTGACCGGCGGTCAGCGCGGCGCGCGGCAGCTCGATCATCGTGCCGATGGTCAGCTTGAGGCTGGTGCCGGTGGCGGCCTCCACCTCGGCGATGACCTGGTCGGCCTCCTCGCGGACGATCTCCAGCTCCTGGACCGTGCCCACCAGCGGGACCATGATCTCGGCCCGCGGGTCGCCCTTGGCGTTCTTGCGCTCGGCCGCGGCCTCGGCGATGGCGCGGACCTGCATGGCGAACAGGCCGGGGATGACCAGGCCGAGGCGGACACCGCGCAGACCCAGCATCGGGTTCTGCTCGTGCAGCTTGTGCACGGCCTGGAGCAGGCGCAGGTCGTTCTCGTTGTGGTCCTTGCGGGACTCGGCGAGGGCGACGCGCACCGACAGCTCGGTGATGTCGGGCAGGAACTCGTGCAGCGGCGGGTCGAGCAGGCGGACGGTGACGGGGAGCCCGTCCATCGCCTCGAACAGCTCGACGAAGTCCTTCTTCTGGAGCGGCAGGAGGGCACTCAGTGCCGCCTCCCGCTCCTTGTCGGTGTCCGCGAGGATCAGGTGCTCGACCAGCTCGCGGCGCTCACCGAGGAACATGTGCTCGGTGCGGCACAGGCCGATGCCCTGGGCGCCGAAGCGGCGGGCGCGCAGCGCGTCCTCGGCGTTGTCGGCGTTCGCCCGGACCCGCAGCCGGCGGACGCGGTCCGCGTAGGCCATGATCCGGTGCACGGCGGAGACGAGCTCGTCGGCGTCGTCGGCACCGGCGTGCATCCGGCCCTCGAAGTACTCGACGACCGGCGACGGTACGACGGGTACCTCACCCAGGTACACCTTGCCGGTGGAGCCGTCGACGGAGACGACGTCGCCCTCCTCGACGACCACGCCGGAGGCGGTGGTCATCCGGCGGCGCTTGGTGTCGACCTCCAGCTCCTCGGCCCCGCAGACGCAGGTCTTGCCCATGCCGCGGGCGACGACGGCCGCGTGCGAGGTCTTGCCGCCGCGCGAGGTGAGGATGCCCTCGGCGGCGATCATGCCGTCCAGGTCGTCCGGGTTGGTCTCGCGGCGGATCAGGATGACCTTCTCGCCGGAGCGGGACCACTTGACGGCCGTGTAGGAGTCGAAGACGGCCTTGCCGACGGCCGCGCCCGGGGAGGCGGCGATGCCGCGCCCGATCAGCTGCGAGGCGGCCGCCTCGTCGAAGCGCGGGAACATCAGCTGCGCGAGCTGGGCGCCGTTGACCCGCTGGAGGGCCTCGGCCTCGTCGATCAGGCCCTGGTCGACGAGCTGGGTGGCGATGCGGAAGGCCGCGCCCGCGGTGCGCTTGCCGACGCGGGTCTGGAGCATCCACAGCTGGCCGCGCTCGATGGTGAACTCGATGTCGCACAGGTCCTTGTAGTGCGTTTCGAGGGTCTCCATGATCTGCATGAGCTGGTCGTACGACGCCTTGTCGATCGACTCCAGGTCGGCGAGCGGGACCGTGTTGCGGATGCCCGCGACGACGTCCTCGCCCTGCGCGTTCTGCAGGTAGTCGCCGTAGACGCCCTGGTGGCCGCTGGCGGGGTCACGGGTGAAGGCGACGCCGGTGCCCGAGTCGGGGCCGAGGTTGCCGAAGACCATGGAGCAGATGTTGACCGCGGTGCCCAGGTCGCTCGGGATGCGCTCCTGGCGGCGGTAGAGCTTGGCGCGGTCGGTGTTCCAGGAGTTGAAGACCGCCTCGACGGCGAGGTCCATCTGCGCGCGGGCGTCCTGCGGGAACTCCCGGCCGGCCTCCTGCGCGACGATCTCCTTGAAGCGCGCGACGACCTTCTGCAGGTCGGCGGCGTCCAGGTCGGTGTCGACGGTGACCTTCTTGGCGGCCTTGGCCTCGTCGAGCGCGTCCTCGAAGAGCTCGCCCTCGACACCGAGGACCGTCTTGCCGAACATCTGGATCAGACGGCGGTACGAGTCCCAGGCGAAGCGGTCGTTGCCCGCCTGCGCGGCGAGGCCCTTGACCGACTCGTCGGACAGGCCGATGTTGAGGACCGTGTCCATCATGCCGGGCATGGAGAACTTCGCGCCGGAGCGCACGGAGACCAGCAGCGGGTCGTCCGACTGACCGAGCTTCTTGCCCATCTTCGCCTCGAGGGCGACCAGGTGGGCGCTCACCTCGTCGCGCAGCTCCACCGGGGCGTCGCCGCTCTCCAGGTAGACCTTGCACGCCTCGGTGGTGATGGTGAAGCCGGGCGGGACGGGGAGGCCCAGGTTCGTCATCTCGGCGAGGTTGGCCCCCTTGCCGCCGAGAAGGTCCTTGAGGTCCCGGTTGCCCTCGGTGAAGTCGTAAACGAACTTCTGATCTTTGTTTTCCGACACGGGTCTCGACTCCTCGAGGACTCGGGTGGCTGCCCTGACGGCCAGGAACATACCCAGATCGAAGGCTTATGGGTACGTCCACTTGGCGGTCACATGGCCGTAACCACCCGTGCGCCAGGAGATCGAAAGTAACTCGCGGGTAGCTGGAGCACCCCCAGAGCCTTCACATCCCGAAGCGAGAAGTGCTCGCTTCGGCTTGCTTGCGCTCGGATGAGCGATCATCGATACATTTGCGTTCAAGTCTTGAACGCACAAAGGGTGGCACCCAGTGCCACCCTTTGGAAGTCATAGCCGCGAAATGGGCGCTCATCTGAGCGCAACCCCACCCATGCGTGGCGTATCTCACGCCGCCCGAGGGGGTGCCGGAAGCCCTTTTCTCAGCCGCCGGACGTGTCCAGCTCGGCGTCCTCACTGACCCCGGCACAGTCGTAGGGATCCTTGAGCCAGCCTTCGGGGAGGACAACTCGGTTGTTTCCGGACGTCCGGCCGCGCGGACCGTCCGCGCTGTCCGGCCACGGCTGGTCCAGGTCGAGCTCGCTCAGATGAGCGTCCAGCTCGGCCAGGGAGGAGGTGACGGCGAGCTTCTGCCGCATCTCGGAGCCCACCGAGAAGCCCTTGGTGTACCAGGCCACGTGCTTACGGAAGTCGATCACCCCGCGCGCCTCGTCGCCGATCCACTCCCCCAGCAGCTGCGCGTGGCGGTGCATGGTCGCCGCGACCTCGCGCAGCGTCGGCTTGTGGAAGTCCTCGGGACGGCCCTCGAAGGCCGCCACGAGGTCGTTGAACAGCCACGGCCGCCCCAGGCAGCCGCGTCCGACCACCACGCCGTCACAGCCCGTCTCGCGGACCATGCGCAGCGCGTCCTCGGCACACCAGATGTCGCCGTTGCCGAGCACCGGGATCTCCGGCACGTGCTCCTTGAGCCGCGCGATGGCCTCCCAGTCGGCGGTGCCGCCGTAGTGCTGGGCGGTGGTGCGCCCGTGCAGCGCGATGGCGGTGACGCCCTCCTCGACGGCGATCCGGCCCGCGTCGAGGTAGGTGAGGTGGTCGTCGTTGATGCCCTTGCGCATCTTCATCGTCACCGGCAGATCGCCGGCGCCCGCGACCGCCTCGCGCAGGATCGCGCGCAGCAGGTTCCGCTTGTAGGGCAGGGCCGAGCCGCCGCCCTTGCGGGTCACCTTGGGGACCGGGCAGCCGAAGTTCAGGTCGATGTGGTCGGCCCGGTCCTCTTCCACGATCATGCGGACCGCCTTGCCGACCGTGACCGGGTCGACGCCGTACAGCTGTATCGAGCGGGGCCTCTCGCTCTCGTCGAAGTGGATCAGCTGCATGGTCTTCTCGTTGCGCTCGACCAGCGCGCGCGTCGTGATCATCTCGCTCACGAAGAGCCCCTTGCCGCCCGAGAACTCGCGGCAGAGGGTGCGGAACGGGGCATTGGTGATCCCGGCCATCGGCGCGAGCACCACCGGGGGCTGCACGGTGTGCGGGCCGATCGCGAGGGGCGGGGGGAGCGTGGTCATGCCCCCATTGTCGCCCAGCCGCGCCACGCACCTCATTTGTTTAGTTAGGCGTACTATCGGCATCATGCACGACGTGAGCCCCGGGCGCCGCATCCTGATCCTGGCCATCTGCTGCATGAGCCTGCTGATCGTCAGCCTCGACAACACCGTGTTGAACGTCGCGCTGCCATCCATGCGCCGCGAACTGGACGCCTCGGTCTCCGGGATGCAGTGGACGATCGACGCGTACACGCTGGTCCTGGCCTCGCTGCTGATGCTCGCCGGCTCCACGGGCGACCGGATCGGCCGCCGCAAGGTCTTCACCGCCGGACTCGTGCTCTTCGCCGCCGGATCGCTGCTGTGCTCGCTGGCCCCCAGCCTGGAATGGCTGGTCGTCTTCCGGATGATCCAGGCCGTCGGCGGCTCGATGCTCAACCCGGTCGCGATGTCGATCATCACCAACACCTTCACCGACCCGAAGGAACGCGCCCGCGCCATCGGCGTCTGGGGCGGGGTCGTCGGCATCTCCATGGCCGCGGGCCCGCTGATCGGCGGGCTGCTCGTCGACTCCGTCGGGTGGCGGTCGATCTTCTGGGTCAACCTCCCCGTCGGCCTCCTCGCCCTGCTCCTGACCCTGCGCTACGTCCCCGAGTCCCGCGCGGAGCGGCCGCGCCGCCCGGACCCGGTGGGCCAGCTGCTCGTCATGACCCTGCTGGGCTCCTTGACCTACGGGATCATCGAGGCGCCGGCCGCCGGCTGGGCCTCCCCGCTGACCCTGGGCTGCGCGGCGCTGGCCGTCGCCTCGCTGGTCGGCCTGCTCGTCTACGAACCCCGGCGGGCCGACCCGCTGATCGACCCCCGGTTCTTCCGGAGCGCGCCCTTCAGCGGGGCCACCGTGATCGCGGTCAGCGCCTTCGCCGCACTGTCCGGCTTCCTCTTCCTCAACACCCTGTACCTCCAGGAGGTGCGCGGGCTGAGCGCGCTGCACGCCGGGCTCTACATGCTGCCCATGGCCACGCTCACCTTCCTCATGGCCCCGCTGTCGGGACGGCTGGTGGGCTCGCGCGGGCCGCGGCTGCCGCTGCTGGTCGCGGGGGTGTCGATGGGGGCCAGCGGCCTGCTGTTCGCCGCCTTCGACGCCGCGGCCGGGGCCGCGCCGCTCTTCACCGGGTACGTGCTCTTCGGGCTCGGCTTCGGCATGGTCAACGCGCCCATCACCAACACCGCCGTCTCCGGGATGCCCCGCGCCCAGGCGGGAGTGGCGGCCGCGGTGGCCTCCACCAGCAGGCAGACCGGCGGCACGTTGGGGGTCGCGGTCATCGGCGCGGTGCTGGCGGCCGGGCTCGGCGGGCACGCCTACACGGCGACGGCCTTCGCGGACGCGGCCCGACCGGCCTGGTGGATCATCACGGCCTGCGGGTTGGCCGTCCTCGTCGTGGGCCTGCTGACCAGCGGCCGCTGGGCCCGGGCCACGGCCGTACGGACCTCCCGGACGCTGGAGAAGGTCCAGGCAGCCTGACCCCGGGGCCACCCTCCCCCGGTCCGCCCTGCTCCCGCCGCGGGGCTACTCGCCGCAGCTGAAGTCCGCGGCGTTCGTGTCGACCCGACCGAGCAGGTCGCGCAGCAGGTCGCGCTCCCCTTCCGACAGGCGGGCGAAGAGGACCTGCTCCACGGCGTCGAGGGCCTCGTTCGTCGTGCGCAGCACGTCCGCGCCGGCCCCGGTGATGGCGACGTTGTGACGGCGCCGGTCGGCCGGGTCGCGACGCCGCTCCACCAGGGCGGCGCCCTCCAGGTCGTTGAGGAGGCCGACGAGCACGCTCGGGTCCACCTCCAGCCGCTCGGCCAGGGCCCGCTGGCTCACGGGTCCCGATTCCAGGTGCAGCAGGGTCAGGACGTGCCGCGGGGTCAGGCCGGCGGCGTTGAGCGCCCGCCGCATGCGGGCCTCCGTGGCCGAACCGTGCCAGGCCAGCAGCATCCCGAGGCGCTGGGCGACGTGCTGGGCATCCTGAGCGGTCATCTCCTTACCGTAACAGTCAGGAAATGATTACCATCCATCGATCATTGATGCTATTCAATGATTAGCAATCCTCGATCGTTGGAGAACTTCATGTTCATCGCGTACGCCACCACCGCCACCCTCCTCGCGCTCATCCTGCTCACCTCCGCGACGCTCACCGCCCGCCGCGCGGAGCCGGTGGCCGCGAACATGCGCGCCGTGAGCGTGCCCGATTCCTGGCTGCCCCGACTGGCGGCACTCAAGGCGGCCGGCGCCGTCGGCCTCGTCGGCGGACTCTGGTCCACCCCCCTGGGCATAGCCGCCGCGACCGGCGTGACCCTCTACTTCATCGGCGCCGTCATCGCCCATCTGCGGGTCAAGCACTACGAACTCGCCCCGGCGGCCGTGCTCACGCTGGTCTCGGCCGCGGCCCTGACGCTCCGCATCGCCTCGGCGTGAGCGCGCCCGAGCGCCCGTTCGAGTGAAGGGGATGGAGAACGGGTGACAGATATTGAAATCTGTCACCTGTCATGCCATTCTTCTGGCATGACGACGAACGAGCACACGCAGAACGCCCAGACCACCCACCACCGCACCCTCGGCACCACCGGCCCGACCGTCCATCCGCTCGGCCTCGGCTGCATGGGCATGTCCGCCCTGTACGGCGAGGCGGACCGCTCGGAATCCATCGCCACCATCCACGCCGCCCTGGACGCGGGGGTCACCCTGCTGGACACCGGCGACTTCTACGGCATGGGGCACAACGAACTCCTGATCAACGAAGCCCTGCGGACCGCTCCGGCCGCCGCCCGGGACCAGGCCCTCACCAGCGTCAAGTTCGGCGCGCTGCGCACCGTCGAGGGCGGCTTCACCGGATACGACGGTCGCCCCGCGGCCGTGAAGAACTTCCTGGCCTACTCGCTCCAGCGCCTCGGCCGGGACCACATCGACATCTACCGGATCGCCCGCGTGGACCCGGACGTCCCGATCGAGGAGACCGTCGGCGCGATCGCCGAGGCCGTACAGGCGGGGCACGTCCGGCACATCGGGATGTCCGAGGTCGGCGCGGACACCCTGCGCCGGGCCGCCGCGGTCGCACCGATCTCCGACCTCCAGATCGAGTACTCCCTGATCTCCCGCGGCATCGAGGAGGAGATCCTGCCCACCGCCCGCGAGCTGGGCGTAGGCATCACGGCGTACGGGGTGCTCTCGCGCGGCCTGATCAGCGGCCACTTCACCCGCGACCGCGCCCTCGCCCCCGGCGACTTCCGCGGGATGAGCCCCCGCTTCCAGGGGGACAACCTGGACCGCAATCTCGACCTGGTCGACGCCCTGCGCAAGGTGGCCGACGACAAGGGCGTCAGCGTGGCGCAGACCGCCATCGCCTGGGTGCTCTCGCGCGGCGAGGACATCGTCCCGCTGGTGGGCGCGCGCCGCAGGGACCGGCTGGCGGAGGCCCTGGGCGCCCTCGACACCGTCCTCACCCCTGCCGATCTGGCCGCGATCGAGGCGGCCGTGCCCGCCGGCGCCGCGGCGGGCGAGCGGTATCCGGCGGCGCAGATGGCCCACCTCGACAGTGAGCACTGAGCTGCCGGTACGGTCGTAGACATGCCTCCCGCAGCTGCCGAACCCCTGACCCCCGAGCGCATCCTCGAAACCACCGAGGAGGTGCTGCGCCGCTTCGGCCCCACGAAGGCGACCGTGGTGGACGTGGCGCGCGCCCTCGGAGTCAGCCACGGCAGCGTCTACCGGCACTTCCCGTCGAAGGCCGCCCTGCGCGAGGCGGTCACCGACCGCTGGCTCTCGCGCAACGTGGTGATGTTGGAGGAGATCGTCTCGGCTCCCACCGCGACCGCCCCCTCCAAGCTGGAGGCGTGGCTGGAGGCGCTGTTCGAGACCAAGCGGCACAAGGCGGGCGCCGACCCGGAGCTGTTCGCCACCTACACCGTGCTGCTCGCCGAGAACAGCGGGGTGGTGGACGACCACCTCAGCCAGCTGATCGCCCAGCTGACCCGGATCATCGCCGAGGGCGTGGCCGCCGGATCCCTGGCCGCGCCGGACGTGCCGGCGGCCGCCCGCGCCGTCTTCGACGCCACCGGCCGCTTCCACGACCCGCAGTACGCGGCGGACTGGCTCTCGCCGACGATCATCACGGAGTTCGAGGCCGTCTGCGCACTCATCGTCCGGGGCCTGCGCGCCTGACGCCTCTCGCCCCGGGTGCCACGGACCGCCCAGCAGAGCCGGAACCGGGTGGTCCGGACAGCTTGGTGATCATTTTGTGCGGCAGGCCGTTGCCCTGACCGGGCATCGTCTTTACGTTCCCCTTACCGCACTTCATCAGGCATGCCTCAGGGGGAACGTTGTCCGCTCAAGAAACACCGGCAACACAGGCCGCACCACCGGCCCGTTCGGGCTCGGCCACGGCGATCGGCTGGATCGTGACCATCGTCTTCAACGTGGTCGCGCCGATCGTCACCTACAACATCCTCACCGGCCGGGGGTGGACGGAGTTCACCGCGCTGCTGTTGAGCAGCGCCTGGCCGGTGGTCGACACCGTCGTCTCGCTCGCCTGGCGCCGCCACATCGACGAATTCGCCATCGTCACCCTGGTGTTCCTGGTGATCACCGCCCTGGTCACCCTGGTCGGCACCCACTCGGCCCGCGCCCTGCTCGTCAAGGACTCGGCCGTGACCGGCCTGTTCGGCACGCTGTGCGTCGCCACGCTCTTGGCGCCGCGGCCGCTGATGTTCTACTTCGGCCGCAAGTTCGGCACCGACGGCACCGCCGCGGGCGTGGCCCACTTCAACGGGCTGTGGCAGTACCCGGAGTTCCGTGCGTCGATGAGGAAGATGACCACCGTGTGGGGCGTCGCCTACCTGGTCGAGGCCGCGCTGCGCGTGGTGCTGGCGTACACGCTGACCACCGACACCATGGTGGTCCTCAGCCCCGTCCTGATCTACGGCTTCCTCGTGGCGCTGATCTTCTGGACCATCCGCTACTCGAAGCGGAAGCAGGCCGAGGGCGCGGTCAGGGCCGCCGCGCGCGAGGCGGCCGAGCGGGCCGTCGCCAGCACCGCCTGATCCGGAGGGACACGACGAAGGGGTGGCCCGGTGCGCTGTGCGCACCGGGCCACCCCCGTTCGTACAGGTGGCCCTAGCAGCCGAGCAGGCGGCTGCCGAGGTAGCTCTGGATCTGGTCCAGGGAGACGCGCTCCTGCTTCATGGTGTCGCGCTCGCGCACGGTCACCGCGTTGTCGTCCAGGGTGTCGAAGTCGACGGTGACGCAGAACGGCGTACCGATCTCGTCCTGGCGGCGGTAGCGGCGGCCGATGGCACCCGCGTCGTCGAACTCGATGTTCCAGTTCTTGCGCAGGTCGGCGGCGAGGCCCTTGGCCTTCGGCGAGAGCTTCTCGTTGCGCGACAGCGGCAGCACCGCGACCTTGACCGGCGCCAGGCGCGGGTCGAAGCGCATCACGGTGCGCTTCTCCATGGCGCCCTTGGCGTTGGGGGCCTCGTCCTCGTTGTACGCGTCGAGCATGAAGGCGAGCATCGCGCGGTTCACACCGGCGGCCGGCTCGATGACGTACGGGGTGTAGCGCTCGCCCGACTCCTGGTCGAAGTAGGTGAGGTCCTGGCCCGAGGCCGCGGAGTGCGCCTTGAGGTCGAAGTCGGTGCGGTTGGCCACGCCCTCCAGCTCGGAGAACTCGTTGCCACCGAAGTTGAAGCGGTACTCGATGTCAGCGGTGCGCTTCGAGTAGTGGGACAGCTTGTCCTTCGGGTGGTCGTACCAGCGGATGTTCTCCTCGCGGATGCCGAGGTCGCGGTACCAGTTCCACCGCTCCTGCATCCAGTACTCCTGCCACTGCTCGTCCTCGCCCGGCTTGACGAAGAACTCCATCTCCATCTGCTCGAACTCGCGCGTGCGGAAGATGAAGTTGCCCGGCGTGATCTCGTTGCGGAAGGACTTGCCCATCTGGGCGATGCCGAAGGGGGGCTTCTTGCGGGAAGTCACCTGCACCTGGGCGAAGTTGGTGAAGATGCCCTGGGCGGTCTCCGGGCGCAGGTACGCGACGGAACCGGCGTCCTGGGTCGGGCCGAGGTGGGTCTGGAGCATGCCGGAGAACTGCTTGGGCTCGGTGAACTGGCCCTTGTTGCCGCAGTTCGGGCAGTTGATGTCGGCCAGGCCGTTCGCGGGGAGGCGCTTGTGCTTCGCCTCGTACGCCTCCTCCAGGTGGTCGGCGCGGTAGCGCTTGTGACAGGAGGTGCACTCGGTCAGCGGGTCCGAGAAGGTCGCGACGTGGCCCGAGGCCTCCCAGACCTCACGGGCCAGGATCACGGAGGAGTCGAGGCCGACGATGTCCTCACGACCGGTGACCATCGAACGCCACCACTGGCGCTTGATGTTCTCCTTCAGCTCGACTCCGAGCGGGCCGTAGTCCCAGGCAGCCCTGGAGCCGCCGTAGATCTCACTGCACGGGAAAACGAAGCCACGGCGCTTGCTCAGGCTGACGATGGTTTCGATCTTGTCGGCGGCCACGGTGCTCTCTTCATTACGAGGACGAACGGCGAAGCCTTTAGGTTACCGGCGCGCCCACCCCCTCCTTCAAATCGGATCCCCTTAAAGCGGCCGCAGGGGCTCCGCTGCCCAGCTTGTTGACAATCGTTTCCATCTTTGATGAAAATGGATGTCATGAACGTACGACGCCTCATACCCACCGCCGCCCTCGCCACCGCCGCAGCCCTCGGCGCCGCGGCCCTCACCGGCTGCTCCGGCACCGCCGCCGCGGGCACCGACAAGGACGGCAGACTCAGCGTGATGGCGTCGTTCTACCCGATGCAGTTCCTCGCCGAGCAGATCGGCAAGGACCACGTGAAGGTCGATTCCCTGACCAAGCCGGGCGTCGAACCGCACGACCTGGAGATCACCCCCCAGCAGACCGCCCGCCTCGGCGAGGCCGGCCTCGTCGTCTACCTCAAGAGCCTGCAGCCCGCCGTCGACAAGGCCGTCGCGCAGACCCCCGCCAAGAACGTCGTGGACGCCGCCACCCTCACCAAGCTGGAGGTGCACGACGCCTCCGGCCACGACCACGCCGAGGGCGAGGCGGACCACGGGCACAGCCACGGCGAATCCGGTCAGGACCCGCACGTCTGGCTCGACCCGGTCAAGTACGCGGAGATCGCCAAGGGCGTCGGCGCCGCGATGGAGAAGGCCGACCCGGACCACGCGGCGGACTACAAGAAGAACACCGACGACCTCGTGGCCAAACTGGGCGCGCTGGACACCGAGTTCAAGGACGGCCTGAAGAACACGGCCTCCAAGACCTTCATCACCACCCACTCCGCCTTCGGCTACCTCGCCGCGCGCTACGGCCTCGACCAGGAGGGCATCTCCGGCGTCGACCCCGAGTCCGAGCCGACCCCCGCCCGGATGAAGCAGCTCCAGGACGTCGCGAAGAAGGACAATGTGACGACCGTGTTCTTCGAAGCGCTGGCCAGCGACAAGACGGCCAAGACGCTCGCCCGCGACACGGGACTGAAGACCGACGTCCTCGACCCGCTCGAGGGAATCACCGACACGTCCCAGGGCGCTGACTACTTCGCGATCATGCGGTCCAACCTCAAGAACCTGCAGAAGGCGCTCGGCAACAAGTAATGGCAGCAGTAGCAGCAACGGAGGCGCGAGCCATGGAATCCACGGCAGCCGCGACAGCGGCGGAGCAGCCCGTCATATCCCTGCGCGGGGCCACGGCCACGCTCGGCTCGCGCCCCGTGCTGCGCGGGGTCGACCTCACCGTGCGGCGCGGTGAGGTCGTCGCCCTGCTCGGCGCCAACGGCTCCGGCAAGTCCACGGCCGTCCGCGCCGTCGTCGGCCAGGTCCCGCTGACCGCCGGCACGCTCTCCCTCTTCGGTACGGACTTCAAGCGCTTCCGGCAGTGGTCGCGCATCGGCTACGTCCCCCAGCGCACCACCGCCGCCAGCGGCGTCCCGGCCACCGTGCGCGAGGTCGTCTCCGCCGGCCGCCTGGCCCTCACCCGCTTCGGACGGCTGCGCGCCGCCGACAAGGCGGCCGTGCAGCGCGCCCTCGCCCTGGTGGACATGGACGGGTACGCCGACTCCTCGGTGAACGCCCTCTCCGGCGGCCAGCACCAGCGCGTGCTCATAGCCCGGGCCCTCGCCGTGGAGCCCGAGCTCCTGATCATGGACGAGCCGATGGCGGGCGTCGACCTCGCCAACCAGGAGGTCCTCGCGAACGCCCTGCGCGGCCAGGTGGAGGCCGGGACCACCGTCCTGCTCGTCCTGCACGAGCTGGGCCCGCTGGAGCCCCTCATCGACCGGGCCGTCGTCCTGCGCGACGGCTGCGTCACGCACGACGGACCGCCCCCCGAGGCCCTGGGCCAGCACGCGCTGCCCGGCCACGACCACGTACACCCTCACGCGGCCCACGACGCCGAACCGATCCGGACGGGACTGCTGAGCTGATGGACCTCCTCACCTACCCCTTCATGCAGCGGGCGCTGATCGCCGCGGCCCTCGTCGGCATCACGGCCCCCGCCATCGGCACGTACCTCGTCCAGCGCCGCCAGGCGGTCATGGGCGACGGCCTCGGCCACGTCGCCATGACCGGTGTCGCGCTGGGCTTCCTGCTCCAGAGCAGCCCCGTCTGGATGGCCACGCTGGTCGCCGTCATCGGCGCCGTCGGCATGGAGCTGATCCGCGCGCGCGGCAAGACCAGCGGCGACGTCGCGCTCGCGATGCTCTTCTACGGCGGCCTGGCGGGCGGCGTGATGATCATCAACCTGGCCCCGGGCGGCTCCACCGCCAAGCTGCTGGGCCCGATGTTCGGCTCGATCGCCGCGGTCGCCCCCGAGGACGTCACCGCGATGGCGATCCTGTCCGCCTTCGTCCTCGCCATCACCATCGGCCTGCGCCGCCAGCTCTTCGCGGTCTGCCAGGACGAGGAGTTCGCCCGGGTCGCCGGCCTGCCGGTGCGCTTCCTGAACCTGATGATCGCGATCACCGCGGCCGTCACCGTCACCGTCGCCATGCGCATCGTCGGCCTGCTGCTGGTCAGCGCCATGATGGTGATCCCCGTCGCGGCCGCCCAGCGACTCACCCGCGGCTTCGCCGCCACCCTGGGCCTGGCCATGGCCCTCAGCCTCACGATCTCGCTGACCGGCACGGCCGCGACGTACTACATCGACGTTCCCTCGGGCGCCATGATCGTGCTCCTCGCCATCGCCGTCTTCCTGGTGCTCTCGCTCGTCTCCACCCCGCTCGCCCGGCGGCGGGCCCGGGCCGCGCGCGCCACCGAACAGGTCTGCACCCGGGACGACGTGAAGGTCCAGTAGCGCTCCGGACGGGGTACCCGGGACCGCCGGACTGGCACAATGGCACGACGGCCCTAGACGAGGAGGACCCGGTGGCGACTGCCCCTGGCGAGATGAACACCGCGCCAGTACGAGGGCGCTCGACCCGGCAGCGGGCCGCCGTCGCGGCCGCGCTGGACGAGGTGGACGAGTTCCGCAGCGCCCAGGAGCTGCACGACATGCTCCGCCACCGCGGCGACTCCGTGGGCCTCACCACGGTCTACCGCACCCTGCAGTCCCTGGCCGACGCGGGCGAGGTCGACGTGCTGCGCACCAGCGACGGCGAATCCGTCTACCGGCGCTGCTCCACCGGCGAGCACCACCACCACCTGGTATGCCGCAAGTGCGGCAAGGCCGTCGAGGTGGAGGGCCCGGCCGTGGAGAAGTGGGCCGAGACGATCGCCGCCGAGCACGGCTACGTGAACGTCGCCCACACCGTGGAGATCTTCGGCACCTGCGCGGACTGCGCCGCGGCGGGCTGATCCGGCGCCGGCGGCGGGCTCAGCGCCGCCGCAGGTTCCGGTCCAGGATCGCCCGCAGCCGCTCCAGGTCGGCGGGGTCCGCGACCCCGCGCTTGGGGAGCACCGTCATGGCCACGGAGCGCTTGTCGTCGCTCAACATGACAAATGTCGCGGGCGTTTCCACGTAGGTCGGTTGCAGCGCCCAGGCGATCCGCGTCTCGCTGTCCGCCGTGGTCACCCGTAGCCCGGCGTCACCGACCACGGCCCGGGTCTCCCCCATCTTGGCCAGCAGGCCGCCCATGGTGCGCGCCGTGAGCTGCGGCCCGTAGAACGCCAGGGCCAGCATCAGCAGCCCGGCGCACGGGAACACCAGCCGCGAGGCGTCGAACGGACCCTTCGCGAACAGCGCCAGGCCGCTGACCAAGGTGATCAACAGCCCGGCGCTCAGCAGCAGCCACCGCTGGAGTCGCCCGGAGCCCGTGTGCCGGGCCCGGGCGCGCAGCGCCTCGGCCAGGTCCTGCGTGGTGGGCCGGTAGACGAGTTCCACGGATCGCTCCGCCCCGCCGTCACCGGCCCCCACGCTCATGTCATGTGCCTGATCCCCACCCGTGTCCATGGCGGTGAGGATAGGCCCCGCTCAGCCCGGCTGTCCGGGGATTTCCGGCGTGTTCGGCAGCGCCCCGCCGAAGCGGCGGTCGCGCTGCGCGTACTCCAGGCAGGCCGCCCAGAGGTTGCGCCGGTCGAAGTCCGGCCACAGCACGTCCTGGAAGACCATCTCGGCGTAAGCGCTCTGCCAGAGCAGGTAGTTGGAGGTGCGCTGCTCACCGCTGGGCCGCAGGAAGAGGTCCACGTCCGGCATGTCCGGGTAGTACATGTACTTCGCGAAGGTCTTCTCATTGACCTTCGACGGGTCGAGGCGGCCCGCCGCCACGTCGCGGGCGATCGCCTGCGCCGCGTCCGCGATCTCCGCCCGACCTCCGTAGTTCACGCAGAAGTACAGCGTCATCGCGTCGTTGTCGACGGTCTGCTCCTGCGCGACCTGGAGTTCCTGGACGACCGACTTCCACATCTTCGGCATGCGGCCGACCCAACGGATGCGGATGCCCAGCTCGTTCATCTCGTCGCGCCTGCGCCGGATGACGTCGCGGTTGAAGTTCATCAGGAAGCGCACCTCGTCGGGCGAGCGCTTCCAGTTCTCCGTCGAGAAGGCGTACAGGGAGAGGTTCTTGACGCCCATCTCCAGGCAGCCCTTGAGCACGTCGAGCACCACGCCCTCGCCGACCTTGTGCCCCTCGGTGCGCGGCAGGCCGCGCTCCTTGGCCCAACGGCCGTTGCCGTCCATGACGACCGCGACGTGGTTCGGGATCAGTTCGCCGGGAATCTTCGGCGGGCGCGCACCGGACGGGTGCGGCTCCGGAAGCTTGTAGTCCCTGCGGCTGCGTCCCAGGATCCCGCGTCGTGCCATGTGTCCAGCTCCTATTTCTCGACGTATCGCAGGGAGCGTAGCCCGCGCTCCAGATGCCAGTGCAAATAGGCGGAGACCAAGCCGCTCCCCTCCCGGACGTGGCGCGCCTCGCAGGCGTCCGCGTGCGCCCAGTCCCCGGTGAGCAGGGCGCTGAGCAGTCCTACGGCCTCCGACGAGGGTACGACGCTGCCGGGCACCCGGCAGTCCCCGCAGACGACCCCGCCCGCGGCGACGGAGAAATGCCGGTTGGGTCCGTGGATCCCGCACTTCGCGCAGTCCGTGAAGCTGGGGGCGTAGCCGTTGACCGCGAGGGAGCGCAGCAGGAAGGCGTCGAGGATGAGGTTGGGCGCGTGCTCGCCGCGCGAGAGGGTGCGCAGGGCGCCGACGAGCAAGAGGTACTGCTGTACGGCGGGCTCGCCCTCCTGGTCGGTGAAGCGCTCGGCCGTCTCCAGCATCGCGGTGCCGGCGGTGTAGCGGGCGTAGTCCACGACGATGCCGTTGCCGTAGGGGTGGATGATCTCGGTCTGGGTGCACAGCGGCAGGCTGCGGCTGACCAGATCGCTGCCCCGGGCGAAGAACTGCACGTCGGCGTGGGAGAAGGGTTCCAGCCCGGCGCCGAACTTCGACTTGGTCCGCCGCACGCCGCGGGCCACGGCCCGGACCCGGCCGTGGCCACGGGTCAGGAGCGTGATGATGCGGTCCGCCTCACCCAGCTTCTGGGTGCGCAGCACGATGCCGTCGTCGCGGAACAGACTCATGGCCCCATTGTCCCGTACGGCACTGACAGACCACGGACGCCGGTGTCCCCGGACCGGCGGAGGGAGCCGGTCCGGGGACGGTCCGAGCCGACGGGTCAGACGGTCGGCGCCGGGGCGCTCTCGCCCTCCGTCGCCTGCGCCGGCACGACCGCCTCGGGTACGGGCGCCACCGCGTGCGGGTCGCCCTTCGACAGGCCGTTGAAGAGCAGGTTGAGCACGATCGCGGCCGTGGCACCGAGGGTGACGCCGCTGTTGAGCAGCGAGGCCGTGTCCACGCTCATGTGCTTCTCGAAGAAGGCCGGGACGGTGGCCGGGAAGAGCGCGAAGGCGAGCGAGACGCCGACGATCAGCGCGTTCTTCTCCTCCTTGAGGTCCACCTTGCCCAGGGTCTGGATGCCCGCCAGGGCGACCATGCCGAACATCACGGTGGCCGCGCCGCCGAGGACGCCCGGCGGGATCGCCGCAACGATGGCCGCGGCCTTGGGCAGCAGCCCCAGGATGATCATGATCACGCCCGCGGCGACCACCACGAACCGGCTCTTGACCTTGGTGACCCGCACCAGCCCGACGTTCTCGGCGAAGGCGACGTAGGGGAAGGAGTTCAGCAGACCGCCGATCGCGGTGGCCGCGCCGTCGGCGCGCAGGGCGCGGGCCACGGTCTCGCTGTCGATGTCCTTGCCGACGATCTCGCCGACGGCGTAGGTGTCACCGGTCGTCTCGACCATGGTGATCAGCATGACGATCAGCATGAGGAGGATCGGGAACCACTCGAACTTCGGGGCGCCGAAGTGGAAGGGCGTGGTGACCCCGACCCAGTCGGAGGCGCTGACGGCGTCGAACTTCGCGTCACCGAGGGCGAAGGCGACGAGGGTGCCGCCCACCAGGCCGAGCAGGACGGCGATGCTGGACAGGAAGGGCTTGCCCAGCCGCATCACGACCAGGACGAAGAGCATCGTGCCGGCGGCGTAGGCCAGCTGCGTGGGGTCACCGCCGTCGCCGACCAGCGGCGCACCGCCGACGACGTCCTTGAGGGCGACCGGCAGCAGGACGATGCCGAGGATCGTGATCACCGTGCCCGTGACGACGGGCGGGAACAACGACATCACGACCTTGAACACCCGGGCGGGCATCCAGGCGAAGGCGAAGGTCGCGATGCCCGCGGTGATGACGGCTCCGTAGATCACCAACAGGGCGGCCGTCCCGCCGCCCGCGCCCAGTCCGATGGCGATCATCGGGGACACGGCGGTGAAGGTGACGCCCTGGATGATCGGCAGCCGCGCACCGATCCGGCCGATGCCCCAGGCCTGGATGATCGAGGCGATGCCGCAGGTGAAGAGGTCCGCGTTGATCAGGTAGACCAACTGCTCGGGGGTGAGCTTGAGCGCGCTGCCGACGAGGATCGGAACGATCACCGCACCGGCGTAGAACGCGAGCACGTGCTGGAAGCCGTACAGCGCGAGCTTGGGGAGGGGGAGCACCTCGTCGACCGGGTGCGTGCTCTGCTCTCCGTTGGTGGAAAGCCGGGCGGCGACACGTGCCATCTCTGCCTTGCCCTTCAAGAGGTAGGTAAGCGAGAGGAATGGGGGATCTGGGACCTGGTTATCCCTGGGACGGAGTGGGTCGCGAACCCGTTGATCCGCCAGGGTTGTCAGTGCGTTCACGCGAATCGAAGCCGCGCCGTGTTACGGGCAGCCGCTCGCCGTGTGACCGGAATTGAACGCCTGTGGGGGGCTTCCCAGATATCGTCGACTTCCACAAATTGTTGAGGTTTCGCGCACCCATCCATGGAGGTTCCTCCACTAGCGGCCGCGACCAGGACGGCGTATGCGAAACCCGCGCCCCCAACCCCCCTCCCCCTGTCGCGCCAGCGAACCACCACCCCACCCAGACGCCTGACGTGCGAGAACACCGAGCACGCCCCTTCCACCCCGCAAACCAGAACCACCCCGAACGCCAGTCCAATTGGTGGATACCCCAACCCCGGAGCGATCACCTCCACCCATCCGACGACACCTCTCAGCCACCCACGAGGCCGGATCGTTACCGACCCCCAGCCCCATACGCCCCGCTTTACCCCCGAGCCATGCCCAACGCGGCTCCGCCGCGAAGGCCGGATCACACACATTCGGGGTCGGAGAGGCCCCGGGGGCTGCCCGCCAGTTCCACTGTCTCTCCGCGCCGGGGCGCCCTATCAAGGGCGCTCCCTACGGTCGCGTCGCTGCGCGATGGCCTACGGCCACCCTTGACAGCCCACCCCGTCACGGAAAGCCAAGAACTGCCGGGAAGCCCCCGGAGGAAGGGCAGGGGGGAACGAGACCATCAACCAGGGTTCCGGGCGCCTGGGGCGGGGGCTCCGAGTGCGGCCATGCCGCGCCCTCCGGGCGACAAGACAACGACCACAAGACACAAGCACGCCTGCAGATCGCTACGCGCTTCTCCGAGAGAAGCGCCTGCAGGCTGTTTTGGGCTGGTGGGGGGTACGGGAGGGGTGGAAGCTCGGCCCCACCGAGCAG